>JANLYV010000201.1:0-3150 GCA_031365825.1 Rubrivivax sp. | reverse complement strand
GCGCTGCTGGATTTCGCTGCCGCGGATTTTCAGCAAACCCGCGATGTCGAGTGAGTTTTTGCCGGATTTTTCAGCCGACAATACGCGCAGCACCAGCATTTCAAGCGCGACCACATCGACCTCCAGTTTGGCGATTTCATCGCGAAAACGGAGGTCCTCGTACACGCCTTCTGCCTTGGCGATGCGCTTTAAGCGCTCCAGCTCGCGTTTGGCGCGGTTCACATCGGCGATGTTGGTGCGCTCATGCGCCAGCAGGTGCTTGGCGTAGGTCCAGCCCTTGTTCTCTTCGCCGATGAGGTTCTCGGCCGGCACCACGACGTTGTCGAACCAGACCTCGTTCACCTCAGGCTCACCGTCGAGCAGCACGATAGGCCGCACCGTCACACCCGGGCTCTTCATGTCGATCAGCAGGAAGCTGATGCCCGTCTGCGGCTTGCCTTCGCTGCTGGTGCGCACCAGGCAGAAGATCCACTCGCCGTACTGGCCGAGCGTGGTCCAGGTCTTCTGGCCGTTGACGATGTAGTGGTCGCCGCGGCCGTCCTTGACAAATTCAGCCTTGCACTTCAGCGAAGCCAGGTCCGAGCCCGCGCCGGGCTCGCTGTAGCCCTGGCTCCACCACACATCACCGCTGGCGATGCCGGGCAGGAAGCGCTGTTGTTGCTCGGGGTTGCCGAAGGCCATGATCACCGGCGCCACCATCACCGGCCCGAAAGGCACGACACGCGGCGCACCGGCCAGCGCGCACTCTTCTTCGAACAGGTGCTTTTGCACCGCGTTCCAGCCGGGGCCGCCGAACTGCTTGGGCCAGCCCCAGCCGAGCCAGCCCTTCTTGCCCAGGATCCTGGCCCAGCGCTGCATGTCGTCGCGCGACAGGCGCATCGCGCCATGCACCTTGGTGCTGATGTCCTTGGGCAGGTTCGCCGCCACCCACTGGCGGATGCCGGCGCGGAATTCGAGTTCGTCGGCGGTGAAGTTCAGGTCCATGGTGCTGCACTCGTGCTGGTGGTCCAGCGGCCATTATCCGCACGCTCGTTCGCTTCTGCGCTGTCGCTGCGGCGACAGCTGCATGGCTATCGATAATCGCGCGGATGCATGCACACAACCCCGGCGTGCCGGGATTTCGCGCGACGGTGGCGGCGCTGGCCATCGGGCAGATCCTCAGCTGGGCCGCGCTGTACTACGCCTTCTCGTCCTTCGTGCTGCCGATGATGCGCGCGCTGTCATGGGACAAGGCCACCTTGATGGGTGCTTTCACGCTCGGCCTGGCCGGCTGGGGCAGTGCCACCTACGCCGTGGGCGCGGCCATCGACAAAGGCCATGGCCGCGCCGTGCTCACGGCCGGTGCGCTGCTTTCGGCGCTGGGCTTCTTCGGCTGGTCACAAGTGCACGAGCCCTGGGCCTTGTACGCCGTTTGGGCGCTGCTGGGTGCCACCATGGCCATGTGCCTGTACGACCCGGCCTTCAACGTGCTGACGCAGCGCTACCCCGAGCGCTACCGCGAGGGCATCACCGCGCTCACGCTGGTGGGCGGCTTTGCCAGCACGCTCTCGTTCCCGGCGTGCGAGGCGCTGATCCAGGGCCTTGGGTGGCGCGGCGCGCTGGTGGTCATAGCCCTGGTGCAGTTGCTGGTGGTGGCGCCGCTGCAGGCCTGGGCGCTGCAGGGGCCGGGCCTGGCGCCGCGCGTGCACGGCGACTCCAGCACGCAGGACAGCACCTTGCACCAGGCCTTGCGCCAGCGCGCCTTCTGGCTGCTCACCGCGTGCTTCACCTGTTATGCATTCGCCTCGGCCGCGCTGTGGGCGCATGTCATGCCGGCCTTCGAAGCCAAGGGCTGGAGCTCGACCCAGGCCTTGACCGTGGTGGTGTGGATAGGCCCGGCGCAGGTGCTGGGCCGCCTGGTCTATGCCAGCGCCGGCCGCCACATCCCGTTGCGCGTGGTCGGCCTCTTCGTCATGCTGGCGATGCCGGCTTCGATGGCGCTCTTCGCCGTGGCCGACGGCAGCGTGGCGCTGCTGTGTTTCGCCGCGCTCTTCGGCATGGCCAACGGCCTGGTGACGATCGTGCGCGGCGGCCTCGTGCCGGAATACTTCGGCCGCAGCCAGATCGGCCGCATCAGCGGTGCAATGGGGGCCATGGGCTTGTTGGCGCGGGCCGCGGCGCCGCTGGCCGCGGCCGGGCTCCTGGCCTGGCTTGCCGGCTATCGCGAGGTGATGCTGGTGATGGCCGCGCTGGGCGTGGTGGCGGCGGTGGCGTTTGCGCTGGCGCGGCCGCCGCGCTGATCGGCGACGCAAGCTCAGCGACGCAGCTCAAGCCGCATCACGTCGCTGTCGCGCCGCATCGAAAAGCGCGCGAGGAAGCTGTTGCCCAGCAGCATGAAGGGCATGCTCGCCGCGCTGACCGACGCGTCGATGTTGTTGACTTCGACATCGCCGACGCGCACCGAGGCGAGGTTGACGCGCCAGGTCGGGATGGTGCCGTTGGCAGTTGAAGCCACGCCGCGTTCGCCGGCGCGCCAGTTGATGCCCAGGCGCTCGGCGTCGGCCTGCCCCATGGCGACGACGGTGGCGCCGGTGTCGACCATGAAGCGCACGGCGCGGCCGTTGATGCTGCCGTCGGTGATGAAGTGGCCACCCGAGCCGGCCGTCATCACGATCTCGCTGCCGCCAGCTCCACGAGCCGCGGCGCCCATGCTCACCGGCGCGCCGCCCACGCGCAGGCTGCTCGCCTTGCCGCCACGTTCGATGCGCGCTTCATCACCGCGCAGCTCAAGCAGCTTCACGCCTTTGGCCGTTTCACCCACCGCCAGCATCTGCGGCGCGCCGTCGATCACCAGCAAGGCCTTGCTGCCCATGGTGCCGGAAAGCGCCACGCTTTGCGCCAGCGACGCCGCGCTCAAGCATGCGAGCACGATGGGCGTTAGCAAAGTAGTCACCCCGTTCGGGCTGAGCTTGTCGAAGCCCATCTTCAGGCCGTTCTTCAATCGCGGAAGTTGTCGAACGACAGCGGCAGGTCGGCGACTTCGCGCCGCATCAGCGCAATGGCCTCTTGCAGCACATCACGCTTGGCGCCGTTGACGCGCACCGCGTCACCCTGCACGGCGCCCTGCACTTTGAGCTTGCTGTTCTTCAGCAGGCCCTGGATCTTGCGTGC
>JANLYV010000093.1:0-4906 GCA_031365825.1 Rubrivivax sp. | reverse complement strand
GTCACGATGCGCTCTTCGCTGATGTCGTGACAGGCGCAGACCTGCGGGCTGCGTGGCGCCACCGGCTGCGGCGGGCGTGGGCTGGCGGCGAGCAGGGCGCGGCCGAAGGCGGCGGCGTTGAGGTTCTGCTGCAAGAGGTCGAGCACCCAGCCCTGCGCCGGCGCGTCGCCGGCGAGCATGAAGGCGGCGAGCGTGCCGTCGTCGAACAAGCGCATGGCGCGGCGATGGCCGCGGCGCGGGTCGGCGTAGCGCAGCACAGGGCCATCGCACAGCTGCATGGCCGCTTCCAACTGCGCCATCACCTCGGGCGTTAGCACGGCGGTGGTGGCTGCGCGAAATAGCAGGCCGACGCGGCCCGAGGGCTCGCGCCCGAAAGGCACGCAGCAGGCAAAACCGAAGGCCGGCATCAGCGCACGCAGCCGCTCGCGCACGGCGAACCAGCTCGCCTCGGGCAGCCAGGCGGCGGCCACCACCTGCCAGGGGAGCCTGGCGTCTTCGACGCGCACTGCCGCGTGCTTGAGCTCGGGCTGGCGCGACTGCGGGCACAGCGCCGGGCTGGTGAGCGCGTTCACGCCAGCGCCGCTGACGAATTCGCTGCCCCAGTGCATGGCAATGAAGGCCTGCGCCGGCAGCACGCCGTCGCTGGCCTGCACCGGCAGCACCTGCTCACCGCGGCGTGAATGGATGCGCACCAGGTCACCGTCGCGCCAATGCCGCCGCGCCAGTTCCTGCGGGTGCATCTGCACGGCGGGCTCCGGGCTGTGGGCGAAGAGGCGGCCGAGCGTGCCACTGCGGCTCATGCCATGCCACTGGTCACGCAAGCGGCCGGTGGTGAGCGACACCGGGAAGCGCGCGTCGCGCTGTTCCGCTGTGGGCTTCCACGCCGGTGCGACGAAGTGGGCGCGGCCGTCGGGCGTGGCGAAGCGCGCGTCGGTGTAAAGGCGCTCGGTGCCTTGCGTCGCGCCTTCGGGATAGGGCCAGAGTTGCGGCTGGTCGAGCTTGGCGTAGTTCAGGCCGGTGATGTCGAGGTCGCGGCCGCGCGTCGACTCGCGGTGTTCGTTCCATACACTTTCGGCGTTAGCGTAGTTGAACATCGACTGGCTCGCCATCGCCGCCACGCGGCGCGACGGCAGCAGATGTTCCAGCCGCTGCGCCACGTCGCGCGCAATCGCCCAGTCGTCACGCGCTTCGCCCAGCGCCGGCAAGGCCGCGCGCACGCGGCTGATGCGGCGTTCGCTGTTGGTCACGCTGCCGTCCTTTTCGCCCCAGGTGGTGGCCGGCAGCAGCACGTCGGCATAAGCCGCGGTGGCGGTCGAGGCATAGGCTTCCTGCAGCACCACGAACTCGCAGCGTTGCAGGGCGCGGCGCACCGTCGCCTGGTCGGGCATCGACTGCGCCGGATTCGTGCAGGCTATCCACAGCGCCTTGATCTCGCCATCGGCGGCGGCCTGGAACATCTCGACCGCGCTCTTGCCCGGCTTGGCCGGCACATCCGTCACGCCCCACAGCGCCGCGACTTCGGCGCGATGCTGCGGATTCGCCAGATCGCGGTGCGCCGACAAGAGGTTGGCCAGGCCACCGACCTCGCGCCCGCCCATGGCGTTGGGCTGGCCTGTGAGCGACAAAGGCCCGGCGCCGGGTTTGCCGATCTGCCCCGTGGCCAGGTGCAGGTTGATGAGCGTGCTGTTCTTGTCGGTGCCGCTGCTGCTCTGGTTCAGGCCCTGGCAGTACAGCGACAGCGTCGGTGTGTTCGAGGCAAACCAGCGCGCGGCCGTGACGATGTCATCGGCCTTCAAGCCGCAGACCTTGGCCGCATGCGCCGGCGTGAACTCGCGCACGCGGTCGCGCAGTGCGTCAAAGCCGCTGGTGTGGGCGGCGATGAAGGCGCGATCGACCAGGTCTTCCCACAGCAGCACATGCAGCATGGCGTGGTGCAGCATCACATCGGTGCCGGGCAGCAGCTGCAGGAAGAGGTCGGCACTCTCCGCCGTTTCGGTGCGGCGCGGGTCGGCGACGATGAGCTTCAGGCCAGGGTTGGCGCGGCGTGCGTCTTCCAGCCGCCGAAACAGCACCGGGTGGGCCCAGGCCATGTTGCTGCCGGTGATGAAGATGGTCTGCGCCAGGGCGATGTCGTCGTAGTTGCACGGCACGGCGTCGCTGCCCAGGCTGGCCTTGTAGCCGGCGACCGCGCTGCTCATGCACAAACGCGAGTTGGTGTCGACGTTGTTCGTGCCGATGAGGCCTTTGCCGAGCTTGTTGAAGACGTAGTAGTCCTCGGTCAGCAGCTGACCGCTGATGTACAGGCCGACGGCGTCGGGGCCGTGGTTTTGCACGGTGCTGGCGAAGCGCTGTGCCACCTCGTCCAGGGCGTTGGCCCAAGTTACCGCCGTGAGCGCGCCACCACGCTCGGCGCGGCGCATCGGTTGCAGCAATCGCGTTTGCTGTTGCAGCAGCGGCGCCGCCGTAAGGTGCAGCGTGCTGCCCTTGGTGCACAGCCGGCCGAAGTTGGCGGGGTGATCGGGGTCGCCGCTAACGCCTGTGATGTGCTGACCATCGCTTTCGATGATGACGCCGCAGCCGACGCCGCAATACGGGCAGGTGCTGCGGGTCTGTGTCATGCGGCCACCGGCGCCGTGCCCACGGCCAGCGTGTGCAACTCATGGGCATCGAGCATCACCACGCCTTGCTCGACCTTCACCGCGAACTTCACCGCGCAACCCACGTCCGGCGGGCGCGCGCAGCCGTCGTCCAGGCCAATGGTCCAGTTGTGCAGCGGGCAGGCGACGCTGTGGCCGAAGACGATGCCTTGCGACAGCGGTCCACCTTTGTGCGGGCAGCGGTCGAGCAAGGCGAACACGGCGTCGTCGGCTGCGCGAAAGATGGCGACCTCGGTGCCGGCATCGCGCTGCACGCGGCGTGCGCCGAGCCTGGGGATGTCCTCGACCCGGCAAATCGTCTTCCACTCACCTTGCTCTGCGCTCATGCTGGCACCCCCACCGGCGTGAACTGACGCAAATCGACCTGCGCCTTCTCGAACTCGAACCACGGGTCGGGCTCGCCATCCAGGCTGAACTGCAGCTTCTCCCACAGCGCCTTGCGCGCGGCGGCGTCGTCGAGCAGCTTCTTCTTCACGTAGTCCAGGCCGACGCGCGAGACGTAGTGCACCGTGCGTTCCAGGTACCAGGCTTCTTCGCGGTACAGCTGCAGGAAGGCGCCGCTGTACTCCAGCACTTCTTCGGGTGTTTTCACCTTGACGAAGAACTGCGCGACTTCGGTCTTGATGCCGCCGTTGCCGGCCACGTACAACTCCCAGCCCGAATCGACGCCGATGACGCCGACATCCTTGATGCCGCTCTCGGCGCAGTTGCGCGGGCAGCCGCTGACGGCGAGCTTGACCTTGTGCGGCGCGTACATGCGCCACAGCGCGCGCTCCAGGTCCTTGCCCATTTGCGTGCTGTCTTGTGTGCCGAAGCGGCACCACTGGCTGCCGACGCAGGTCTTCACCGTGCGCAGTGCCTTGGCGTAGGCGTGGCCGCTGGGCATGCCTATGTCCTTCCACACCGCCGGCAGGTCTTCCTTCTTGATGCCAAGCAAGTCCAGGCGCTGGCCGCCGGTGACCTTCACCGTGGGGATCTTGTACTTGTCGACGGCGTTGGCGATGCGGCGCAATTCGTCAGCCGTGGTCTCGCCGCCCCACATGCGCGGGATGACGCTGTACGTGCCATCTTTTTGGATGTTAGCGTGGCTGCGCTCGTTGATGAAGCGGCTCTGTGGGTCGTCCACCGCTTCCTTCGGCCAGCTGGACAACAGGTAGTAGTTGATGGCCGGGCGGCAGCTGGCGCAGCCGTTGGGCGTGCGCCAGCCCAGGCCGCGGTAGACGGCGTCTATGCTCAGCCAGTGCTCGCGCCGGATGGCTTCGCGCGCGTCCTGGTGGCTGGCGTCGGTGCAGCCGCACATCGCCTTCTTCGTCGGCGCGGCGCTGTAGTCGCCGCCGGCGGTGAACATCAAGAGCTGCTCGACCAGGCCGGTGCACGAACCGCACGAGGCGCTGGCCTTGGTGTGCTTGCGTACTTCGTCCAGCGTGAACAGGCCTTTTTCCTTGATGGCCTTGCAGATGCGACCCTTGTTCACACCGTTGCAGCCGCAGACTTCATCGCTGTCGGCCATCAGCGCGGCGCGGTCGTGGCCTTCGTGGCCGACGTCGCCGATGTTGGATTCGCCGAACATCAGCTTGTCGCGGATGTCGCTGACCTTGCGCCCTTCGCGCAGCAGCTTGAAGTACCAGCTGCCGTCGACGGTGTCGCCGTACAGACACGCGCCTATGAGCTTGTCGTCCTTGATGACGAGCTTTTTGTAAACGCCGCCGTACGGGTCGCTCATGACGATCTCTTCGCTGCCCGGGCTGCCCATGAAGTCGCCGGCTGAGAAGAGGTCGATGCCCGTGACCTTGAGCTTGGTGCTGAGCGCGCTGCCGCTGTAGCGGCCGATGCCGAAATGCGCCAGGTGCGTGGCGCAGACCTTGCCTTGTTCGAACAGCGGTGCCACCAGGCCGTAGGCGATGCCGCGGTGCGCGGCGCACTCGCCGACAGAGTAGATGCGCGGGTCGGTGATGGTCTGCATCGTGTCGTTGACGACGATGCCGCGGTTCACATGCAGGCCGCAACTTTCTGCCAAGGCCGTATTGGGGCGTATGCCGGCGGCCATCACCACCAGGTCGGCCGGGATCTCGCTGCCGTCCTTGAACTGCACGGCCATGACCCGTCCCGCCTTGTCCGGGATCAGCGCCTGCGTCTGCGCGCCGATGAGGAACTTGATGCCGCGCGCTTCCAGCGACTGCTGCAGCAGCTTGCCCGCCACGTCGTCGAGTTGCCGCTCCATCAGCCACGGCATGATGTGCACCACGGTG
>JANLYV010000074.1:0-7164 GCA_031365825.1 Rubrivivax sp. | reverse complement strand
GCTGCCACAAGGCCAGGCGGTGCGTGTGCTCGGCAGTTCCGCCCCGGGCTGGCTGCGGGTGCGCACGAACCTCGGCGGCGGCGAGCTCATCGGCCACGTCGCCGCGTCACGGCTCGAAGGCCCGGCGCTGCCGCCGGCCGGGCCGGCCGAGGTGGCGGCGCCGGTGTGGCCTGTGGCGAGCCTGCGCGAAAACAACCCGTCGGCGCGGCGGTCGGCGGCGGCATCACGCGCCTACCCGCTAGGCGAGCCAGGCCGGCCCACACGCGACGCCAACGCCGACGCCGCCACGCGCGTGGCGCAGCTCATCAGACTCGCCGACTGGCTGGACGTGACCCACAGCGCGCGCTACCAAGCCACGCCGCCCAGCACCTACTGCAACATCTACGCCACCGACTACGCCTACCTCGCCGGCGTCTACTTGCCGCGCGTGTGGTGGACGGCGCCGGCGCTGGTGCAGATCGGCCAGGGCCACACGCCCGCCGCGATCTACGACGACAGCGTGCGCGAGATGCGCGCCGACGACCTGTTCGCCTGGCTCGTCGACGCCGGCCCGGGCTTCGGCTGGAGCCGCGTGTTCGACGCCACCGCGCTACAGGCCGCGGCCAACGCCGGAGGTGTGGGCATCATCTGCGCCGACCGCGAGGCCGAAGGCCGCGCCGGCCATATCACCGTGGTCGTACCGGAAGAGACCACGCACCGTGCCGAGCGCGATGCCGACGGCCACGTCACCCAGCCGCTGCAAAGCCAGGCCGGTGCGCGCAACTTGCGCTTCGGCAGTGCCGGCCAGCGATGGTGGCTGGGCGCCGAGTTCCGCGACCGCGGCTTCTTCGTGCACGGCTGAGCCGGCGGCGCGGCGTGACGGCGACGGGCGCGCTCGCGTGCCCGCCCTGCTAGCGCCGGCTCGCGGCCGCCAGCATGGCGCGGTTGACCGGGTTGCGCTGCATGAAGCTGTCGCGGAAGGCCTCGGGCACATGCGGCAAGGCGTGCTGCCGGATCCAGCGTATGCCCTGCGCCAGCGCCATCGTCGCCTCGTCGCTGGCGCCGCAGGCATCGAAGGCCTGCACCGCGATCCACCAGGCCTCGGGCACATACATGTCGGCGGGCTGGACCTCGCCCAGGCGCGGCAGCAGTGTGCGCAGCAGGGCCGCGGCTTTCATGGCTTCATCGCCGCGGTGCAGCGCCGCCGCATGCAGCAGGCTCGCGCGCATCGCCACGCCGGCAAATTCAAGCGCGCCGGCCAGGCGTTGCACCTCGTCGCAACGCGCCACGGCGGCCGTCGGGTCGAGCGTTAGCACTTCGTCGAGCAGGGCCAGCATGCGGGTGTAGGGGTCGCCCGCAGGGGCAAGGATCTGCAGCGCGCCTTGCGCTGCTGCGGCACGCAATCCCAGCGCAGCGTCGATGCGCGCCGCCACCATCGCGCCACGTGCCCGCACCGAGGCCACCGCCGGCGCTTCGTACACCAGCACCTGGCGCGCGCGCGTGAACTGCCCGAGCTCGAGGTAGAGCTGCGCCAGGTGGTTGCTGGCCAGCGCCACCCACAGCGTCTGGCCGTCGCGCCGGAAACGCTGCAACGCGGCGTCGAGCCGCTACAGCGCTTCGCCGTACTGGCCGCACATGCCGCAGTACAGGCCGACGTAGGTCTCGACCACGCCGCCGGTGGGGCCGTCGGTGGCGCCGAGTTGCACCTGCAGCGCCAGCGCGCGCCGCGCCAGTTCGAGGGCTTCGTCAACATGGCCAAGGTTGCCTTTGACTGTGGCCAGGTTGGACGTCAATGTCGCCAGCTCAGCCAGGTCGCCCAGCGTGCGCGCATGCGCCGTGGCGCGGCCCAGCGCATGCGCCGTGTCGCGCAGCCTGCGCGCGGTGTTGAGCACGTAGGCGTAGTCGGCCCAGAAGCGGCCCTGCTGCTCGACGCTGCCTTCAGCTTCGACCAGCGCGCGCAGCGGCTCGATCACCGCCAGCCCCTCGACCGCGCGCCCGGCCTGCGCCAGACCCACGGCGTGCAGCCGCGCGGCTTCGAAGCGTGGCCAGGGCGATGGCAACTGGCGCGCCAGCTCGCCCGCTTCCAGCGCCGCCGCCACGCCGACCTGGTGGTCGGCCGCCATCAGCGCGGCCATGGCGCGCGCCGTCAACGCCGCCACGCGCTGCGGCGTGTCGGTGGCCTGCGTGAGCAAGGTGTCGATCACGGTGTTGGCATGGGCCACACCTTGAACCACGATCAGCGCCTGGATGCTTTCGCAGCGTGCGTCGAAGCTGCGCGCAGCGTCACGCGCATGCTCGAAGCAAAACTGCGCCTGCTGCCACAACTCGACCTCGAGGCTGCGCTGCGAGGCGCTTTGTGCCTGCCGCGCCGCCAGCACGTAGGCCTCGCCACCACGTGCCCAGTCGTGCGCGCCGGCCCAGTGTGCGGCGATGCTCGCCTGCGGCGCCTGCTGCGCCACCAGCACCTGCGCGATGCGTCTATGCAGGAGCCGCGCGATCGGCGTCGGCACCGAGGCACGCGTGGCCTCGAAGATGAGGTCGTGCGCAAAGGCGCCGTCGGCGATCACCTGCGCCGCCTCAAGCTCGCGCCAGGGCTCGGCGATGTCCAGCGGGTGCTGCTCCAGCACCGTGGCCGCGAGCTCTGCGCTGAAGCTCGCCCCGGCCAGCGCGGCCACGCGCGCCAGCTTCAGCGCGGGCGGCGAAAGCTGTGCCAGCCGGCGCTCGACCAGTGCCCCGACCGTGCGCGGCTGGGGCAGGCGCAGCGCCGCGGTGGTGCCGGTGCTGCCGGCACTCAGCGCCGTGGCCACGTGGTCGCCGAGCACCATGTCCTTCAGCGTCTCCAGCGCAAACATCGGGTTGCCGCCGGAATGTTTCAGCAGCGCCTGCGCCAATGCGGGCACGTCGAAGCCGGGCAGCGCCAGCGACGTAAGCAGCTCGGTCATCTGCGCGCCGTTCAGCGGCAGCAGCGATACCGGCGCCAGGCGCTGCGTCTCTTCCAGTGCTAACAACAACGCCGAGGTGGCAGCGCCGGCATCGGCCGGGCGCATGGCAAAGCCCCAGTGCAGGGCCGACAGCGCGTCGGCCTGGGTCAGGGATTGCAGGCATTCGACGCTGGCGTCGTCGGCGAAATGCAGGTCGTCGACGATCACCGCCTGCAGCCCTTGCGCCACGGCGTCGGCCAGTGTCGATTCGACCGCACGCTGCAGCGCCAGGCGCTGCGCCTGGCCGGCGAGTGGTGCGGCGTTGCCGAGCTCGGGCAGCACGAAGGCAAGCGCCTCGCGCTGGCTTTCTTCGAGCGCCAGCTTGTTGCGCGCAAGCAAGACGCGCAGCAGCCGTGCCAGCACCGCGTAGGCAATGCCGGCATCGCCCGGGCGCGCCTGCACGCCGGCCGCAGCTTCGCTGCCGGCCACAAAGTCGCCCAGCAGCCGCGTCTTGCCGATGCCGGCTTCGCCACGCAGGACGAAGACGCGCTGGCCGGCCCAGGCTTGCGCCAGCGCCGCCAGTTCGGCGTCGCGGCCGACCAGCCGCGGTGGCCGCATCAGGCTCGCCGGCGCTACCGCGCGGCGCGACGGCAGGGCGCGCGCGCCGCGCTCGATGGTGGCCAGCAGCTCGATGGTTTCGGCCGACGGCCGTGCGCCGAGTTCGTGTTTCAGGCGCTGCTCGAAACGCTCGAAGGCGGCGATGGCCGCACTGCCGTCACCGCGCAGGTAGTGCAAGCGCATCACGCGGCGCTGCGCGTGTTCGCTCAACGGGTCGGCGCTGGACAGCCGTTCGGCATAGACCAGGCCACGCGCAATGGCGCCGCTGGCCTCGCACTGCGCCGCGGCGGCGGCCAGTGCAGCGTCGAGTCGCGCTTGCCAGCGGCTGCGCGCCTGGCGCACCCACTCGGCCAACTCGGGCAGCGCGTCGAACACCAGCTCGCCGAGCAAGGCTTCGCGGCCGGCCTGCTCGTCGCTGGCCACGCGCGCCAGGCAGCCGGCCAGGTCGGTGTCGACGCCGGCTGTGAGTTGCAGCACCGGGCCGCCGTGGATGACGTGGGCGTCATGGTCGCGCCGCAGGCGGTACAGGCGCTGGCGCAGGCTGGTGTCGGCGCGCTTGCTGCTGACGGCGGGCCACAGCAACGCGGCCACATGCTCGGCGGCGACGGGGCCGTCCAGGGCCACCAGCGCGAGCAAGGCCGCGTCTTTGAGCGACAGGTGCACAGCCGCCGCATCGGAGCGCACCAGGCTGGGCACGCCCAGCAATTGCACGCGCCACGGTGCGGTGGGTGCGGGCACGGTCGCTTGTGGTTTGTTGGTCTTGCGGGGCGCGGTGAGGTTGGGCATCTGCAGGAGGTTCGCGGCCGGCGTGATGCATTGTGTTGTAGGCCCTGGCACGTGACCAAGCGGTGACTGACCGCGTCGGCCCTGCATCAAGGCGCAGCGCCGCCGCCGCCGCGGCGCGTGTCAGCCGCCCTTGCCCGCGTCCAGCACCAGCGCCGGCCGCGCCGCCATCTCCTCTCGCAGCCGCTTCAGTTTCTCGCGTGGGTCTTCCTTGTGCGTCACCTCATCGAGACCCATCTCGGCGATGAAACGACTGGGCGCGCCCGGCACCATCTCGCGTCCGCGCTTGCGCCGCTTCAGCGTGCTAACGGCCAAGCTACGCTGCGCGCGGGTGATGCCGACGTACATCAGGCGGCGCTCTTCCTCCAGCCGTTCTTGCGTCATCTCGGGCGTCATGTCCTCGTCGCCGGAACGAAAGGGCAGCAGGCCTTCGTTGACGCCGGCCAGTACCACATGCGGCCACTCCAGGCCTTTGGCGGCATGCAGGGTCGACAACGTCACCACGTCCTGCTCGTCGCCGCGCTCGGCCAGGCTGATGATGACGCTGATGGTCTGCGCCACTTCGAGCACGCTCTTGCTTTCACTCTCGAAATGGCCGCCGTCTTCGGTGATGACGCCGCCGCAGCGCTTGCCTATCCAGTCAACGAAGTCGAGCACGTTGGCCCAGCGCGCAGTGGCGAGCTTTTCGCTGTCTTCGCCGTCGTGAAGATGCTGCTCGTAGGCGATGTCCTTCAGCCAACCCAGCAGCAGCACGCGCGCATCGTCGCCGCCACGGGTGTGGCGTGCGCGCTGTTCGAGCTCGTTGATGCCGCGGCCGAATTCGTGCAGCGCGTCGATCGCCTTGCCCTTCAGCGCGGCGCCCAGGCTGGGCGAAAACAGCGCTTCGAAGAGGCTGACCTTCCAGGTCGACGCGAACTCGCCGAGCGAAGCCAGCGTCTGGTGGCCGATGCCGCGCTTGGGCGTGGTCGCCGCGCGCAGGAAGGCCGGGTCGTCGTCCTGGTTCACCAGCAGGCGCAGCCAGGCGCACAGGTCCTTGATCTCGGCGCGGTCGAAGTAGCTCTGCCCGCCCGAGACCTTGTACGGCAGCTGCGCCGCACGCAGCTTTTGCTCGAAGGCGCGCGACTGGTGGTTGGCGCGGTAGAGCACGGCGAAGTCGCTGAACTTGACCTCGCCACCCCCGGCCGCGCCAGCGGCCCCTGGTGATCCGGCTCGCAAGGACTGGATGCGTGCCACCGCGCGCTCGGCTTCGTGCTCTTCGCCATCGCTCTCGATCACGCGCACCGGCTCGCCATCACCCAGCTCGCTCCACAGCTTCTTCTCGAAGATCTTCGGGTTGTGCGCGATCACTGCATTGGCCGCGCGCAGGATGTGGCCGGTGCTGCGGTAGTTCTGCTCGAGCGCGATGATGCGCAGCTGCGGGAACTCTTGCGGCAGGCGCTTCAGGTTGGCTATGGTCGCGCCGCGCCAGCCGTAGATGCTCTGGTCGTCGTCGCCGACCGCGGTGAACATCGCGCCATCGCCGACAAGTAGCTTCAGCAGCTCGTACTGCACGGCGTTGGTGTCCTGGACCTCGTCGACCAGCACATGTTTGAAGGTGGCCTGCCACTTCGCGCGCACCTCGTCGTCGCGCTGCAAGAGCTTCAGCGGCAGGGCTATGAGGTCGTCGAAGTCCACCGCCTGGTAGGCCGCCAGCCGTTCTTCGTAACGGCGCATCACGCGCGCGGCCACGCGCTGGTCGTCGTCCTCGGCCACGGCCTGGGCCATGTCGGCGTTCAGGCCCTGGCTCTTCCACAGACTGATGCCCCACTGCCAGCGCCGCGCCAGAGCAACGTCGCTGCTGCCACCGGCGTCGCGCAACACACCGAGCACGTCGTCGCTGTCCAGGATCGAGAACTGCGGCTTCAGGCCGATGCGCTCGCCGTCGCTGCGCAGGATGCGCACGCCTAACGAGTGAAAGGTGCTGACCGCCAGGTCCTTCGCGGCACGGTGGCCCACCAGAGCCTTGGCGCGCTCGCGCATCTCGGCGCCGGCCTTGTTGGTGAAGGTGATGGCGGCGATCTCGCGCGCCGCCAACCCCGTCTGCAAGAGCTTGGCGATCTTGTGCACGATCACCCGCGTCTTGCCCGAGCCGGCGCCGGCCAGCACCAGGCAAGGCCCGCTCAGGTGGTAGACGGCCTGCAATTGCGCCGGGTTGAGCGAGACGGGGGTGGCTTGCATGGGTGGCGGAATTCGAGGGCGGCGGATGATGCCACCGGGCCCGTGGCAGCGCGGCGCAGGCCGCCATCACGGGCTGTGATATGACATGGCCGATGCAACCCGACCTGCCGCGGCGCGAGCTGCTCACCACCCTGCTCGCCGCCGGCCTCGCGCCCGCCTTCAGCCGCCACGCGCGCGCCGCCGATGTCCCCCGTTTCGCGCTGGGTATCGCCTCGGGCCACCCGCACGCGGGCGGCATGGTGTTGTGGACACGGCTGGTGGGCGACGATCTGCCCGAACGTGCGAACGTGTCCTGGGAGGTAGCGCACGACGAAGGCTTCACGAACATCGCTGCGCGCGGCGTCGAGGTGGCCGAAGCCGTCTGGGCCCACAGCGTGCACGCCGAACCCGCGGGCCTGGCATCGGCGCGCTGGTATTTCTATCGCTTCACTGCGCTCGGCCAGCGCAGCATGGTCGGCCGCACGCGCACGGCGCCGGCCGCAGATGCCGCGAGTGCGCCGCTGCGGTTCAGCATCACCAGCTGCCAACGCTGGGATCACGGCCACTACGCGGCGTGGCGTGACGTGGCAGCGTCGAACCTGGACCTGGTGCTCTTCCTCGGCGACTACATCTACGAATACCCCGCGCTGCCCAGCGCGGTACGGCT
>JANLYV010000071.1:0-28712 GCA_031365825.1 Rubrivivax sp. | reverse complement strand
CGGAGGAATCAAGAGCTACCACGACAAGGCGTTGGCACAAGGACCGGGTGTCGTGATTGGTCGCAAGGGCACTTTGGGGAAAGTTTTCTACTTGGATGGCGATTACTGGCCGCACGACACCACACTTTGGGTGAAAGACTTCAAAGCGAACGACCCGCGATTCGTCTACTACCTCTTCGCTGGCCTTGACGTGAGGCGGTTGGATTCTGGCACAGCAAACCCTGCGCTCAATCGCAATCAGGTTCATCCCATCAAAGTAACGTGGCCGCCCGTCGCGCAACAAAAGCTGCTGGTTCAGACGCTCGACGCCCTCTCCACGGAAACCCAACGCCTTCAAAGCCTCTACCAGCAAAAGCTTGCAGCACTGGCAGCATTGAAGAAGTCCCTGCTCCACCAAGCCTTCACCGGCGTGCTTTGAGCGCCCGCATCGATTTCGTCGGTGGGGTTACGCCGCATGATGACAAGTTGCCTACACCGTAGCTACTTGATCTACACTGTAGTCAAATTATCTACATCGTAGACAAAACGTCATCACCCTCCGAATGAACGAATCTACCCTCGTCGAAGTGTTCGGCAGCCTGGGCCGCCTGCGTGCACTGCGGGCCCTGTTCGCCGAGCCCGAGCGCGGCTTCGGTCAGCGTGAGCTGGCAGCCGAAGCCGGGTTGGACCCTGGTGGCGTAGCGCGGCTGCTGAAGCGTTGGACGGCTGCTGGCCTCGTCACGCGGCGCCAGCAGGACGGGCTGCCGCGCTACTACGCCAGCACCGACCCGGCCCTGGCCCCGTTGGTGACGCTGATGCAGCAAGACAGCGCGTTGGTGCGCACGCTGCGCGACGCCTTGTTGGGCCTGCCGGGCGTGGACGTGGCCCTGATCTTCGGCTCGGTCGCGAGTGGCGCGGCCGGAGCCGCGAGCGACCTGGATTTGCTGGTGCTGGGCCGAGCGTCTGAACTCAAGCTCAACGCCGCCTTGAAGCCGGTGGGGCGTAACCTGGGGCGGGCTGTGCATGCAACGGTCTGTACCATCGATTCATTCAGGAACCAGCTTCGTGGCGGTGAGAGCTTTGCACTGGGCGTGGTGCAAGGGCCGCGGGTCCCATTGATCGGAGATTTCGATGCTGCGCTCCTTCAAGCAACTGGCCAGTGAGCCCGATGCGCCGTTGCAGCCGCTGGCCGCCAATGCCCGCGACGTGGTGGCATGGCTGCAGGCGGCGCAGGTGAAGCTGAACGACGCGCAGCAAACCGTCGTGTCCGCCGGCACACGTATGGATGCGGCCTGGGATGCCGTGCTGCTGGCATGCCTGGCGGTGGCCTGCGCACAGGGTTGGCGCGCCACCAGCGACAAGGGCCACCATGCGACGGTGTTCGAGGGCGCCGCGCAAGCCTTGGGTCTGGGTCAGGGCCGCTTCGACGAACTGGATGCGCTGCGCGATTGGCGCAACCGCAAATACCGTGCGGGCCAGTTCTCGACTGCCGCAGAGGTCGAAGAAGCGATTGCGCTGGTCAAGCCGTATCAGGCCGATGTGGCGAGCTGATTCGCCAACCAGCACCCCGTGCTGATGAAGCAGGGCATGGGCGGCGGGGCCGCACGATGAACGAAGCCGAAACCCGCGCCGAGCACATCGACCCCGCGCTGAAGGCAGCCGGCTGGGGCGTGGTCGACGGCAGCCGCGTGTTGCGCGAGCACGGCATCACGCTCGGCCGCTTGGAGGGCAGCGGCGGCAAGGGTGGACAGAGCCGAAGGGCCAAGGCCGAGATCGCCGACTACGTGCTCGTCTACCGCAACACCAAGCTCGCCGTGGTCGAGGCCAAGGCCTGGGACAAGCCGCTGACCGAAGGTGTGGGCCAGGCCAAGAGCTACGCCGCGAAGCTGGCGCTGAGATTCACTTACGCCAGCAACGGCCAGGCGATCTACGGCATCGACATGGCCACCGGTGCCGAGGGCGAGGTGGCCGTCTATCCGTCGCCCGATGCGCTGTGGCAGCTGAGCTTCGGCGACGCGAACCTTTGGCGTGACCGCTTCGCCGCCGTGCCCTTCGAGGACAAGGGCGGCACCTGGCAGGGGCGCTACTACCAGGACATCGCCATCACGCGCGTGTTGGAAGTCATCGAGGCGGGCCCGAAATCCGCTAACACGCGCGTCCTGCTGACGCTGGCCACCGGCACGGGTAAGACCTTCATCGCCTTCCAACTCGCGTGGAAGCTGTTCCAGAGCCGCTGGAACCTGTCCGATTGGCGCAGCGGCGCCGAGCCGACGCGCCGCCCGCGCATCCTGTTCCTGGCCGACCGCAACATCCTGGCCGACCAGGCCTACAACGCCTTCTCGGCTTTTCCCGACGATGCGCTGGTGCGCATAGCCCCGGCCGACATCCGAAAAAAGGGTCGCGTGCCGAAGAACGGCAGCATCTTCTTCACCATCTTCCAAACCTTCATGAGTGGCCCCGGCGGCTCACCGTACTTCGGCGAGTACCCGGCCGACTTCTTCGACTTCATCGTCGTCGACGAGTGCCACCGCGGCGGTGCTAACGACGAAGGTACGTGGCGCGCCATCCTCGACTACTTCGCGCCGGCCGTGCAGCTCGGCCTGACGGCGACGCCCAAGCGCACGATCAACGCCGATACCTACAGCTATTTCGGCGAGCCGGTGTTCACCTACTCGCTGAAAGAGGGCATCAACGATGGTTTCCTGACGCCGTTCAAGGTCAAGCAGATCGCCACCACGCTGGACGAGTACGTCTACACGCCCGACGACCAGGTGCTGGACGGTGACATTGAAGCCGGCAAGCGCTACGAAGAGAAGGACTTCAACAAGATCATCGAGATCAAGGAGCGCGAGGCCTACCGCGTCAAGCTCATGATGGGGATGATCGACCCGCGCGAGAAGACGCTTGTCTTCTGTGCCACGCAGGCGCATGCGCTGGCCGTGCGCGACCTGATCAACCAGGCCAAGACCCTGGATTCCCATGGTCGCGACCCGAACTACTGCGTGCGCGTGACAGCCAACGACGGCGCTATAGGCGACCAGCACCTGCGCGACTTCCAGGACAACGACAAGACCATCCCGACGATCCTGACCACGTCGCAGAAGCTCTCGACCGGCGTGGATGCACGCAACGTGCGCAACATCGTGCTGATGCGGCCGGTGGCCTCGATGATCGAGTTCAAGCAGATCATCGGCCGTGGTACGCGTCTCTACGACGGCAAGGACCACTTCACGATCTACGACTTCGTGAAGGCACATCACCACTTCAGCGACCCGGAGTGGGATGGTGAGCCGATCGAACCTGAATCACGAACGCCGGGCACCGGCAGCGGTGCGACCGACGTGCCGGCTGGCGAACCGACACCGCCCGGCCCACCTCCACCCAATGCCAGGATCAGGGTCAAGCTCGCCGACGGCAAGGAACGCAGGATTCAGCACATGACGGCGACGACGTTCTGGAGCGCGGATGGCCGGCCGATGTCGGCAGCGCAGTTTCTGGAAGTGCTGTTCGGTGCGTTGCCGGAGTTCTTCAACGACGAGGACGAACTGCGCCGCATCTGGAGCGTGCCCGACACGCGCAAGGCGCTGCTCGCCGGCCTGGCCGACAAGGGCTTCGGCCGCGAACCGCTGGCCGAGATGCAGAAGATCATCGAGGCCGAACACAGCGATCTGTTCGACGTGCTGGCCTATGTTGCTTTCGCGGCCGAGCCCGTGACCCGGGCCGCGCGCGCCGCAGCAGCGACCTCGGCGGCGGCACACGAGTTCACCGACAAGCAGCGGGCCTTCGTCGAGTTCGTGCTGGCGCAGTACGTGGCGCATGGCGTTGATGAGCTGGATGCTGAAAAGCTGTCACCGCTGCTGAAGCTGAAGTACCAGAACGCGCTATCCGATGCATTCAAGGAGCTGGGGCAGCCCGAGCAGGTGCGCGGCGTGTTCGTGGGATTTCAGCGGCATCTGTATCGGGCGCAACTTGTGTCGCATGGCGACGGGTACAAACTCGTTTAGAGGCGACTAACACCCAAAATACTCGCCCCCAACGCCTCGGCGACCTCGATGCCATCGACCCCCGCCGACATGATGCCGCCGGCATAACCCGCGCCTTCACCAGCCGGGTACAGGCCTTGCACGTTCACGCTTTGCAGGTCCTTGCCGCGCGGGATGCGCAGCGGCGACGAGGTGCGCGTTTCGACGCCGGTGAGCACCGCGTCGGCCATGGCGAAGCCCTTGATCTGGCGCTCGAAGGCCGGCAGCGCTTCGCGGATGGCGGTCAGCACCGCCGGCGGCAGACTCTCGCGGCCGGGCTCGTTCAGGTCGGTCAGCAGCACACCCGGCTTGTACGACGGCAGCACCGTGCCGAACTCGCGCGTCAGCGCGCTGCCGTGGCGGCCATGCACGAAGTCGCCGACGAGCTGCCCCGGCGCCTGGTAGTTCTCGCCGCCGAGTGCAAACGCGCGCGACTCCCAGAAGCGCTGGAAGGCAATGCCGTCCAGCGGCGAGACGGTGCCGCTGCTTTGGCCATCTTGTCGGTAGTCCTGAGGATCGATACCGACGACGATGCCGGCGTTGGCGTTGCGCTCCTGGCGCGAGTACTGGCTCATGCCGTTGGTGGCCACACGTCCGGCCTCGGACGTGGCCGCCACCACCGTGCCGCCCGGGCACATACAAAAGCTGTAGACCGAGCGGCCATTGCCGGCGTGGTGCACGAGTTTGTAGTCGGCCGCGCCGAGGATGGGGTGGCCGGCGCTGGCGCCAAAACGCGCGCGGTCGATCAGGCTCTGCGGATGTTCGATGCGAAAGCCCACCGAGAACGGCTTGGCCAGCATGGCCACACCGCGCCGGTGCAGCATCTCGAAGGTGTCGCGGGCGCTATGGCCCACGGCCAGCACGACGTGGTCTGTGCGCACATCCTGGCCGTTAGCCAGTGTCAGGCCGCGCACGCCGCCGGCCTCGATGTGCAGGTCGACCACGCGCTGCCCGAATCGGATTTCGCCGCCCAGCGCCTCGATGTCGGCGCGCATCTTCTCGACCATGCTCACCAGGCGGAAGGTGCCGATGTGCGGTTTGGCGACGTAGAGGATCTCTTTCGGTGCGCCGGCCTTGACGAATTCTTCTAGCACCTTGCGCGTGAGGTGGCGCGGGTCGCTGATCTGGCTCCACAGCTTGCCGTCGGAAAAAGTGCCGGCGCCACCTTCACCGAACTGCACGTTCGATTCGGGGTCGAGCACGCCGCGGCGCCACAGGCCCCAGGTGTCCTGCGTGCGCTGGCGCACTTCACGGCCGCGCTCCAGCACGATAGGCGCCAGGCCCATCTGCGCCAGCACCAGCGCGGCGAAAATGCCGCAGGGGCCGAAGCCTATGACCACCGGCCGCGGCCGTTGCACCGCAAAGAAGTCGGCCGGCGCGTGGCCGACCAGCCGGTAGCGCATGTCGGGGCTGACGCGCACATGCGCATCGCCGGCGTGGCGCGCCAGCACCGCGGCCTCGGCCGCGCCGAGCTCGCAGTCGAGCGTGTAGCTCAGCACCACGGCGCTCTTCTTGCGCGCATCCCAGCTGCGCTTGAAGATGCTCATGCCCAGCAGCTGCGCGTCGGTGATGCCCAGGCGCTGCACCACGGCCGCGCGCAGCGCTGCCTGCGCATGGTCCAGCGGCATGCGCAGTTCGGTCAGTCTCAGCATGTGAGGGTGCGAAAACGCTGCGGGCAAGGCCGCAGGGATACGGCGCGTGCGTTGCCGTCAAGCGCCGTCAACCACCATCAACCGCCCTTGTGCGGGCGCTTGCCGGGGTTCTTCTTGCTGCGCGTGTGCGAGCCGCGCTCGAGGCTGACCTTCTGGCCCTTGCCCGTCGTGAAGACCACGCCGGGGGGCGCTTTCGAGGGCGGCGTGGCGCGGCGGTCGGCTTCGGTCTTGATCTTGTTGCCCATGGCGAATGACTCACTGAATGCAAAGTTCGGGTGCGGGATTAGGCCACAAAGGCACAAACCGGCCCGCGTGCAAAAATCCCCGGCCTGTGATTCGAAGGAAACCGCCGTGGATTTGAAGGTGCAGATCACCATCACCGATGAACTGACCGACGAGCTCGTGACCTCCACCGGCGCGCTCGACCTGGCCAGTGGCGAGATCAGCCGCATCGAGTACCTGGACTACGACGTCGGGCTCAACGGCGCGCCGTTCGAGAGCGAAGACTACGAGTTCACCAGCGGCACCTTGTCGCACAAAGGCAAGGACGTGGAGTTCCGTGTCGACGTCAACAAGGTCACCGGCCAGTACTCGGTCAGCGCCAGCGAGCTGCTGGAAATCAAGGTGCGCGCCGCGGCGCTCTTCGCCGGCATCAGCGGCAAGGACATGCTCGGCGGTGCGGGGGTGATCAAGCCCCGCAGCGGCTTCGGGCCGCTGCACTAGTCAGGTCAGCGGGTTTGGCCCGCTGCACCAGGCTCAGACCTTGTGCCGCGCCACCAACTGCCTGGCAATGACCGTCTGCAGGATCTCGTTCGTGCCCTCGCCGATGCACATCAGCATCGCGTCGCGGTAGTAGCGCTCGATCTCGTATTCGGTCGAATAGCTGTAGCCGCCGAAGATGCGCATGGCTTCGTTGGCGCAGTAGGCGCCGGCCTCGGAGCCGTGGTACTTGGCCATCGCCGCTTCCATGTCGCAGCGCTCGCCCGCGTCGTACTTGCGCGCGGCCTGCTCGATCAGCAACTTGCTCGCTTCCACCCGCGTCACCATCTGTGCCAGCTTCAATTGAATCGCCTGGTGTTCGCAGATCGGTTTGCCAAAAGCGCTGCGCTCCTGCGCATAACGCAGCGCCATCTCCAGCGCGCCCTGGCCGATGCCGGCGCCGCGCGCGGCGACGTTGATGCGGCCCAGCTCCATCCCGCCGGCGACCTGCGCGAAGCCGCGGCCTTCTTCGCCGCCTAACAACCTATCGGCACTGACACGGTAGTCGTTGAAGACCAGCTCGCAGGTGTCGATGGCCTTGTAGCCCATCTTCTTCAGCTTGCCGGTGACGACGAAGCCCGGCCCCTTTTCGGCGATGAAGGCGCTCATGCCTTTGTGCCGCGGCTGTGCCGTGGCGTCGGTCTTCACCAGCAGCAGCAGGCCGTGGCCATGACCACTGTTCGTGATCCAGGTCTTGGCGCCGTTGATGACGTAATGGTCACCGTCGCGCCGCGCCACTGTGCGGATGGCCTGCAGGTCGCTGCCGGCGTTGGGCTCGGTCAGGCCGATACCGCCGCGGAATTCGCCGCTGGCCATCTTCGGCAGGAACTCGGCCTTCTGCGCCTCGGTGCCGAAGCGCTCGATGGCGCTGGCCATGATGAGGTGCGAGTTGAAGATACCGCTGGGCGCCATCCAGGCCGAAGCCACCTTGATGACGATCTTGGCGTAGGTCGAGGCACTCAGCCCCATGCCGCCCCAGGCCTGGCCGATGGTGGCGCCAAAGAGGCCCAGCTCTTTCATCTGCTCGACCAGCGCGTGCGGGTACTCGTCGGCCTGGTCGAATTTGCGCGCGATGGGGCGCACTTCCTTCTCGACCCAATGGTCGATGCTGTCGAGGATGGCGCGTTCGTCGTCGGCGTTCCAGGCGTTCATGTGCACACTCCGGGCCGTTGCGGCCGATTCAGTTCAGCTCGCCGGCACGACGCAGCGCACGCTGCGCTGCCAGCACCACCGGCCGGTCGACCATGCGGCCGTCGACCATCACTGCCGCGTCGCCCTCGCCGCTCGCTGCCAACACGCGGCGTGCACGGGCTAACACTTCAGCGGTGGGCACCATGCCGGCGTGCACCGGTGCCACCTGCGACGGGTGGATCAAGGCCTTGCCGCTGAAGCCCAGGGCCGCCACGCGGCGTGTTTCTTCCTCGGCGCCGCGCGGGTCGGCCACGTCCAGCCAGGGCACGTCGATGCAGCCGATGCCCGCCGTTGCCGCGGCCGCAGCCAGCGTCGAGCGCGCGTGCAGCAGCGGCTCCCAGGCCAGGTCGCAGCCTAGGTCGGCCGCCATGTCGACACCGCCGAAGAGCAGCGCCAACAACTGCGGGCCGGCGTGGGCGATGGCGGGGGCGGCATGCAGCCCGCGTGCAGTCTCGATCAGGGCCACCAAGGGTGTCGCGGGCAGCCAGGCCGCGAGCAGCGCGACCTCCGCTGCGCTCTCGGTCTTGGCCAGCATCACGAAGCATGGCGCGGCCGCGGCAGCATGCAAGGCCGCGGCGTCGCGCAGGCCGTCGTCGGATGGCAGCCGGTTGATGCGCACACCAAAAACATGGCCGCCTTGCTGCGCCTTGAGGAAGGCGATCACCGACGCGCGCGCCACCGCGCGCTCGGCGCCTGGCACGGCATCTTCGAGGTCGATGCATACGAGGTCGGCGCCCGAAGCCGCAGCCTTGGTGAAACGCTCGGGGCGGTTGCCGGGCACGAACAGCAGCGAACGCGCGCGGCTGACATCAGATTCGAATCGCAGGGTCATGGTGCATGTACCTCGTTCGCCAAAAGGTTGGCGCTTGCGCACAGCGTTGCCTGGCCCGATGCTAGCGGCATCGACCCCGATGTCCTTCAACTTCAGCTCGTGGCCGAGGCAGCTGATGACGGCCCACGGGGTCACCAGCGTCGACGCCAGACGGTCGGCGAAGGGGCGCGTCCGGTGTTCGTATTCCACCGGACAAGGCGTGCCATCGGACTCGCTCGATATCATCGGGAGCACCCCGTTTCAACGCAAGGCAGCCATGGCCGACATCGTTCTGCGCAATCTCAACGACGACTTGAAGAAGCTGGCCGCCGACATCCGAGCGCTTAGTGCCGGGCGTCGGCAGACGCCTTCCGAAAAGCTGCTGCGCGAAAGCCGCGACGAGCGATGAAGTCGGTGGTTGACACCTGTTTGGCCGCCAAATGGCTGGCCCAGGAGATGGAGTCGGTGCAGGCCGAGGCACTGCTCCACGATGAGTTGCTGGCGCCAGACCTTCTGTTCGCGTGCGCCCACCAGCGCCCAATTGAAGGCCTGTTGAAGGCATGATGGCCCATGCAGCCCAGGAACCTCAGCACCGTCGAGATCAAGGCCTTCGTCCCGGCGCGCGACTTCGCGCGCTCCATCGCCTTCTACCAGGCCATCGGTTTCACGCTGGCGTCGAACGTCGGCGGCGTGGCCTACTTCCGCCACGGCGAGTGCAGCTTCCTGTTGCAGGACTTCCATGTCGCCGAGCACAGCCACAATTTCATGATGCACCTGCTGGTGGCCAACGCCGACGACTGGTACGCGCACATCGTCGCCAGCGGCGTGGTGGGCAGCTTCGGCGTGCGTGTCGAGCCGCCGCAGGACCAGCCCTGGGGCATGCGCGACTTCGTGCTGATCGACCCCAGCGGCGTGCTCTGGCGCATCGCGCACCCTGTTCCCCGGTCCACCTAGCTAACGTCCATCGCGTATGCACAAACTTCTGGCCAGCCTCCTGCTCGTGTTCGCCGCCTCAGCCATCCAGGCCGCCGACGGCCCCTACCACGAAGCCGCCGACGCCCGGCGCGACATCCAGAAGGCCCAGGCCGATGCGCGCCAGGCCAGGCGGCCCTTGCTGGTGGTGTTCGGCGCCAACTGGTGCGGCGACTGCAAGGTGCTCGACACGGCAATGACGCAGGGCACCAGCGCGGCGTTGATGGCGCGCGACTTCCGCGTGGTCAAGGTCGATGTCGGCCGTTTCGACAAGAACGTCGACATCGCTGCCAGCTACGACGTGCCGCTGAAGAAGGGCATCCCGGCGGTGGTGATGCTCTCGAGCGAAGGCCGCGTGCTCTACGCCACACGTGGTGGCGAACTCGCCGATGCGCGCCGCATGGGCGAGGCCGGCATTCACGATTTCTTTCAACGTACGCTGGCCAGTCACGGCGCGAAGACGCCATGAGTCTGCACATCGGCCCGCTGCGCACCGAAGACCGTGCGGCATGGGAGCCGCTGGCGCGTGGCTACATGGACTTCTACAAGACCATGAAGACGCACGCGGACTACGACACCACCTGGTCGCGCCTGTTGCGCCAGGACGGCATCCATGGCCTGGGCGCCAGACACGAAGGCCGGCTCGTCGGCATCGCGCACTACTACTTCCACACCAGTGTGTGGGCTCCGGTCGCGTGTTATTTGCAGGACCTGTTCGTGCTGCCCGAAAAGCGCGGCCTTGGCGTGGCACGGGCATTGATCGAAGCCGTGGCCACCGCCGCACGCGAGCGCCAGGCGGCGCGCTTCTACTGGCTGACGCAGGATCACAACGCCACCGCGCGGCAGCTCTACGACAAGGTCGCCAGGTTCAACGGCTTCATCCGCTACGACTACCCGCTCGACGGCGGCTGAAGCGTGAGCGAAGACGGCTGCAGCCGCCATCGCGTCGCTCGGTTGTGCATGGGCCGAGTGGTGGCAGGCCGAGGGTGACGATGATCCGTACTATCAGTCCGCCTTCGCCCCCGAAGCCCTGACGATGGGCACCCAGCGTGCCGTCTCGGCCTTGTTCATCTCGGCCATCTGCTCGGGCGTGCTGCCGATGATGCTGTAACCCAGCTCGGTCATGCGCTTGATGAATTCGGGCGACTTGGTGCCTTTCACCGCGGCTTCGTTCAGCCGGTTGATCTCTTCCTTCGGCGTGGCCGCGGGCACCGCCAGGCCGAACCACACACCCGACTCGTAACCCGGCACGCCGGCCTCGGCCACGGTGGGCAGGTCGGGCAGCAGCGGGTCGCGTCTGGCGCCCGTGACAGCCAGCGCGCGAAGCTTGCCGGCACGGATGTGCGGCAGCGCCGAAGGAATGTTGTCGAACATCATCATCACCTGGCCGCCGAGCAGATCGGTCACCGCCGGTGCGCTGCCTTTGTAGGGGATGTGCACGATGTCGACACGCGTCAGGTACTTGAACATCTCGCCCGACATGTGGATGCTGGTGCCACTGCCCGACGAGGCGTAGTTCATCTTGCCCGGGTCGGCCTTGGCCAGCGCAATCACATCCGCTACGGAGTTGGCTTTCACCGACGGGTGCACCACCAGCACGTTGGACAGCGACACCAGCGCCACCACCGGCGCCAGGTCCTTGATCGGGTCGAACGGCATCTTGGCGTACAGCGCCGGGTTGATGGCGTTGATGCCGCTGGTGGTCATGAACAGCGTCGTGCCATCGGGCGTGGCACGCGCGGCCTCAGCGCCGCCGATGTTGCCGCCAGCGCCGGGCCGGTTCTCGACGGTGACCGTCTGGCCGAGCACGCGTGCGAGTTCAGCCGCAATGGCGCGCGAGGCGATGTCCACGGCGCCGCCTGGCGGGAAGGGGCAGATCAGGCGGATGGGTTTGAGGGACGTCGGTTGCGCGCTGGCGAGCAAGGGTGCCACCAGAACAAGTGCCGCGAGGGTGCGGGCGAAAGCGCGGACCAAAGCGCGGGCAATCATGCGAAACATCGGCGTCTCCAGAGGTCGCGCTCTTGCGGCGCGGGGTGCAATTCAGTGTAGTGGACGTGCCGGCCGTCGGCATCGATGCTGCGGTTCAATACACCACCACCGAACGGATAGCCTCGCCGCGCTCCATCAACTCGAAACCGTGGTTGATGTCTTCGAGCGTCAAGGTGTGGGTGATGAGCGGGTCGATCGCGATTTTTCCCTCCATGTACCAGTCGACGATCTTCGGTACATCGCTGCGGCCGCGCGCGCCGCCGAAGGCCGAGCCTTTCCAGACACGGCCGGTGACCAGCTGGAACGGCCGCGTGCTGATCTCCTGCCCGCCCGCCGCCACGCCGATGATCACGCTCACGCCCCAGCCCTTGTGGCAGCACTCCAGCGCCTGGCGCATGGTGGTGGTGTTGCCTATGCACTCGAAGCTGTAGTCGGCGCCGCCGTCGGTGAGTTGGGTCACCGCATCCACCACGTTATCCACCTCTTTCGGGTTGATGAAATGCGTCATGCCGAACTGGCGCGCCATGGCTTGCCGCGCCGGGTTGATGTCGACGCCGATGATCTTGCCCGCGCCGACCAAACGCGCGCCTTGAATCACGTTCAAGCCGATGCCACCGAGCCCGAACACGACGACGTTGGCGCCGGCCTCGACACCGGCGGTGAAAAGCACCGCGCCGATGCCGGTGGTGACGCCACAGCCGATGTAGCAAACCTTGTCGAACGGTGCGTCGCTGCGGATCCTGGCCAGCGCGATATCGGGCACGACGATGTGGTGGCTGAAGGTGCTGCATCCCATGTAGTGCAGGATGGGCTGGCCGTTGATCGAGAAGCGGCTGGTGGCGTCGGGCATCAGGCCACGACCCTGCGTGCCGCGGATCAGCTGGCACAGGTTGGTCTTGCGCGAGAGGCAGAACTTGCACTGCCGGCATTCGGGCGTGTACAGCGGGATGACGTGGTCATCACGCTTGACGCTGGTGACGCCGGGGCCGACCTCGAGCACCACACCCGCGCCTTCATGGCCCAGGATGGCCGGGAACAGGCCTTCGGGGTCGGCGCCCGAGAGCGTGAACTGGTCGGTGTGGCAGATGCCCGTGGCCTTGACTTCGACCAGCACCTCGCCGATGCGCGGGCCGGCCAGGTCCACCGTTTCAATCGTCAGCGGTGCGCCGGCCTTCCAGGCCACGGCTGCGCGGGTTTTCATGGTCGATGCTCCTGTGGCCCTGCGGCGTGGTGTCCACCCCGAGCTTACGACGCCAGGCCGGGCAAGGCGCATGCCCCCACGCTACTTGCGCGCGAGTTCGAGCTGCAGCGCCACCACGCCGGCCGTCTTGTTGGTCCACATCCAGCAGTAGTCCTGCGGCGCCGGCACGGCCAGCTCGCCGTGCTGGCTGCGCACCGCGTCGGCGCGCGCCGGGTAGTGCACGTCCTTGCCCACGTGGTAGTGGATGTTGAAGTTCAGCGCGCCGTCGGCATCGAAGCGCCAGCCGACGCTGTGGCCCGGCTGCAGCGCGCCGCAGACTTCGGCGAACTTGCCTGGTGCGATGCTCAGCTTGCGCTCGAACCGCTGGCTCGTGTTCCAGGCGATGGCTATGAGTTCGGCATGCGCCACCGATGCGCTGACGAGCACAGCGCAGCCGGCCCGTGCCAGCACGCGGCGGCCAAGCCTGGGCATGGGGGTGTGCGGGCGCGTGGGGGTGGTCATGAAGTTCCTTCGGTAGGGATGATGGGGTTGCGTTTCGACATGCTGCCAGCCGCGCGCACGCGTCAATTTCGTTGCCCGGCGCGCATCATCGGCCCACCGGCGTTGCGCGCGAGTTGCCAGCTCGACCATGCCAGCCACGACAACGCTGCGCCGGAAACGAAACAGGGCAGGAACATGTAGCCGGCATCGGCCGCGGTGAAACCGACACCGGCGCCGGCCAGCAGGACCGCCCAGAAGCCCGCCTCTGCCCAGCGCCTGGGCCCTTCCCGCTGCACCGCCGTGATGAGCGCGCCGGCGCAGGCTATCGCGACCCACGCAAGCGCAGTGTGCTCATGCTGCATGTCCCATAGGCCGGCAAGCCCCGTCACGACAAGGGCGACAAGACCGATGACCGCGAGCAGCCCGAGCAACCCGGCGAACAGGCAGTGCAGCCCCGCGCGCCAAGCTTGCCAAGGCGCGGCGATGTCCATCTGCCACAGGAACAGGCGTTGGCCCGCCACCGCAGCCACGGTCATCAACACGCACTCGTGCCAGGCGAGCCCGGCACCCGCCAACAGCGCGACCAGCGCCAGGCTCAGCGCCCATGGGCGAAACCCAAGTGTGGTGGCCATGGCAGGCTAACGAACGAGTTGAACGTCAGTCACAGTGAACTTGCCGGCATCGTTGATGGCCCTGAACTTCACCTTGTCACCGGCCTTGAGTTTGTCGAGCATGGCCTTGTCCTTGACGACGAAGACCATCGTCATGCCGGGCATGTCCAGGTTCTTGATTTCGGCGTGCTTGAGCGTGAGCTTGCCGGCGTCGAGGTCGACCTTGCGCACCTCGCCGTCGGTCATGTCGGTGGCCGGGGCCGCGGCCGCAGCGGTCGGCTTGTGGTGGCTGTCGTCGGCCAGTACCGGCCATGGCGCAAACAGTGCGATAGCGCCATGGGCGAGCCATGTCTTGATTGAGGTCTTCACGATAGGTCTCCGTTTCCAAGAGGGTTCAGGGTTCGTGGGGTCGACGCTCAGTGCTTGTGTCTGCCATGACTGTCGGCCTTGGTCGGCGCCTTGCCGGACGCCACGGCGACCGCGCCCTTCATGCCGGCGTCGTAGTGGCCCGGCTGCAGGCAGGCGAAGTCGATCTTGCCGGCCTTGGTGAACTTCCAGATCACCTCGCCCGTCTTGCCCGGGGCGACCGTGACCATGTTCGGGTCGTCGTGCTCCATCTCCGGGAACTTCTTCATCACTTCGTAGTGCTCTTTCAGTTCCTTCTCCGTGCCCAGCACCAGTTCATGCTTGACCTTGCCGGAGTTCTTGATGACGAAGCGAATCGTCTCGCCTCGCCTGGCATCGATGTTCGAAGGCGTGTAGCGCATGGCGTCGCTCATGTCGACGTGCACGGTGCGGTTGACGCTGGCCGCCTTGCCGGGTTCGCCGATGGCGGACTCGCCATGGCCGCCGGCGTGCTGGCCTGCGGCCATGGCGATGGGGGTGACGAAGGCGAGAGCCAGGGCGAGCGCCGTGGCTGTGGCTGTGGGGTTCATGGAGCTACTCCTTGCAGAGAGACGTCAGTGGCCGGAATGGCCGCCGGCGGGTTTGCGCACCTTGACTTCGGTGTCGGTGGCCGGGCGTGCCAGCGGTGGCATCGAGCCGCTGCCTTCGGCCTTGAAGCGCGCCGCGTCGGGCAGCGCACCGGTGAATTCGTAGGCGACGGTGCCTGGTGGGTGCTTGTACCAACCCGGGTCCTTGTAGTCGCCCGCGGGCTGGTCCTTGCGCACCTTCACCACGCTGAACATGCCGCCCATGCCGACCGATCCATAAGGCCCGGTGCCGGTCATCATCGCCGCCGTGTTGTCGGGCAGCGGCATCTCCATTTCGGTCATGTCCTTCATGCCACGCTCGGCCATCACCATGTAGTCGGGTATCAGCTTGGTGATCTGCCGCGCCACGCCGCTGTGATCGACACCGATCATCGTCGGCACGTTGTGCCCCATCGCGTTCATCGTGTGGTGGCTCTTGTGGCAATGGAAAGCCCAGTCGCCTTCTTCGTCGGCGAGGAAGTCGATCTGCCGCATCTGGCCCACCGCCACGTCGGTCGTCACCTCGTACTGGCGGCTGCTCTTCGGTGTCGGCCCGCCGTCGGTGCCGGTGATGAGGAACTCATGCCCGTGCAGGTGGATGGGGTGATTCGTCATCGTCAGGTTGCCGATACGGATGCGCACCTTGTCTCCTTTGCGCACCACCAGCGGGGCGATGCCGGGGAAGATGCGGCTGTTCCAGCTCCACAGGTTGAAGTCCAGCATCGTCATGATCTTCGGCGTGTAGCTGCCGGGGTCGATGTCGTAGGCGTTGAGCAGGAACACGAAGTCGCGGTCGACCTCGTCGATCAGCGGATGCTTCTGCCTCGGATGCGTGATCCACAAGCCCATCATGCCCATGGCCATCTGCACCATCTCGTCGGCATGCGGGTGGTACATGAAGGTGCCGGGCCGGCGCGCCACGAACTCGTACACATAGGTCTTGCCGGGTGGAATTCCGGGCTGGTTGAGGCCGGTCACGCCGTCCATGCCGTTGGGCAGGCGCTGGCCGTGCCAGTGCACGCTGGTCAGCTCGCCTAACTTGTTAGTGACGAAGACACGCACACGGTCACCTTCCACCACTTCGATGGTCGGCCCCGGGCTTTGGCCGTTGTAGCCCCACAGGTGCGCCTTGAAGCCCGGGGTCATCTCGCGCACCACCGGCTCGGCCACGAGGTGGAACTCCTTCACGCCCTGGTTCATGCGCCAGGGCAGCGTCCAGCCGTTGAGCGTGAGCACCGGGTTGTAGGGCCGGCCACTTTGGGGCACCAGCGGCGGCATGGTGTCGGGTTGGGTCTGGATGACGGGTTCGGGCAAGGCGGCCATGGCCACCTTGCTGACGGCCGCGGCGGTGGCGGCGACCGTGATGGCGCCGGCGCCGCCGAGCATCTTGCGTCGCGAAAGCATGTGTCTTTCGAGCATGGGGATGTCCTTCATGTTCAGTGCCCCGGGCCCGCGGCCTCGGCCGCCATCGACGGCGCGGAGGCTCCGGCCGATGACATCAGGCTGGGTTTGCCGATCAACGCCATGTCCAGGTCGGCCTGTGCGATCCAGAAATCGCGCTTGGCCTGGATGGCGGCGTTGACGCTGGTGATCTGCGAACGGGCGTCGGCCAGCAGCTCGAACACGCCGATCAACATGCCGTTGTAGCGCAGCACGTTTTCTTCGGCGATCTGCTTTCGCAGCGGCACGATCTCGTCCATGTGGTGGCGGGCGATGTCAAAGGCCGAGCGGTAGGCGGTGTAAGCCTCGCGCACTTCCGAGCGGGCGTTGATGGCGGTTTCAGCCGCGAGGTGGAGCGTCTGCATGTAGACCGCTTCGGCGCGTGCCACCCGCGCGCCGCCCCAGTCGAACAAGGGCAGCTCCACGCCGATCTCCCAACCGCGCTGGGTCGGCAGCTCGTTCGAGCTGTTGCGCACCAAGCCGAGCTCAAGCACGTTGATGAAGCGCGTGGTCCGCGTCAGCCCGAGACTTCGTGCTGTCTGCTCGGCCAACAGCTTGGCGCCCATCACATCGAGCCGCTGTGCCAGCGCCACGCGTTCAACGTCGGGCAGGTCGAGTGCTTGCTTGGGCAGGTCGGGCAGTCGCTCGGGCAGGCTGAACTGCGTCTGCGCGCCCCATGCGCCCAGCAGCCGCGTCAGGCGTTCGCGCGAAGAGCGCTGCGCCTGTTCGGCCAGGGCCAGGTTCAGCGCGGCGTCGGCATAGAAGCCCTGCTCGCGCGCGCGCTGCAGCTTGGTGAAGTTGCCGACCTGTTCCATGCGGCGCGCCAGCTCGGCGCTGGCGTCGGCGGCCTCCTTCACCTGCCGCATGTAGCGCACGGCTTCGATGGCCGCCAGCGCGTTGACCCAGGCCTTGCGCGTCTCGGCGGCGAGCGCCAGCACACGCAGCGTGACCATGCCCTTGGTTTGCTCGAAGCGGCGCGCTTCCATCTGGCCGATGAAAGGCAGGGCCAGCAGCCGCGCCAGGTTGAAATGCAGGCCGCGTTCGAGCTCGACCTCGCTGCCGCGTGTCAGGCGCCCGAAGCGGAAGCCCGGGTTGGGCAAACGCCCGGCCTGCACGACCTCGGCCTCGGTGATGCCGAGTTCGGCGAACGTGGCCTGTAAACCGCGGTTGTTCAACAAGGCCACCTGGACGGCGTCGTCCATCGTCAAGGGCTTGGCCAGCAGCGTCGCCACACGCTGGTCGATGCGGTCCTGGTCAGCCTCGGTGCGCGCCCAGCGCAGTTCCTTGCCGAGGCGGTCCTTGGCAGTTTGCTCGACCGGCGCGAAGCCACCGTCGGCGCTGAACGATGCGCAGCCTTGCAACAGCAGCGTGCCGGCGATCAGGGCGCCGAAGCGCCAGGCTGTACGGATGCCCTTGCTCATGGCGCCTTAGGCGTAGCTTGAGGGGCAGCCAGCGGCGCCACCTGCGGCGGCGCATCAGTTTGTTGGGACTGGCGCAGGTACGTGCGCCAACCGCCGATGCGGGCGACGGTGTCGTTCGCATCGCGCCACGACAGCGGCTTGTCGTCGGCCATGCGGCGATAGCTCGCCAGCGAGGATTGATGCACCAGCGGCGGCACCTTGGCTGCGGCATCCAGCGGGTCGGCGCGCGAGCCGGGCTGGGCATGGGCTGCCCACGTGGCGGCAAAGAATGCGGCTGGCACGAACCAGCGCCAGGGTCGGGGGCAATGAAGCTGCGGCATGGTGGCCTTTCGCGGATGGTGTGCAAACAGGTTTGCCACCGGCCAGGCCGGTGCACAAACACGCTGGGAGTGGACTCGCGCGCAGCCGCGTGCCTGGGCACGCGGCGCGGCGGCAAGTCAGGCCATCAGGCGTCGAGGCGGGCGCTCGGGCCCTTCGGCGGCGAACGGCTCGACCGTGGGCACCAGCGCGTCGAAGACCGTGGTGCACGGCTCGGGCGCCGCGAACTTAAGCACGCTGCTGGGCAGCGCGCAGACCGAGCAGCAGACCGCGCAGGCGCTGCAGCTGACCTTGCTCGTGGTGTCATGGGCCGTATCGCCCGGCGCGGCATGATGGTCTTGCGCCAGCACGGGATGCACGTGTTCAGAGCCGACATGCGGCGTGTGCGCCTGCGTATGCAACTGCATGCGCTGATGGCTGGTCCCGCAGTGGACCATCAAGGCGCTGGCCATGCCCTGCATGGGCAAGGCCAGGGCCACGAGCCACAGGATGACGAAGCGGAGCCGGCGCGACATGGCGCGAATGTAGCCGATGTCCCCGCGCCATGGCCGGCGCGCCCGCAGGCGACGCACTCGCGGGCAACGCGCCAGCATAATAACGCCGTGAATGCACTGACCATCATCGACAAGATCTGGCACGCGCACCGCATTGCCGACCTCGATGGGCAACGCTCGCTGCTCTTCATCGACCGCATCTTCCTGCACGAACGCACCGGCCCTGCACTGCTGGCCGGGCTGGCCGCGGTGGGGCGCAAGCCGGCGCACGCCGAGCTGGTGTACGGCATCACCGACCATGTGGTCGACACCTCGCCCAGGCGCAGCGACGCGACGCAGCACCCCATCAGCCTGGGTTTCATCCAGGGCTTTCGCGAGCACACGCGAGCGGCCGGGGTGCGTCTCTTCGACCTGCATCACGCGCAGCAGGGCATCGTGCACGTGGTTTCGCCCGAACAGGGCATTGCCTTGCCCGGCATCACGCTCGTCTGCCCCGACAGCCACACCGGCACCGTGGGCGGCATCGGCGCGCTGGCCTGGGGCATAGGCTCGACCGAAGGTGAGCATGCGGTGGCCACGCAGACCCTCGTGCGCGAGCGGCCGCGGCGCATGCGCGTGGCCTTCGACGGTCGCGTGCCTGCGGGCGCCACGGCCAAGGACATGGCGATGGCCTTGATCGCGCAGTTCGGCAGCACCGGCGGCGGCGGCATGGCCATCGAATTCAGCGGCGCCGCAGTGCGTGCGCTGGGCGTGGAGGCGAGGCTGACGCTATGCAACTTGGCGGTGGAGTTCGGCGCCTGGACCGGCCTGGTGGCGCCCGACGACAGCACCATCGAGTGGGTCGCCGGCCGGCCCTTCGCGCCCCAAGGCGCGGCCTTCGACACCGCCGCGGCACATTGGCGCACGCTACCCAGCGATCACGACGCGCACTGGGATGCCGAGCTAACACTCGATGTCAGCGCACTGGCGCCGCAAGTCAGCTGGGGCACCAGCCCCGAGCACGCCGGCGACATCGGCATGCGCGTACCCGATCCGGCCAGCGCGCCCGATGCTTCGCGCCGCGCCGCCTGGCAGCATGCGCTGCACTACATGGGTCTGCAGCCTGGTGCGCCGCTGCTCGGCACGGCGATCGACGCCGCCTTCATCGGCTCGTGCACCAACAGCCGGCTGAGTGACCTGCGTGCTGCCGCCGCCATCGTGCGCGGGCGCAAGGTCGCGGCCGGCGTCAAGGCCATGGTCGTGCCGGGTTCGATGCAGGTGCGTGCCGACGCCGAGGCCGAGGGCCTGCACCGCGACTTCATCGCCGCCGGTTTCGAGTGGCGCACGAGCGGCTGCTCGTTGTGCTTCTTCGCCGGCGTCGACAGCTTCGCGCAGCCGGGCCAGCCCGCGCCGCGCGTCATCAGCAGCACCAACCGCAACTTCGAAGGCCGCCAGGGCCCGGGCGTGCGCACGCACATCGCCAGCCCGGCGACGGTGGCGGCGTCGGCGCTGGCCGGCTGCATTGCCGACCCGCGCCAGGCTTGATGCGATGAGCGCGCTGCAGCCCTTCACCATCGTCGAAGGCATCGCCGCTGCGCTGCCGCGCGAGAACATCGACACCGACGTCATCATCCCCTCGCGCGAGATCACCTCGCCTTCGCGCGAAGGTTACGGCCCCAAGCTCTTCGCGCCCTGGCGCTATCTGGACGCGGGCGGCGCCGAAGACCCGGCCTTCGTGCTCAACCGCGAGCCCTGGCGCCAGGCATCGATCCTCATCACCGGCGCCAATTTCGGCTGCGGCTCGTCGCGCGAGATGGCAGTGTGGGCGCTGCAGCAGTTCGGCTTTCGCGTGCTCATCGCGCCGAGCTATGGCGCGATCTTTCGCGCCAACTGCTTGCGCAACGGGCTGCTTCCGGTCGAGCTGCCGGTCGACGCGGTGGCTTATCTGGCCGAGCGAGCCGCCACCGACGCGGATGCACCGTTGCGGCTGACTGTCGACTTGCTAACCTGCGAAGTACGCTCACCAAGTGGTGCGGCCATGCGCTTCCATCTGGCCGAACATGAACGCCAGACGCTGCTCAGCGGTCTGGATCCGATAGCCCGCACCTGGCAGCAACGCGCGGCGATCGAGGCCTTCGAGGCGACGGATCGTGTCGCGCGGCCGTGGGTGTGGGCGCGCCACGACTGAGCTCTGCGCCGCCTCGTCGGGTCGGTCAAGGCGAGGCGCGGGCCGGCTTCAACAGCGCCAGCGCCAGGCCGGCGCCGCAACAGCCCATCGCCGCCCATTGCACCGGCCCCAGCGGCTCGCCGTGCATCAGCGCGCCGGCGGCCATGGCCACCACCGGCACCATGATCGACGACAGCCCGGCGACGTTGGCCGGCACCAGGCCGACGATGGCGAACCAGGCCAGGTTGCCCAGCGCCATGGGGATGAGCGCGATGTAGGCGATGAGCAGCAGGCTCGGCCAGCTGGGCATGAAGGCCGGGCCCTGCGCGAAAGCGAACGCGCCGATGGTCACCGGCACGGCGGCGATGAGCAACTGCCAGGCTGTCAGCACCGTGGCCGGCACCGTTTGCTGCAAGCCAGCGCCGCCGCGCTTCAGGATCAAGGTGCCGGCAGCCCAGCCGATGCCCGACAACAAACCCAGGCCCACCCCGAGCGGTGCCTGCGCGTAGGCGCCCAGGCTGCGCCACATCAAGAGCCCCACACCCAGTGCGCCGAGCAGCATGGCCCAGCGCATGCGCCCGGCCAGCGGCTCGCGCCAGACCACCCCGCTGATGAGTGCGGCCCACAGCGGCATGGTGAAGCCCAGCAGCGCGGCCTGGCCCGAGGGGATGAGCACCGCGGCGTAGGTGCTGGCCACGTTCCACAGCGCCAGGTAGACCAGCGCCGCCGCGACCACACGCGGGCGGTGCGCCTTGGGCAGCACGAGGCTGTGGCCGCGCACGCGGGCGACCGCCATCAACATCGCACCGGCGCCGAGCATGGCCACCGCGCGGAAGGTCCAGACCGAGACTTCGCGCACGGCCAGCGGGAACAACATCCAGTTCGTGCCCCATAGCAGCGTGAGCACGGCGACCAAGGCCAGCACACGCGGGGGCAAGCGCTGCGTCATACGCGTGGTGGCCTGGGCCTGGGGTTCCGGGACAATGCCGCCTCCTTCTGAACGGCCTCGAGTCTTGCATGAAGCTGCCCCTCCTCACCTTGACCTGCCTGGCCTTGACGACCCCGATGCACAGCGGCCACGCCGGCCGGATTGCCGGCATCGAGATGCCCACACCCTGGCCGGCGGGCGATGCGGCCGACACGCATTGGGGCGTGTCCGTGCCCGACCCCTACCGCGCGCTCGAAAACGTCAAGGACGAAGGCGTGCAGAAGTGGCTGCGCGCGCAGGCCGAGGCCACCGACAAGGTGCTGGCACGGCTGCCCGGCCGCGACGCGCTCTTGGCGCGCATCCAGGCACTGGAGGCCGACGCCAGCGGCGTGACGACGAGCCTTTCGCGCACCCGCGACGGCCGCCTCTTCTTCCTGCGCCGCAACCCGGGCGAGCAGCAGTTCCGCCTGATCCTGCGCGAAAGCGTGGATGCCGACCCGGCACAAGACCGTGTGCTGGTCGACCCCGACGCCTTGTCGGTGGCCGCCGGCAAACCGGTGGCCATCCTCGACTTCACGCCTTCACCCGATGGCCGCTTGCTGGCTTACGCGCTGGCCAGCGGCGGCGGCGAGATCGGCACCTTGCAGGTGGTGGAGGTGGCCAGCGGCAAGCCCGTGATGGCGGCTATCGACCGCATCCGCTATGCCGCGGTCACCTGGCTGCCAGATGGCTCGGGCTTCTTCTACGCACGGCTGCGTCAGGGGTACCAGGCGCTGCCGCCGACCGAACGTTTCGGCGACCGCACGACGCATTTGCGCCTGCTCGACGGCAGCGACCGCGCCGTCTTCAGCGCGAGTTTGCTGAGCGAGCTGAAGCTGCCGCCGATCGCGCAAGGCCACCTCTTCGTCTTCCCCGGAAAAGGGCTCGTCGGCGCATGGGTCACGCTGGGTGTCGACCGCCACGCCATGCTCTTCGTGACCGAGCTCGATGCACTGAAAAGCGGCCGCGCCGCCTGGCGCAAGCTCGTCGACAGCGCGGACGAGGTCAGCCAGATGGCGCTGGGTAGCGAAGCCGATGGCGCCATCTACCTGCGCAGTGCCAAAGGCGCGCCGCGTTTTCAGGTGTTGAAGCTCAAGCCCGGCGCGCCCGACCTGAGGGCCGCGACGCTGGTGGTGCCGCAAGGCGAAGGCGTGATCACATCCATAGCCGGCGCGCGTGACGGCCTGTACGTGACGCGGCGCGAAGGCGTGAGCCGCGCACTGTGGCGGCTGCCGCGAAGCGGTGGGCCGCTCGAAGCGGTGCCGCTGCCGCAAAGTGGCGACGTCAGCCTGCGCCACGCCGACGAGGGCCAGGACGGCGTGATCGCACGCGTCTCGTCATGGACGCGCGCTGCGGTCGACTTCCGCTGGGAGCCGGCCGCGGGCCGCGCCAGCGCGCTCGTGCTGGCGCATGTCGGCAAGTTCGATGCACCGCCGGGCCTGCTGGCGCGCGAGGTGATGGTGCGTAGTCACGACGGCGTGATGGTGCCGGTGTCGATCCTGTCGCGCGGCGATCTCAAGCTCGACGGCAGCCACCCGACCATGCTCTACGGCTACGGCGCTTACGGCACGGTGGAGTCACCCGGTTTCAGCGCGACGCGGCTGGCCTGGCTGGAGCGTGGCGGCGTCTACGCCATCGCCCATGTGCGCGGCGGCGGCGTGTTCGGCGACGCCTGGTACCGCGCCGGGCACAAGACGACCAAGCCCAACACCTGGCGCGACGGCATCGCCGTGGCCGAGTGGCTGATCGCCCAGCGCTACACCTCCACACAAAAGTTAGGCGTCTACGGCGGCAGCGCCGGCGGCATCTTCGTCGGCCGCGCGCTGACCGAGAGGCCCGAGCTCTTCGCCGCGGCGGTGCCTTCGGTGGCGGTGCTGGACACGGTGCGCTCCGAACAACGCGCCAACGGCGTGGCCAACGTGCCCGAGTACGGCACGGTTGCGAAGGAGGACGAGTTCCGCGCGCTGCTGGCCATGAGCAGCTACCACGCGCTACGCAGCGGCGTGCGCTACCCGGCGGTGATGCTCACGCACGGCGTGAACGACGTGCGCGTGGATGTGTGGCAGTCGGCCAAGTTCGCGGCGCGCCTCGCCGCTGTGCAAAGTGCCGACACGAGCACGGGCAAAGACGACGCCAGGCCGGTGTTGATGCGTCTGGAATACGAAGCCGGCCACGGCCAGGGCAGCTCACGCGCGCAGGCGCAAGGCCGGTTGGCCGACATGTGGGCTTTTTTCCTGTGGCAGTTCGGCGAGGACGGGTTTCAGCCGGTGCTGCCTTGATGAGCTAACGCCTATGCAGCACTGACTCAGGCCGCCACCAGCTCCAGCGTCACCGTCGTGCCCTGGCGCGGTGTGCTGCGCACGGCCAGGCTGCCGCCCATCTCGATCACCAGGCTGCGGGCGATGACCAGGCCCAGGCCCGTGCCCTGCACCGTGGTGCGCTCGGCGCCCAGGCGTTCGAAGGGCTGGAACATGCGTGCCAGCTGGTCGGGCGTCATGCCGATGCCGCCGTCTTCCACCTGCAGCCGCACGCGGCCGCTCTCGGCGCGGCTCACGTGTACGCGCACGTAGCCGCCTTCGCGGTTGTATTTGATGGCGTTGGACAGCAGGTTGAGCAGCACCTGGCGCAAGCGGCGCGGGTCGGCCATCACGCGCCAGGCCGGGTCAACCTCGGCGGCAAGTGCGATGCCGTGTGAGGCGGCCTCGACTTCCAGCAATGGCAGCGCCTGGCTCACCAGTTCGCTCAAGGGCAGTGGCTGCAGCGTGAGCTTCAGCTTGCCCTGCGCCGCGCTGCTCAGGTCGAGCAGGTCGTTCACCAGCGCCAGCAGATGTTCACCGGCATTGCGGATCTGGCCGGCGTAGGCGTGCGTGGTGGTTGGCGCCATCTGTTCGTCCATCTGCATCAACTGCGAAAAGCCGATGACGGCGTTCAGCGGCGTGCGCATCTCGTGGCTCACGCGCGCGAGGAAGTCGGTCTTGGCAAGATTGGCCAGGTCGCTCGCCTCGCGGCGCATGCGCTCTTCGGCCAGCTCGGCCAGCCGCTCGGCGGCGACCTTTTGTTCGCTCAGGTCGTGCACCTGGTACAGGTAGCACGTGGGCCGCTCGTGCTGGTGCAGCAGCGACACGCTGACCAGCGTCCACACCAACGTGCCGTCGAGCGGCCGCTGGTAGCGCTTTTCGAACTGCACCACATGGCCCGGTGCCAGGCCGAGCTCCTGCAGTCTCAGCGCTTCATGCGCGCGGTCGGCTTCCGGCGTCAGCAGCGTGTGGTTGGCGCCGCGCAGCACGGACGGTGGCGCTTGCAGCAGCCGGTGCAGCGCCTCGTTCGCCTGGATGATGACGCCGTTGAACGAGACCAGCGCCATGCCCAGCGGCGCAGCGCCGAAGGCCAGGCGGAACTGCGCTTCGCTCTCGCGCAGCCGCACTTCTTGCGCCACGCGTTCGGCGGCGTCGCGCAACACCAGCACCGCGCCCAGGCGCTTGCCCTGGTCGTCGTCGACGGGCGCGGCGGTCGTGTCCACCACGCGCGCCGTGCCGTTTTTCGCCGTCATGGCCACGGCATGCTGCACCGGCGTGGCGCGGCCGTCGTGCAGTGCCTCGTGCAGCACGGCACGCACGCCGCCTTCGGGGCCGCCGGGCGCGAAGTGCACGACTTCAGACAGTTCACACGCCATCGCGGCTTCGATGCTCCAGCCGGTCAGCTCTTCGGCGGCCGGATTGACGAAACGCACGCGGCCGCCCTCGTCGGTGAGGATCACGCCGTCGGAGACACATTGCAGCGTGCGCGCGAACCAGCGGTCGGAGTCGCGCAGCTGGCGCTCGATGCGTGCCTTGGTCAAGGCCACCTCGATGCCGGCACGCAGCTCCTTGATCTGGTACGGCTTGGTCAGGTAGCCGTAGGGCGCGGTGCTGGCGGCGCGGCGTACGGTCTCGCTGTCGCTGTGCGAGGTGAGGTAGATCACCGGGATGTCGTGCTTGCGCCGGATCGCACTGGCGGCCTCAATGCCGTCCATGGCGCCATGCAGCCGCACGTCCATCAGCACCAGGGACGGCTGCGACGCCGCCGCCGCGGCGATGGCGGCGTCGCCACTGGATTCGATCCCGACGACGATGTAGCCCAGGTCCTGCAGCTGCAACTGCAGGTCGAGCGCGACGATGGCTTCGTCTTCGACGATGAGGATCGACTCGGCCTTCATGCGTCGAGCTTAACCAACTGAGCGGAGAAGCACGCCGGCGATTCACGGCGCAGCTGCAGGCTGCCGCCCAGCTGTTTGGCCAACCTGGCCGCGAGTTGCAAGCCCATGCTCTTCACCGCCGCCAGCTCGAAGCCCGGCGGCAGCCCGACGCCGTTGTCTTCGACGTGCAGCCACAGCCCGTCGGCCTGGCGCACCAGGCGCACATCAATACGGCCCTTGCGTCCTTCGGGGAACGCGTGTTTGAGGGCATTGCTCGCGAGTTCGGTCAACAACAATCCGTAGGGCACTGCGTGATCCAGGCTGGCCTGCACTTCGTCGACCTCGGCCTGCAGCGTGATGCCGCGCGCGGCCGCGCCGCCGAGCTCGCCGATGTGGCCCAGCAGGTCAGCGGTGTAGTCGCGCAGCGGCACCGCCGCCAGCGTGCCGCTCTGGTACAGCTTCTCGTGCACCAGGGACATCGAGCGCACGCGCACCACGCTGTCGTCCAGCGCAGCGCGGGCCGCTCCCGGCGGCAAGCTTTGACGCTGCAGGTTCAGCAGACTCTGCACCACCTGCAGGTTGTTCTTCACGCGGTGGTAGACCTCGCGCAGCAGCGTCTCACGTTCGGCCAGCGCCTGCTCGATACGGCGCTGCTGCTCGTGGCGTTCGGTGACGTCGGTGCTGGCCACGTAAAAGCCGTGCACGCTGCCGTCGTCGCTGATATCAGGCACGAGGTGACTCGCCATGACGCGGGTTTCGCCGTTGCGAACTTCCTCGAACTCGTACTGCGTCGTCTGACCTTGCATCACCAGCGTGGTCGCTTCCAACAGCTTGGCAGGCACGGTGGGCAAACCCAGCAGCTCTTCACGCGTGCGCCCGACGATTTCTTCCCGCGGCCGGTTATGGCGTTCGCAGTGCGCGCGGTTGACGAATCGGTAGCGCTGGTGGCGGTCGACGTAGGCAATGCGCATCGGCAGGTTGTCGGTGATGGTGCGCAGAAAGGTTTCGCTGCGCTCGGCGGTGTCAAGCGCGGCGGCTATTGCTGCCTTCGCCTGCTGCGCCTCGGTGATGTCGCGGATGAGCGCGATGCGTGTGGTGCGGCCCTCGTGCGCGCTTTGCGTCAGGCCGAGCTCGATCGGGAAGCTGCTGCCGTCGCGGCGCTGACCGCTGGCGATCTCGCGCCTGTCGTTGGCAGTGTCGGCCGGGTCGGCCCGAACGCCGCTGCCGGGCACGATGGTGTGGATGTCGCGGCCGACCAGCGACGCGGCGTCATGGCCGAACATGGCCAGGCCGGCGAGGTTGATCGACTCGATGCGGCCGCCGTCGCCGAAGGTCACGATGGCGTCGGCCGCGTGGTCGACGATGGCGCGCGTGCGCCCGGCGCTCTCAGCCAAGGCGCGCTCGGCCGCGTCGCGCCGTGCGAGGTTTCGCGAAAGCATGGCGGCGCCGCTGAACAAGGCTGCCGACATCACCGCCACCAGCACCCCATCGAGCTGCGCGCGGCTGTACCAATCGGCCAGCGCATCGGTCATCGAGAATCCGACCGAGACCACCACGGGATAGTCGTCCAGCGCACGGTAGCTGTAGACACGCTCGGTGCCGTCGCGCACCACCACCTGCTGCACCGTGCCGTTGGCGTTGCGCGGCAGGTGTTCCTTGAACATCGGCGTATCGAGCCAGTTGCGCTCGAACAGCGCGGCGTTGGCCGGCGCCGTGGCGATGAGCCAGCCCTGGCGCAGGAAGAGCGTGACGAAGCCGTTGGTGCCGGTGTTGATCTGGTCGAGCACGGCTTGCAGCGTCGACAAGTCGACCCAGGCCACCACGGCACCGTCGAACCCGCCCGAAGGGCTGTCGATGCGGCGCGCCACGGGCACCAGCCAGTGCTGGTCGCGCGCCCTCTGCGCGCGGCCAAATTGGGACGCAGGGCCGGGCGCCGAGCTGGGCACCGAGCTGGGCCCATCACGCAGCGCCTGGAACCATTCGCTGCGCCGCACCGCGTCGGCGGCGCCGGCATCGACAGGGCCGGCCCCGTGGCCCCCCCACGCGTCGAGCCGCTCCACGTGGTGCACGAGCCCGTCCTCGGGCAGCAGCGCGCGCCACGCAGCGGGCGCAGGGAGCGGGCTCGCCGCGGCCAGCACCACGGCCTGGGCCAGCACGGCGTCGACACGGCGCAGCAGCTGGCGCGAGTGCGCTTCGACCAGGCGCGCCAGGTTCGTGGTGTCGCCGCGCGTTTGTTCGATCGACAGGTCACGCTCGCGCGACAGGTTGAAGGCTGCGAAGGCAACCAGCGCCGCGCATGTCAGGGCGGCAAAGACGAACGGCAGCAGGCGTGGCGGGCGGTTCATGCGGGGTTCACGAGGGCGCGTGATTCTGCGGCCGCAGGCGGCCGCGATGCGCTCGGTCAGGGCCAGTGACTTAATTCGTGCGCAACAACTCACGCGCAATGATCAGCTGCTGCACCTCGGTCGCGCCCTCGTAGATGCGCAGCGCGCGAATCTCGCGGTACAGCCGCTCGACCGGCTGTTCGCTCACCACGCCCAGGCCGCCGAAGATCTGCACCGCCGCATCGATCACCTGCTGCGCGCCTTCGGTCGCCGCCATCTTGGCCATCGCCGCTTCCTTGGTGACGTTCGCGCCCTGGTCGCGTAACCACGCGGCGCGGTAGGTGAGCAGCGCCGCGCTGTCGATGGTGGTGGCCATCTGGGCGAGCTTGGCCTGCGTCAGCTGGAAATCGGCCAGGCGCTGGCCGAACATCGGCCGGGTGCGTGCGCGCTGCAAGGCTTCGTGCATCGCGCGGCGCGCGAAGCCGAGCGCGGCCGCGGCGACCGAGGTGCGAAAGACATCGAGCGTGCGCATCGCCACCTTGAAGCCTTCCCCGGCGGCGCCGTTGCGCTGTGTCAGTGGCACTCGGCAGATAGCGAAACGCAGCCGCGCCATCGGGTGCGGGGCGATGAGCCGGATGCGTTCGGCGACCTCGAACCCGGGCGTGCCGGCGTCGACGATGAAGGCCGAAATACCGCGGCTGCCAGGCGCTTCGCCGCTGCGCACGAAGACGACGTAGAAGTGTGCGATGCCGCCGTTGGAGATCCACGTCTTCTCGCCGTTGAGCACCGC
>JANLYV010000020.1:0-3108 GCA_031365825.1 Rubrivivax sp. | reverse complement strand
GCGCTGGTGGCCGCCCTGCCCGCCGCGTTCGAACTGGCCACGCTCTACACCGCCGCCGTGGCCACCGGCGCGGCCGAGCCGGCACTGGCGCAACAATTCATCGCGCTGTTGTGTGGTGCGCTGGCGCAGGCGTTGCGTGCTGAAGGAGGGTTCGAGTCGTGATCACCGTTGATCGTCGCCGCAAGGTATTGACCGCTATGGCCGCGCTGCCCACGTGCCTCGTTTGGCCGTCGGCGCAGGCGCAGGCCTTCCCGTCGCGAGCGCTGCGCTACATCGTGCCGGTGTCGGCCGGCGGTGGCAGCGACCTCGTCGGCCGCACCGTCACCGAACGCTGGGCGCGCGCGCTCGGCCAAGGCATCGTGGTCGAGAACATCGGCGGCGGTGGTGGCGCCATCGCCTGCCAGACCACTGCGCGCGCCGCACCCGATGGCTACACACTCTTGCAGGGTTATGTCGCCACGCACGGCACCAGCCCGGCCACGCGCAGCAAGCTGCCCTACGACGCCATCAAGGACTTCACACCGGTGGGCATGATCGGCAGCACACCCAATGTGCTGGTGGTCAACGCCGCGCTGCCGGTGAACGACATGGCGCAGTGGCGCGCCTACCTGCGCGCGAATCCGGGCCGCGTGAGCTACGGCTCGGCCGGCCAGGGCTCGCTCACGCACCTGACGATGGAGCTCTACAAGCAGGCCGTCGACGCCTTCATCGTGCACCTGCCTTACCGCGGTATCGCCCCGGCCTTCACCGACCTGCTCGGCGGCCAGACCCAGGCCATGGTCCCCGGCCTGGCCGCGGCGCTGCCGCATATCCGATCAGGCCGCGTGCGTGCGCTGGCGGTGACGGGGCCGTCCAGGCACCCGGCACTGAAAGACGTGCCGACGATGGCCGAAGCCGGCTTCAAGGGCTTCGACGCGGTGCAGTGGTACGGCGTGGTGGCGCCGGCCGCATTGCCCGCGCCGGTGTTGAAGACTTTGAACGACACGCTCAACAGCGTGCTCACAGGTGCGGACCTGCGCGACAAACTTTCCGCCGAGGCGGTCGAGCCGCAACCGATGTCGCCCGAGGCTTTCGGCGCCTTCATACGCGCCGACATCGCGCGCTGGACCAAGCTGGCGCGCGAACGCAAGATCGATCTCGACGCCTAACTCCCAAAGCACATGCACATCATCCTTTTGCCGGCACTGCTTCTCGGCGTTGCGGCGCTGGCCTCGAGCGCCCCCGCCACCGCCCAGGACTACCCCAACCGCCCGATCCGCATCATCGTGCCCTTCTCCGCCGGCGGCGCTGTCGACGGGCCGACCCGCGTGCTGGCGCAAGAGCTGGGCAAGCGGCTGAAGCAGCAGGTCATCATCGACAACCGCCCCGGTGCCGGCGCCACCATCGGCAGCGAAGCCGTGGCACGCGCCGTACCCGACGGCTACACGCTTTTGCTGGCGTCGCAGACCAACGCCATCAGTGCCGCGCTGTACCCGAAGCTGACGTATCAGCCGATCGACGACTTCGCGCCGATTTCGCTGCTCGGCCGCGAGCCTGGCGTGCTGGTGGTGCACCCTTCGCTGCCGGCGAAGAACGTCGCCGAGCTCATCGCGCTGGCCAAGGAAAAGCCGGGGCAGTTGAACTACGCGTCGTCGGGCAATGGCAGCGGCCAGCACCTGTTCATGGCGATGGTTGCATCGATGAGCGGCATCCGCCTGACGCATGTGCCCTACCGCGGCAGCGGCCAGGCCACGACCGACGTGCTCGCCGGCACCGTGCCCATGTCCATGCCCGGCCTGGCCGGCATGGTGGCGCATATCAAGAGCGGCAAGCTGCGCGCACTGGCCACCACCGGCCAGACGCGTGCGGCGCAATTACCCGATGTGCCCACGCTGGCCGAAGCCGGCGTGCCGGGCTACGCCGCCTACGTCTGGCTCGGCCTGCTGGCGCCGCGCGCCACGCCGCCAGCCATCATCGAGCGGCTGCAGCGCGAACTGGTGGCGTCGCTCGGCGCGCCCGAAGTCAAGCAGTACTTCAGCGACACCGGCATCGAGGCTGTGGGCTCCACGCAGGCTGAATTCGACAGCTTCTTCCGCGACGAGCGCGACCGCTGGGCGCTGGTGGTCAAACAGACCGGCGCAAAAGTTGATTGACAGTCGACTGCATCCACCCCTACCGACAAGGACCCCGAGATGAGTGCCCTGCCCCCCGTCACTGCCGTACCGCACTGGACCACGAAAAAAACGCCCGACGGCGACGTGCGCCTGTTTCTCTGGGAAAAGTTCGTCGGCTCGCCCGATGGCAAACCGGCCGTGCTGTTCGTGCATGGCTCGTCGATGGCTTCGACGCCGACCTTCGACTTGAACGTGCCGGGCCGGCCGGATTCGTCGGTGATGGACTGGTTCGCGCAGCGCGGCTTCACCACCTGGTGCGTGGACATGGAAGGTTATGGCCGCAGCGACAAACACCGCGATATCTTTTGCGACATCGCTAACGGCGCAGACGACCTGACCGCAGCCACCGACCACATCTTCGCCACGCGTGGCCAACGCAGCTTCCTGACCTATGGCATCTCGTCGGGTGCGCTGCGTGCGGCGCTGTTCGCGCAGCGCCACCCCGAACGTGTCTCACGCCTGGCGCTGGACGCGTTCGTCTGGACCGGCGAAGGCGCGCCCACGCTCGTGCAGCGGCGCAAGAAGCTGCCCGAATTCCTGGCCAGCAAGCGCCGCCCCATCGACCGCAAGTTCGTCTATTCGATCTTCGAGCGCGACCACCCCGATTGCGCCGACAAGCCCACCATCGAAGCCTTCGCCGATGCCATCCTGGCCCTGGACGACTCGATGCCCAACGGCACCTACATCGACATGTGCTCCAAGCTGCCGGTGGTCGACCCGACGAAGATCCTGGCGCCCACGCTCTTGATGCGCGGCCAGTTCGACGGCATCGCCGGCCTGGACGACCTGATCGACTTCTTCAAGCTGCTGCCTTGCCCGGACAAGCAGTTCAGTGTGATGAACGGCATCTCGCACGCCAGCTTCCAGCAGAAGAACTACCTGATGTGCTACCAGATCCTGCACGCTTACTTCACGCAGCCGGCGCCGGCTTACACCGACCTGGCGCGGCATTGAG
>JANLYV010000581.1:0-10354 GCA_031365825.1 Rubrivivax sp. | reverse complement strand
TCGTAGATGCGGGGCATCGAGTCGCGTGGAAATTCCACGTCGACCACCGCGCCGATGCACTGAACGATCTTGCCTTGTTGTGCCATGTCAGTTCCTTGGGATCTTGAAAAACTTAGACCGCAGCCGCGCCGCCGACGATCTCACTCAATTCCTTGGTGATCGCCGCTTGTCGCGTCTTGTTGTAGATGAGCTTGAGTTCGCTGATGAGGCTGCCGGCGTTGTCGGTCGCGGCCTTCATCGCCACCATGCGCGCGCTCTGTTCGCTGGCCATGTTCTCGGCCACGGCCTGGAACACCAGCGCTTCGATGTAGCGCGTGAGCAGGTCGTTGATGACCGTCGGCGCATCGGGCTCGTAGATGTAGTCCCAGTGGTACTGGCGCTTTTCGGCGTCGCTCTGCTCCAGGCGCGAGGCCACCAGTGGCAGCAGCTGCTCGACCGTGGGCTCCTGCTTCATCGTGTTGATGAACTTGGTGAAGCAAAGGTGCACGGCGTCGAGCTTGCCGGCCACAAACGCGTCGAGCATGACCTTCACCGGGCCTATGAGTTTTTCAAGCTGCGGCGCATCGCCCAACTGCACCGCGTGGCTCGTCACCGGCACGCCGAAGCGGTTGAGGAAACCCAGCCCCTTGTTGCCTATGGCCACCGCCTGCACCGTACCGCCAGCGGCCTGCACGTCCTTCATCCTCTGCGTGACGGCACGCAGGATGTTGGTGTTCAAGCCACCGCACAAACCCTTGTCGGTGGAGACGACGATGAAGCCTTCGGCCTTGCTGACCTTGCCGTCGAGGCCGCCCGTGCGCTGGTAAGGCGACTTGTATTCGGGGTTGGCCTTGGACAGGTTCGCGGTGATGTTGCGGATCTTGTCCGCGTACGGCCGCGCCGCACGCATGCGCTCCTGCGCCTTGCGCATCTTTGAAGCGGCCACCATTTCCATGGCCTTGGTGATCTTCCTGGTGTTCTCCACCGATTTGATCTTGCCGCGTATCTCTTTGCCTACTGCCATGTCAGGGCCTTCTGGTTGCCCACCGTTCGGGCTGAGCTTGTCGAAGCCCTGGCCGGCCCTTCGACAGGCTCAGGGCGAACGGGTGGGTAGAGGTCACGCAAACGACTTCTTGAACGCGGCGACGGCGCTGGTGAGTTCGGCCTCGGCATCCTTGTCCATCGCCTTGTCGTTCTCGAGCTTGGCGACGAGCGCGGCATGGCTGGACTTCAGGTGCTGGTGCAGGCCGTGTTCGAACGCCAGCACCTTCTTCACGTCGACGTCGTCGAGGTAGCCCTTGTTCACGGCGAAGAGCGTGGCGCCCATCATGCTGATGGGCAGCGGCGAGTACTGCGCCTGCTTCAGCAGTTCGGTGACGCGCGCGCCGCGGTCGAGCTGTTTGCGCGTGGCGGCATCGAGGTCGGACGCAAACTGCGCGAAGGCGGCAAGTTCACGGTACTGCGCCAGGTCGGTACGGATGCCGCCCGACAAGCCCTTGATGAGCTTGGTCTGCGCCGCACCACCCACGCGCGACACCGAGATGCCGGCGTTGATGGCGGGGCGGATGCCGGCGTTGAAGAGACTGGTTTCCAGGAAGATCTGGCCGTCGGTGATCGAGATCACGTTGGTCGGCACGAAGGCCGAGACGTCGCCAGCCTGCGTCTCGATGATCGGCAGCGCCGTCAGCGAACCGGTCTTGCCTTTGACTTCGCCTTTGGTGAAGGCTTCAACGTAGGCGGCATTCACGCGCGCCGCACGTTCCAGCAAGCGCGAGTGGAGATAGAACACGTCGCCGGGGAAAGCTTCGCGGCCCGGCGGGCGGCGCAGCAGCAGCGACACCTGGCGGTAGGCCACGGCCTGCTTGGACAAGTCGTCGTAGATGATGAGCGCGTCTTCGCCACGGTCGCGGAAGTACTCGCCCATGGTGCAGCCCGAGTAGGCCGAGACGTACTGCATCGCCGCCGACTCGGAAGCGCTGGCGGCGACGACGATGGTGAAGTCCATTGCGCCATTGGCTTCGAGTGCACGCACCACGTTCTTGATCGAGCTGGCTTTCTGGCCGATCGCCACGTAGACGCAGGTCATGTTCTGACCCTTCTGGTTGATGATGGTGTCGATCGCCACCGCCGTCTTGCCGGTCTGTCGGTCGCCGATGATGAGCTCGCGCTGGCCGCGGCCGATGGGCACCATCGAGTCGATCGACTTCAGCCCGGTCTGCACCGGCTGGCTCACGCTCTGGCGCGCGATCACGCCCGGCGCCACCTTCTCGATGACGTCGGTCATCTTGGCGTTGATCGGGCCCTTGCCGTCGATCGGCTGGCCCAGCGCGTTGACGACGCGGCCGATGAGCTCGCGGCCCACCGGCACTTCGAGAATGCGGCCCGTGCACTTCACGGTGTCGCCTTCGCTGATGTGCTCGTACTCGCCCAGAATGACTGAGCCGACCGAGTCGCGCTCGAGGTTCAGCGCCAGGCCGTAGGTCGGCTGGCCGCTGGCGGTGGGCGGGAATTCCAGCATCTCGCCGGCCATCACGTCCGACAAGCCATGCACGCGGCAGATGCCGTCGGTGACCGAGACCACGGTGCCTTGGTTCTTGACCTGCGCGCTGTGGTCCAGGCCTTCGATGCGGCTCTTGATCAGCTCGGAAATTTCTGCGGGATTGAGTTGCATGCGCTTTTTCCTGACTAATTCCTGAAGGAGGATTCAAGGGGCCTGTGTCGACATCGCCATCAGGCGGTCAACGCGGCCCTCATCTGTTCGAGACGGGCCTTGACGGAGGTGTCGAGCACCTCGTCACCGACCAGGACGCGGATGCCACCGATCAGCTCGGGCGTGATGGCGACGGTGGGTTTCAACTTGCGGCCGAAGCGCTTTTCCAGCGCGGCCATGACCTCGGCGAGCTGCGTCGCATCGATCGCGAAAGCGCTTTCGATGCGCGCGTCGGAAACGCCGCCCTTGGCGTTCACCAGCGCGCGGTACTGCTCGGCGATGGCCGGCATGGCCTGCAGCCGGCCGTTGTCCAGCAGCGCGCGCAAGAGGTTTTGCACCGGTGCCGACAACATCACGCCCTGGCGGCCGAGCACGTCGGTGATGACCTCGAAGACCTGGCTCACACCGACCTTCGGGTTGTCGGCGAACTGGCGCATCTGCGTGTCGCCCGCGACCGCGCCCAGGGCCAACACTTCAGCGGCGATGGTCGCAGCGCCGCCGACACGGAACAGCGCTTCGGCGTAAGGCCGGGCGATGGTGGCGATTTCAGCCATGGTGCCGCCCCGCGATCACAGCTCGGCCTTGAGCCGACCGAGCAGCTCGGCGTGCACGCCGGCATTGACTTCGCGGCGCAGGATGGCTTCGGCGCCCTTGACGGCGAGACCTGCGACCTGCTCACGCAAGGCTTCGCGCGCCTTGGCCGCCTCCTGCTCGGCTTCGGCATGGGCGGCCGCGATGATCTTGGCGCCTTCGGCGCTGGCGCGCCCCTTGGCTTCTTCGATCATGCTTTGCGCCAGGCGCTCGGCGTCGGCGAGCCGCTTGGCGGCGTCGTCACGAGCGGCCGATAGTTGTGCCTCGACGCGTTTGTTGGCCTCGGCCAATTCGCTCTTGGCTTTGTCGGCGGCTGAAAGGCCTTCGGCAATTTTCTTCGCGCGTTCGTCGAGCACCAAAATGATGGGAGGCCAGACGAACTTCATCATGATCCAGATCAGGATCAGGAACACGATCATTTGAATGATCAGGGTGCTGGTGATACTCACGGCATGGCCTCAATCGCAGTGAAGGGTCGGCCTGCCCTGGTCAGGGCAAGCAGTTCGAAACCGCAGTACTTGGCGTACGGCGGCCACCCAAAAAGTCACTTCGGCAGCAGGGCTAGCTGGGCAATGAACGGGTTGGCAGTGGTGAACCACAGCGCGATACCCGTGCCGATGATGAACGACGCGTCGATCAGGCCGAGCAACAAGAACACCTTGGTCTGCAATTCGCCCATCAGCTCAGGCTGGCGAGCGGCCGACTCAAGGTACTTGCTGGCCATGATGCCGACACCAATGCAAGCACCCATGGCGCCCAGACCAATGATCAGACCAACGCCGATGGCAACGAGACCGATGAGTTCCATTTTTAATTCCTTGATAACTAAGGTTGACGAGAAAGGAGAGAGGGTCGATCAATGACGCCCGAGGGAAAAGAATTGCTGCGATGTGCCTAATTTCCAGACTAGTGCGAATCGTGCGCCTGTCCGATGTAGACGAGCGTCAACATCATGAAGACGAAGGCCTGCAGCCAGATGATCAGGATGTGGAAGATGGCCCACGCAGTGCCGGCCAGGATGTGCACCAGCGCCAAGGCAAAGCCGGTGAACGACAGCGTGAAGGCGCCGCCGAGCAAGGCAATGAGCAGGAAGATCAGCTCGCCGGCATACATGTTGCCGTACAGCCGCATGCCGTGCGAGATGGTCTTGGAGACGAACTCCAGCATCTGCATCGCAAAGTTCGCCACGCACATCAAGAGGAAGCCCAGCCAGCTCAGCGGATTGCTCGACAGCTTGACGGTGCCGAACGGCGCCACGATCAATTCATGCGACCAGCCGGCTATGCCTTTGATTTTGACGTTGTAGATGAGGCAGGCAATGAGCACTGCCAGCGACAGGCCCAGCGTCACCGACAGGTCGGCCGTGGGCACGACGCGCAGGTAGGCATGATGCGGGTCGCCGCCCGACGCACCGACGATCTTTTCCCAGATCAGCGGCAGCAGATCGACCGGCAGCAGGTCCATCGCATTGAGCAGGAAGATCCAGACGAACACCGTGAGCGCCATCGGCGCCACGAGCTTGCGGCTGTGGGCGCTGTGCACGATGCCCTTGGCTTGGTTGTCGACCATCTCGATGAGGTACTCGACTGCGGCCTGGAAGCGCCCGGGCACGCCAGACGTGGCCTTGCGCGCCGCCAGCCACATCAGGCCGCAGCCGATGACGCCGAGCAGCACCGAGAAGAAGACGGAGTCGAAGTTGACGACCGAGAGGTCGACCAGCGACGCCGGCTTGGCGTTTTGCGCGTGCGTCAGGTGGTGGGCGATGTATTCGCCAGAAGTCGGCGCTAGGGATTCGGCTGCCATCGGTTTGTCGCTAATTAAAGGATCGAACTCAGACTTCTTTGTTGCGCCATACCAGCGCGAACGCATACACCGCGGTACACAGCGCCAAACCCGACAACAACGCCGGCCAGTTCAGTGCCTGCACCCACCTCGGCGCCTGCACCAGCACGGCGACCGCGGTCACGATTTTCACCATCTCCCACAACATGAGGCTTACAGCCGATACGGCCGGCGACGCATTGTTGAGTTTGCTGGTCGCGCCGCGCGCCATCAGGGCACCCGGCACCACCACCGCGGCAGCACCCCACAGTGCCGACCACGCCCCCGTCATGGACTGCGTGATCAACCCCGCCAGCAGTGACACCACCAGGCCAACCACAGCCTGCGCGGCAACCACCTTCCAGGGGGAGACCGACCTCAGTCGTTTCGACAAGGCCTGCGCTTCCTCACGCGTCAGGCGCTTGATCGGCTTGTCTTGCGCATCGTCCTCGTCGGCCCAGGGGTCCATGGAAACTTGCTTGGACACCGGGTACCTTCAAGTCAGTGGTCAGAAAAGCCAATCGATTATAGGGCAAACACGGAGATTCTCCGGCCGCGCTGGCTACCCAAAAGCTACTGTCGTCGTTTGCTGACATCATGTTGGCCATGGGTTCACCGCTGTGCTGCCTGGGTTTCTTGTTGTTCATGTTGGCGATCTCAAACGAGCCGCTGCATGCAGCGCAAATGGATGCAGCGGTGCCCCCGCCGCACCACCGCGAGCAGGGCTTTCAGAACAACTACATCAGCTTCGAACCCAAGGGCATGCTCGCGCTGATGCAATGGCAACTCGCGGCCTCTCGCGACGGCTTGCCGCGGCCGCCGCAGCAACCCACGCCGAGCGTCAAGCCCGATCTCGACTTCATCCGTGCCAATGCCAAGGCCGGCGCGGCGATGTTGCCGGCCATCACCTGGATCGGCCACGCCACACTGCTGGCGCAGCTCGGCGGCATCAATGTGTTGACCGACCCGATCTTCTCGGAGCGTGCCTCGCCACTCAGCTTCATCGGCCCGCGCCGCGCGCAGCCACCAGGCGTCGCGTTGGCGCAACTACCGCACATCGACGCCGTGGTCGTCTCGCACAACCACTACGACCATCTCGACGAAGCCAGCGTCGTCGCGCTGCAGCAGCAGCCGGGCGGCGCGCCGCTGTTCATCGTGCCTTTGGGCAACCGTGCCTGGACCGAAGCCAAGGGCGCGACGCGCGTGGTCGAGCTCGACTGGTGGCAGTCGCAGCAGGTGGGCCAGGTCGAGATCGTGCTCACGCCCGTGCAACACTGGTCGGGTCGCGGCTTGAACGACCGTTTGCGCACGCTGTGGGGCGGCTACGCGCTGTTCGCGCCCGACTTCCATCTCTTCCACGCCGGCGACACCGGCTACTCGAAAGACTTCCGCGACATCCGCGAGCGTTTCGCCGCGCGCCAGGGCGAACAGGGCTTCGATCTGGCGCTGCTGCCGGTGGGCGCCTACGAGCCACGCTGGTTCATGAGCACGCAGCATGTCAACCCGGCCGAGGCCGTGATGATCCATCGCGACCTGCGCGCCAAACGTTCGATGGGCATGCACTGGGGAACTTTTGCACTCACCGACGAGTCCCTGGACGAGCCGCCGCGCGCGTTGGCGCAGGCCCGTCGTGACGCGACGCTGCCCGACGAAGCGTTCTTCCTGATGGCCATCGGCGAAACGCGAAAGTTGCCGCGGCGCACATCGGCCGACGGGGTGGTGAAATCGCCGTCACCTTGAAAGCGTATCCACAGTTCATGTTGCGTTTCCTGCTCTGTGCCAGCCTGTTGGCCGCCCAAGTTGCGGCCATCGCTGCGCCGTCGGCGACCGTCACCACCCCGCAGGTGCAGGCCGAACTGCTGGCCCATGCGCCACAAGGCGTGGCCCCGGGCAAGACGATGTGGCTCGGGCTGCACATCCGCCACCAGCCGCATTGGCACACCTACTGGAAGAATCCCGGTGACTCGGGCTTGCCGACGACGCTGGAATGGAAGTTGCCAAACGGTGTGAATGCCGGCGACATCCAGTGGCCCACGCCGCAGAAGCTACCTATCGGCCCGCTGATGAACTACGGCTACGAAGGCCAGCTGTTGCTGCCCGTGCCTGTGACCATTCCCGCCGACTTCAAGGGCGAAGCACTCAAGGTTCAGCTGCATGCGGACTGGCTGGTGTGCAAGGACGTGTGCATTCCCGAGTCGGGCGACTTCGCGCTCAGCGTGCCGGCGCAAAGCGCCACCGCCGGCCACCGCGCACTGTTCGAGGCGGCACAGGCCGCCATGCCGCGTACGCTGGCCGCGGCGCAAGGCGAGGCCCGCATCGAAGGCCAGGAGCTGGTGCTGCGGGTGACGGGGCTGCCACCAGGCTGGGCCGGCCGCGCGATCGACTTCCTGCCCGAAACCGCGGGCGTGATCCAGAACGCCGCCAAGCCGCAGGCCGCATGGAATGGCAACGCCTGGAGCGCGCGCCTGCCGCTGGATGCGCAGCGCACCGAGTCACCCACGCTGATGCCGGCGGTGTTCGCCACGGCCGGTGAAGCTGCCGGTGTGCAGCTTACCTTGCGCGTTAGCACACCCTGGCCGGCCATCGTGGTGGCGGCCGCACCCGCGTTGCCGGCCCTGGGCGGCGGCGCCGTCACCAGCGGCACGCCCGCGGCAGCTGCGCCAGTGGTGCCGGTCGCGCCGGCCGCATTCGGCGCGGTACTGGTAGCAACGGCCTTCGCGCTCGTCGGCGGCATGTTGCTGAACCTGATGCCCTGCGTCTTCCCGGTGCTGGCGCTGAAGGTCTTCGGCTTTGCCGCGCACGCACACGACCGGCGCGGCTTGCTCGCCTCGGGCCTGGCCTACACCGCTGGCGTGGTGGCAAGCTTCGTCGCGTTGGCGCTGCTGATGCTTGCGCTGCGTGCCGGTGGTGAACAGCTCGGCTGGGGCTTCCAGCTGCAAAGCCCTTACATCGTCGCCGCGCTGGCCGCGCTCTTCTGTCTGATCGCGCTGAACCTCGCCGGTGTCTTCGAAGTGCGCTGGCTGATGCCCGACGCCGTGGGCAGCGCACGCGCCAAACATCCGCTCGTGGACCATGCCTTGACCGGCGTGCTGGCGGTGGTCGTCGCCGCACCTTGCACCGCGCCGCTCATGGGCGCCTCGCTCGGGCTGGCGATGACGCTGCCGGCGGCGCAGGCCCTGCTCGTCTTTGCCGCACTCGGTCTGGGCATGGCGCTGCCTTACCTCGCGGCCAGCGCCTGGCCGGGACTGGCGCGCGCGCTGCCGCGGCCGGGGCCATGGATGTTGCACTTCAAGGTGCTGATGGCTTTCCCGATGTGGGCCACGGCCATCTGGCTGGTGTGGGTGCTCGGGCAGCAGGTGGGCATCGACGGCGCCGTGACGCTGCTGGCTACGCTGCTGGCGCTGTCGTGGCTGGCCTGGGCCTGGGGCTCGAACAGCCTGGCTGGCATGGGCGCATGGGGCCGGCGCAGCTTGAACGCCGCGACGCTGCTCGTGCTGGCCGCGACGCTGGCCTGGGCGCTGCCGTCATGGTCGGTGGCGGCCAGGCCAGTGGCGGCGATGGAGGCTGGCTGGCTGCCCTGGAGCGCGGCGCGCGTGGCCGAGCTCAATGCCGCCGGCCGGCCGGTATTCGTCGATTTCACCGCGGCCTGGTGCGTCACCTGCCAGGTCAACAAACGCACGACCTTGGGCCGGGCCGAGGTCGTGGCGGCGTTCGAGAAACAGCAGGTGGCACTGCTGCGCGCCGACTGGACCCGGCGCGACGCTAACATCACTGCTGAACTGACGCGCCTGGGCCGCAGCGGCGTGCCCGTCTATGCGCTGTACGTGCCGGGCGCAGCCGCGCCGCGGCTGCTGAGCGAGATCCTGACGGTGCAGGAAGTGCGCGACGCGCTGGCCGGCCTGCCGCACTGAGCACTGAACATTTGCCAAGGAGCCTGACGATGAACGCCATGATCAGCAGCTGCGCCGCCCTCGTGTTGGCCGCCACCACGCCGACATTCGCCGCTGTCGCGGTGGGCGAATCGGCACCGGCCTTCAGCGCCGTCGACGCAAGCGGCAAAACCGTCAACCTCAACGACTTCAAGGGCCGCCACGTGGTGCTCGAGTGGGTCAACCCCGGTTGCCCGTTTGTGGTCAAGCACTACGGCGCGGGCAACATGCAGGCAACACAGAAAAAAGCCGTCGACAAGGGTGTGGTCTGGCTGGCGGTGAACTCGACCAGCAAAGACCACGGCGACTACCGCAGCCCAGAGGCCATGAGCAGCTGGATGTTGGGCCACCGGGCCGCGGCCAGCGCGACGCTGATGGACAGCGACGGCAAGGTCGGCCGCGCGTACGGCGCCCGCACCACGCCGCACATGTATGTGATCGATCCCGCCGGCAAGCTGGTCTACGCCGGCGCCATCGACAGCAAGGCCAGCGCCAACGCGGCCGACATCCCCGGCGCCACCAACCACGTCAACGCGGCATTGGCTGAGACGCTGGCGGGCAAGGCCATCAGCCTCGCGTCGACGCGGCCCTATGGTTGTTCGGTGAAGTACTCGTCGGCGCTGTAGTGCGACGGTGAACGCGGCTCAGGGCAAACGCTGGTACTGCGCCGCCAATGTCTTGAACAACGCCACCGACGCTTTGGCGTCGAAGCCGCGACCGAGCTCGTCGCGCAGGATCAACGCCACTGCTTCGGCCTGGCGCGCGGCTTCGGCGGCGTCGAGGAACAAGAGGCGCGAGCGCCGCGCCAGCACGTCTTCGACATCGCGCGCCATCTCAAAGCGCGCGGCGAAACGCACCATGGCTTCGCTCAAGCCGCCCGCGCCGTCGCGCCACAGCCAGTGTTTGGCGCCGGGCAAGGCGCGCAACGCGTCGGCCTCGCTGCCGTAGAGATGCTCGCCCGGCGGCTCGCCCAGCGGCCGCCCCGGCGCGGCGCCGATCAGCGCCAGCCGCTCGGTCACACCGGCGCTGCGCCGCTCGAGCAGACCGCGTGCCATGGCGCGCTCCAGCACGTCTTCGGCCATCGCGCGGTAGGTCGTCCACTTGCCGCCGGTGACGGTGACCAAACCGGAGCGCCCGACCAGCACCGTGTGTTCGCGCGACAAGGCCTTGGTGGTCGTGGTGCTGGCGCCGTCTTCATCGTCGGGTTTGACCAGCGGCCGCAAGCCGACCCAGATCGAGCGCACGTCGCTGCGCTGCGGCGCCACGGCGAGGTAGCGGCCGGCCTCGCGCAGGATGAAGTTGACTTCGTCGGCGAAAGGCGTGG
>JANLYV010000529.1:0-6829 GCA_031365825.1 Rubrivivax sp. | reverse complement strand
GAAGTCGGCCAGCCGCAGCGGTGGCGTGATGCCGCGGATGAACAGGCCGGGTGCGAATTCGTGCGCCATGGTCAGGCGACCTCGGTCTGCTTCGGCGTGCCGAGCGATCGCAACACATCGCGAATCAGCTGGGCACGCGCCCCGGGCTCGGGCGTTTCGCGCTCGATGCGCAGCTTGTCGTTGCCGGCGAGTTTGATGTGGCGGTTTTTCTGCACCAGCTCGATGATGCGGCGCGGGTCGATCGGCGCCTTGGCGCGAAAGCTGATGTGCATCAGCCTCGGGCCGGCGTCGATCTTCAGCACGCCATAGGGCTTGGCCAGCACGCGCAGCCGGTGCGTGTCGAAAAGCGTCTGGCCTTGCGCGGGCAGGCGGCCGAAACGGTCGGTGATCTCTTCGAGCATCAGGTCGATGGCCTCGGGCTTTTGCGCCGTGGCCAGGCGTTTGTAGAGCGACAGACGTGTATGCACATCGCCGCAGTAGGCGTCGGGCAGGAGCGCGGGTGAATGCAGGTTGACTTCGGTGCTGCCGCCGAAGAGGCCACCCAGCGGTGAAAGCAGGTCGGGCTCGCGGCCGTTCTTCAACGCGCGCACGGCTTCGCCGAGCATCTCGTTGTAGAGCTGGAAGCCGATTTCCATCATGTTGCCGCTCTGGTTCTCGCCCAGGACTTCGCCGGCGCCGCGAATCTCCAGGTCGTGCATTGCCAGATAAAAACCTGAGCCCAGCTCCTCCATCTGCTGGATGGCCTCGAGCCGCTGCGCCGCCTGCTTGGTCAGCCCTTCGATGTCGGGCACGAGCAGGTAGGCGTAGGCCTGGTGGTGGCTGCGGCCGACGCGGCCGCGCAGCTGGTGCAGCTGCGCCAGGCCGAACTTGTCGGCGCGGCTGATGACGATGGTGTTGGCCGTGGGCACGTCGATGCCGGTCTCGATGATGGTCGAGCACAGCAGCAGGTTGTGGCGCTGCGCCACGAAGTCGCGCATCACGCGCTCGAGTTCGCGCTCGGGCATCTGGCCATGCGCCACGGCGATGCGTGCCTCGGGCAGCAGCTCGGTGAGCTTTTCACGGCGGTGCTGGATGCTTTCGACATCGTTGTGCAGGAAGTAGACCTGGCCACCGCGCTTCAACTCGCGCAGCACCGCTTCACGGATCGTGCTCGTGCCTTCGTTGCGCACGAAGGTCTTGATCGACAGGCGCCGCTGCGGCGCCGTGGCGATGACCGACAGATCACGCAGCCCTTCGAGCGCCATGCCGAGCGTGCGCGGGATCGGCGTCGCCGTCAGCGTGAGCACGTCGACCTCGGCGCGCAGCGCTTTCATCGCTTCCTTGTGGCGCACACCGAAGCGGTGTTCTTCGTCGATGACGAGCAAACCCAGGCGCTTGAATTGCACCGTCTGGCTCAGCAGCTTGTGCGTGCCGACGACGATGTCGATGGTGCCGTCTTCAATGCCTTCGATCGCCGCCTTGACTTCCTTGGGCGTGCGAAAGCGCGACAGCTCGGCGATCTTGATCGGCCACTTGCTGAAGCGATCCACCAGCGTCTGGAAGTGCTGCTCGGCGAGCAGCGTGGTCGGCGCCAGGATGGCAACTTGTTTGCCGCCGTGCACGGCCACGAAGGCGGCGCGCAAGGCGACCTCGGTCTTGCCGAAGCCGACATCGCCGCAGATAAGCCGGTCCATAGGCTTGGGCGACACCATGTCCTGGATCACGGCGTGGATCGCGGCTTGTTGATCGGCCGTCTCTTCGAAGCCGAAGCTCGCGGCAAAGGCTTCGTAGTCGCTCGGGCTGAAGCGGTGCGCGAAGCCTTCGCGTGCAGCACGGCGTGCGTACAGGTTCAAGAGTTCGGCGGCGGTGTCGCGCACCTGTTCGGCCGCCTTGCGCCGCGCTTTCTCCCACTGGCCCGAACCGAGCTTGTGCAGCGGTGCTTCGTCCGCGCTCACGCCGGTGTAGCGGCCTATCAATTGCAGCTGCGCCACCGGTACATAGAGCGTGGCCTTGTCGGCGTACTCGAGATGCAGGAACTCGCTGGCACCACCATCGTCGCCGTTGCCGAGGTCGATGTGGATCAGCCCGCGGTAGCGCCCTATGCCATGGTTGATGTGCACCACCGGGTCGCCGATCTTCAGCTCCGACAAGTCCTTGATCAGCGCGTCGACGCTGGACACCTGCTCCTGCTTGCGCCGCCGGCGTGCCTGCGGTGTGGTGGCGAAGAGTTCGGTCTCGGTGATGAATTGCACCGACTTGTGCGCATCGTCATCCAGCAAATGGAAGCCGATGGCCAGCGGCGCCACGGCAATCGCCGCGTGCTCGTCGCCATCCACAAACTCTGCAAGTGAGCTGACAGCCGGGATGTCAATGCGGTGGTCGCGCAGAAGCTCCAGCAGGCTCTCGCGCCGGCCCGCGCTTTCGGCCACCACCAGCACGCGGTGCGGGGTGGCTTTGATGTGCGCTTCGAGCGCAGCCAACGGGTCGGTGGCGCCACGATCGATGCTGACATCCGGCAACGGCCGGCACCAGGGGCTGGGCTCGGCACCGCGCAGCGCCAGCGTGGCGAAAGCCTGGGTGCGCAAGAAGAAGTCTTCGCTTCGCAAGAAGATGTCTTCGGGTGGCAGCAGCGGCCGTTCGCGGTCGTGCTGCAGGAAACGGTGGCGCTCGCGCGTGTCGGCCCAGAAGCGTTGCAGCGCTTCGTCGACGTCGCCGTGCAGCACCAGCGCGGCGGGGTTTTGAGCTACGCCGAAATAGTCGAACACCGTCGCTGTCACGTCGAAGAACAAAGGCAGGTAGTACTCGATGCCGCCGCTGGTGATGCCCGCGGCGATGTCTTTGTAGATGCGCGACTTGCTCGGGTCGCCTTCGATCTTTTCGCGCCAGCGCGCGCGGAAGGCGGTGCGCGCGGGCTCGTCCATCGGGAACTCACGGCCCGGCAACAAGCGAACTTCGGGCACGGGGTAGAGGCTGCGTTGGGTGTCGGGGTCGAAGGTGCGGATCGAGTCGACCTCGTCACCGAAGAGGTCGACGCGGTAAGGCACGGGCGAGCCCATCGGGAACAGATCGATGAGCCCGCCACGCACGGCGTATTCACCGGGCGAGACGACCTGGCTCACGTGCTGGTAGCCGGCGAGCGTGAGCTGGCTTTTCAGCCGCGCTTCGTCCAGCCGGGACTTGCTTTTGAAGTGGAAGGTGTAGCCGGCCATGAAAGCCGGTGGTGCCAGGCGCGTGAGCGCGGTGGTGGCCGGCAGCAGCACGACGTCGACCTCGCGTTGCTGGATGCGCCACAGCGTGGCCAGGCGCTCGCTGATGAGGTCCTGGTGCGGCGAGAAGGTGTCGTAGGGCAGCGTCTCCCAGTCGGGGAAGACGGCGATGCGCAACGTCGGCGCGAAGAAGCGCAGCTCGTCGCTGAGGCGTTGGGCGTCGGCCGGGTCGGCGCAGATCACGGCCACGAGTTGCTTGCGCGCGGCGTGTTCGAGCACGAGTTGCGCCAGCAGCACGGCGTCGCCCGAACCGGTGGGGCGGGGCAGGGTGAAGCGTTTGCCGGGGGCGATGCTGGGCAGTTGCATGCAGGTGAGCCGAAAAAAGCAAAGCGCCCCGCCGCAAGGTACGGCGGGGCGTGAACGAGCGTCAACGGGGTGAATTCTAGAATCGCTGCGATGACAGGTCTGCACTTGCCAACTCTTGCGCCACGCTGTGTTGCCCTGGTGCCTTGTGCCGGCGTGGGTGAGCGCGCCGGCGCCGCTGGCCCCAAACAGTACGCCGAGCTCGCCGGCCGCGCGGTGGTGGCGCATACGCTGGCCGCGCTGCGCGCCGTGCCGCGCATCCACGCCACGCTCGTGGTGCTGGCGCCGGGCGACGCCGAATTCGAGCAGCACGTGCCTGCGCCCGAGCGCGAAGGTTTGTGGCTCGCGCGCTGCGGCGGTGCCACCCGCGCCGCGAGCGTGGCCGCAGGCCTGGAGGAACTGCGTGTGCGCGGCGTGGAGCCACACGACTGGGTGCTGGTGCATGACGCCGCACGCTGCCTGCTGCGGCCGGCGTGGGTCGATCGTCTGCTCGACGCCTGCCTGGACGATGAGGTCGGTGGGCTGCTCGCCTTGCCCGTGGCCGATACGTTGAAGCGTGGTGCTAACGACCGAGTGGTGGGCACCGCCGACCGACGTGACACCTGGGCCGCGCAGACGCCGCAGATGTTCCGCCATGGGCTGTTGACGCAAGCTCTGACCCAAGCGTTGCAGCAAGCCGGAGCGACCGTGACCGACGAAGCCGGCGCGGTCGAACAGCTCGGCCATCGACCGCGGCTGGTGCGCGGCGAGCTGGAAAATTTCAAACTCACCTGGCCGGGCGACCTCGCGCTGGCGCGGCGCCTGCTGGAGACACGATGAACACGATGCGCATCGGCGAAGGCTGGGACATCCACGCGCTGGTCAGCGGCCGGCCGCTGGTGCTGGGTGGCGTGACCATCCCGCACAGCCACGGCCTGCTCGGCCACTCGGATGCCGATGCGCTGCTGCATGCCATCACCGACGCGCTGCTCGGCGCCGCAGGCCTGGGCGACATCGGCCGCCACTTCCCTGACACCGATGCTGCGTTCGCCGGCGCCGACTCGATCTTGCTGCTGCGCGCCGCCTACGAGCGTGTGATGGCCGCGGGCTGGTTGCTCATGAACATCGACAGCACCGTGATCGCGCAGGCGCCCAAACTCGCGCCCTTCATTCCCGCCATGCGCGAACGCATCGCCGCGGCGCTGGGTGTCGCATCCGACGCGGTCAGCGTCAAGGCCAAGACGGCGGAGAAGATGGGTGCGGTGGGCGAAGGCCGGGCCATCGAAGCCCGCGCCGTTTGTTTGTTAGCACGCGCCGCGTTGGCGCCCTGACTGCGCCTCGACAGCGCCTACTCAGCGCGCTTCAGGCGCACATGCGCCATCAGCCCACCGTCGGCGGCGTTGCTCAGCTCCAGGCTGCCACCCATGCGCTGCATGGCTTTTTCGACGATGGCCAGGCCCAGGCCGGCACCGGTGGCGGCGGTACGCGCGGCGTCACCGCGGAAGAATGGCACGGTCAGCTGGCTGAGTTTTTCAGTGGCCACGCCGGGGCCGTGGTCGCGCACGGTGATGATGATCCACGGCCCCGTGCGCACGTAGGTCACATGCACCTCGGCCACGCCGGTGTAGGTGCCGCGGCCGTAGCGGCGCGCGTTTTCGAAGAGGTTCGAGAAGACGCGGCCGAGCTCGGTTTCGTCGGCCATGACCTTCAGGTCGATGGCCACGCGCGAGGTGATGCGGATCTGCGTCGGGTCACGAAAGGCCGCGGCTTCCTTGTCGATCAGGCGCGACGCCAGCGTCGGCTCCAGCCGTGTTTCGCCCGGGCGCGCGTAGTCCATGAACTTGTCGATGATGGCGTCGAGCTGGTCGATGTCCAGCGCCATGTTGCGCTTGGCTTCTTCGTCGCTGACGCTCATCTCGGTCTCGAGACGCAAACGCGCCAAGGGCGTGCGCAGGTCGTGGCTGATGCCGGCGAGCATCACGGCACGGTCTTCTTCCACCCGCGCCAACTCTCGCGCCATGCGGTTGAAGCCCATGTTGACTTCGCGTATTTCGCTTGTGAGCGTGTTTTCGTCGAGGCGCGAATCGAGGTCGCCACCGCGGATGCGACTGGCCGCGAACGAGAGCTGCTTCAGTGGCCGGTTGATGAGCCCGGCGATGCCGGCCGAACCGAAGAGCGTGGCCACGAGCGCGATGCCGGTCCAGACGAACCAGGTCGGGCCCGACAGCGGCGCGGCATGGCTGGCCTGGGCCTGCAGCCAGTAGTTGTCGCGCTCGATGGCGAAACCCACCCACATGCCGGCTTGGCCGTTGACGCTGCGCGCGACGATCGTCTCTGGCCCAAGCACACCGCGCAGTTCGCGGCTGACGCGGCGCGTGAAACGGTCGACATCGAAGGCTTCCCAGCGATCCCCCGGCTCGCGCGGCGCGACGCGTATGGCCTGCTGCGTGCCGAGCGACTTGACGAGCGTGACGCGGTTGATGCCGTCGGCCTGGCGCAAGGCGGCGCGCGACAGGTTCACCAAACCCGCGGTCTGCTGCGCGGCCTGCACCGCGCGTGGTTCGAATTCAAGCGCCGAGAGCGTCTGAACCCAGGCGAAAACCCCGCCCGCGAGCAGGATGGCCAGCAGGAAGAAGGTGCGCCAGAAGAGGCTGAGAGCTAAGGGCTTGCGCGACAACGAGGCTGATCAGTTCGCGCGGTGAGCTGGCACCATCAATTGGCACCGTCCGGCACGAATACATAGCCCACTCCCCAGACCGTTTGAATGTAACGCGGCTGGCTTGGGTCGGGCTCGAGCATCTTTCGCAGGCGCGAGACTTGCACGTCCAGACTGCGGTCGAAAGGCTCGAACTCGCGGCCACGCGCCAGCTGCGCCAGCTTGTCGCGGCTGAGCGGCTGGCGCGGGTGGCGCACCAGCGCCTTCAACATCGAGAACTCGCCCGTGGTCAGCGCGATCTGCTCGCCGTTCTTGGACAGGCGGCGCAACGACAGGTCGAACTCGAACGGCCCGAAGGTGACGGTCTGCGCTTCCTTGGACGGTGCGCCCGGTGCTTCCGGCGTGGGCCGACGGCGCAGCACGGCGTGGATGCGGGCCAGCAGCTCGCGCGGGTTGAAGGGCTTGGGCAGGTAGTCGTCGGCGCCGACTTCGAGGCCGACGATGCGGTCGACGTCCTCGACCTTGGCCGTCAGCATGATGATCGGCGTGGCGTCGTTGGCCGCACGCAGGCGGCGGCAGATCGACAGGCCGTCTTCGCCGGGCAGCATCAGGTCGAGCACGATCAGGTCGACGGTGTCGCGCGTGA
>JANLYV010000519.1:0-4625 GCA_031365825.1 Rubrivivax sp. | reverse complement strand
CTTCGGCAGCTGCCGCAGGTAGGCAACCAGCGCGGTCAGGTCGCCGTCGCTCATCCTGGCGTAGTAGGGCACCCCCATCGGCGGCTTGAGCTTGCTGCCGTCGGGGCGCGTGCCGGTGGTGATGATCTTCTTGATGTCGGCGTCGCTGTAGCGCGCCAGGTTGCTGGGCGTGAGGTTGGCCGCGACGCTCTCGCCCCAGGGGCCGGGGAACTTCATGCCACCGGCGCCCAGGCCGTTCTTCAGGTCGGGCTCGCCGCTCGGCAGCGGCGTCGAGTGGCAGACCGTGCAATGGGCCAGCGGCCCGGCGATGTAGGCGCCGTAGGCCACCTTGTCGCTGACGGGCACATCGGCCACCTTGCCCACCGGCGGACCGTACGAGGGCGGCAACTTGAAGTTGCGCATCTCCGGCTTCGGCACCACGTTCTTCACGGGCTTGACGGTGCGCAGGTAGGCCACCAGCGCGGCCACGTCGCGGTCCGACATGTCGCGATAGACCTCGAAGGGCATCAGCGGCGCCAGCAGCCGGCCGTCGGGGCGCTTGCCCTCGCGGATGGCGGTGATCAGTTGTGCATCGGTCCACTTGCCGATACCGGTTTCCCTGTCGGGCGTGATGTTCGCGGCCCAGACTTTGAAGACCTTTTCGTCGAAGTCGAGGCCGCCGGCCAGTGTCTTGCCGGGAATCGGGCCGTCTGGCCCTTGCGGCGTGTGGCAGTTGCCGCAGGCCGCGACAGCCTCCATCAGGTACTTGCCGCGTTGCAGCAGCGTTTCGGCCGCAGTCGCGGTGCCGACAGCGGCCAGCCAAAGAGCGCTCCAAGAGGCAAGCAGGCGCGCGGCGCGTGGCACACGGGACACGGGCATCGGGATCTCCTCGAGTGGCGTCGCAGCGATGCTCGTCCGCAGATCCGGCGATGCACATTGGGTGATTCCCCTGACGTTGCCGGCCCCGGAGCGCTCGGTGTGATCGGCGATGATGCACGACACAACGCGAGCATCTCGAATCCGTGACCACCGGCCTCTTCCTCACCCAACTGCTCAACGGCCTGCAGCTCGGCGTGCTGCTGTTCCTGCTGGCGTCGGGCCTGACGCTGGTATTCGGCATCATGAACTTCGTGAACCTGATGCATGGTTCGCTGTACATGATGGGCGCGTACTTTGGCGCCGCTGCCTACAACGCCAGCGGCGGCTCGTTTCTCGCCGCGGCGCTGGCCGCCGTGCCTGGCACGCTGTTGCTGGGCTTCATCGTCGAGCGCGTGGCGCTGGCCAAGCTCTACCAGCGTGACCACCTCGACCAGGTGCTGGCCACCTTCGGCCTGATCCTCTTCTTCAACGAAGTCGTGCGCTTCATCTGGGGCGCAGGTTCGGTCTACATGAACGTGCCGAAGTGGCTGACGGGCACGGTTGACCTGTTCGGGCTGCCCTACCCCAGCTACCGCTTCGCCATCATCACGGTCGGCCTGGCGGTGGGTGTGGGGCTGTACCTCGTGATCCACCGCACGCGCATCGGCATGCTCATCCGCGCCGGGGCGTCTAACGCCGAAATGGTGGGGGCCCTGGGCGTCAACATCAAGGGCCTGAACAGTGCCGTGTTCGCACTCGGCGCAGGCTTGGCTGGCCTGGCCGGGCTGATGGCCGGGCCCATCGTCTCGGTGCAGTCGGGCATGGGCGAGCCCATCCTCATCCTGACTTTGGTCGTGATCGTCACCGGCGGCATCGGCTCGATTCGCGGTGCGTTCTTTGGCGCGCTCATCGTCGGCATCGTCGACACCGTCGGCCGCGCTTTCCTGCCAGCGCTGCTGCGCGAGTTCCTTGAACGCTCGATCGCGCAGGCCGCCGGCCCGGCCATCGCCTCAATGCTGATCTACCTGCTGATGGCCGCCGTGCTGGCGCTCAAGCCGCAGGGCCTGTTCCCGGTGAAGCATGGTTGAGCTGCGCACCAGCCGCGTCGTCGCCGGCGTGCTGCTGCTCGCGCTGGCGCTGGTGCCGGTGATCGCCGGCGCCTTGTCGCAGCCCTTCTACGTCACGCTCTTCACGCGCATCCTCATCTTCGCCATCGCCGCGGTCGGCTTGAACCTGGTGCTCGGCTTCGGCGGCCTGGTGAGCTTCGGCCACGCGATGTACATGGGCCTGGGCGCCTATGCGGTGGGCGTCGCCGCGCACCACGGCATCGTCAGCGGCCCGGCGCACCTGGCCATCGCCTTCGGCGCCGGCATCGTGGTCGCTACCGCCGTGGGCGTGATCTGCCTGCGCACGCAGGGCATGGCCTTCATCATGATCACGCTGGCCTTCGCGCAGATGCTCTTCTTCCTGGCGGTGAGCCTGCGCGAATACGGTGGCGACGACGGCATGCCGCTGGCCGCGCGCAGCAGCTTCGGGCCGCTGAACCTGGGCGAACCCTGGGCGCTGTATTACGCGGCGTTTGCGCTGTTGGTGTTGATCCTCATTGCCATGCAGCGCCTGGTGCATTCGCGCTTCGGCATGGTGCTGCGCGGCTGCAAGAGCAATCCGCGGCGCTTGGCCGCTCTCGGTTTCCCGACGCTGCGCTACAAGCTCGCGGCCTACGTCATCTCGGCGCAGGTGTGTGTGCTGGCTGGCGTGCTGCTGGCCAATCTCACGCGCTTCGTCTCGCCTTCGTACATGGCCTGGACGGTCTCGGGCGAGCTCATCGTGATGATCGTGCTCGGTGGTCTGGGCACGCTCATCGGGCCGGTGGTCGGCGCGGCGGCGCTGCTGCTCCTGGAAGAAGTTCTGTCTTCGCTCAAGCTCGGCGTGCCTTGGCTCGACACGATCATCAACCAGCATTGGCTCGCGTTGATCGGCCTCTTCATCGTCGCCGTGGTGCTGGTGCTGAAGCAGGGCCTGTATGGGCGGCTGGTGCATGGCGAGAAGGGTTCGTCGTGAGCAGCCTCGTCGTCGAAGGCCTGGTCAAACGCTTCGGCGGCCTGACCGCCACGGATGATCTGTCGCTGACACTGGCGCCGGGCGAGCTGCACGCCATCATCGGCCCCAACGGCGCGGGCAAGACCACGCTCATCACCCAGCTCAGCGGCGAGCTTGCGCCCGATGCCGGCCGCATCACTTTTGATGGCCGCGACATCACGCACGAGCCGCCGTTTCGCCGCGCGCTCGCCGGCCTTGGCCGCTCGTACCAGATCACCTCGGTCTTTGGCGAATTCACGGTGCTGCAAAACGTCGCGTTGGCGGTGCAGGCGCATGCCGGCAGCAGCTTTCGCTTCTGGCGCCGCGCGGCCAGCGACGCGGCCTTGATAGCACCGGCACGCGCCGCGCTGGCCCAGGTGGGCCTGGACGGCTTGCATGACCGGCGTGTGGCGACCCTGTCGCACGGCCAGCGGCGCCAGCTCGAGATCGCCATGACACTGGCCGGCACGCCCAAGCTACTGCTGCTGGACGAGCCCATGGCCGGCATGAGCCACAGCGAAAGCGGGTCCGTGGTGGCGCTGCTGCAGACGCTGAAAGGCCGCTACACCATCCTGCTCGTCGAACACGACATGGACGCGGTGTTCGCGCTGGCCGACCGCATCACCGTGCTGGTCTACGGCCGCAGCATCGCCAGCGGCACGCCCGAGCAGATTCGCCAGAACGCCGAGGTGCGCGAGGCCTACCTCGGCGACCAGGAAGAGTTGATGTGAGCACGCCGCTGCTGCAGGTCGACGGCATCACCACCGCCTACGGTGCGAGCCAGGTGTTGTTTGGAATAACACTCGAAGTACGCGCCGGCGAGGTCGTGACGCTGATCGGCCGCAACGGCATGGGCAAGACGACCACGGTGAAGACCATCATGGGCCTGCTCGCGCCGATGGCGGGCACGGTGCAGATGGCCGGCGCGGCGATTCATGGGCAGGCGGCCTACCGCGTGGCGCGCACGGGCCTGGGACTGGTGCCCGAAGGCCGCCAGATCTTCCCTAACCTCACCGTGCGCGAGAACCTCGTGGCCACGGCCGGCAACCGCCATCGCGTCGCCTCGCCGTGGACGCTGGCCACGGTCTACGCCATGTTCCCGCGCTTGCAGGAACGCGAGCGCAACCTCGGCGCCAACCTCTCGGGCGGCGAGCAGCAGATGCTGGCCATAGCCCGTGCGCTGATGACCAACCCGCGGCTGCTGATCCTGGATGAGGCCACCGAGGGCCTGGCGCCGCTGGTGCGGCTGGAGATCTGGCGCTGCCTAGAGCGGCTGAAGGCCCAGGGACTGGCGCTTGTGGTCATTGACAAGAACATCGGCCCGCTGCTGCGGCTGGCCGACCGGCACTACATCGTCGAGAAGGGTCGCGTGGTCTGGCACGGCGACTCGGCCGCGCTGCGTGCGGCGCCGCAGGTGCTGCATCAGTACGTCGGCGTGTAGCGCCGAGGTTTGCGCGCCGCGCGCGGGCCGCGACCGCAGCGCCGGGAACGCGCGGCGCAAGACCCGCACCCTTGGCGCGGCCAGGGCCAGCGCGGCAGCGCCCAGCAGCGCCGCCGCGATCAGCACAGCGTAGAGGCCCAGGCTTACGCTCAATGGCCAGGCCTGCAGCGGACGTGCCATGCCGAAAAACGCCGCGGCAAGCCAGCTCGCGGTGCTGAGTGCACCGGCTGCCAGCACCATCAGCCCCGTGCCGCTGCACAGCGTGCGG
>JANLYV010000495.1:0-18256 GCA_031365825.1 Rubrivivax sp. | reverse complement strand
GATACTCCATCAAGGCTTTTTGCACATGCAGCCGATTTTCGGCTTCGTCCCAGACCACTGATTGCGGCCCGTCGATGACTTCGGCGGTGACCTCTTCACCGCGGTGTGCGGGCAGGCAGTGCATGAACAGCGCATCCGGTTGCGCCACGGCCATCATCTGGTCGTCCACACACCAGTCGACGAAGGCCTTGCGGCGTTCTTCGTTTTCAGCCTCGTAGCCCATGCTGGTCCACACGTCGGTGGTGACCAGGTGCGCGCCTTCACAGGCTTCCAGCGGGTGGTTGAAGAGCTTGAAGCAGCGCGTGTCGCGAATGCCTGCCACCGCGGCGTTGATCTCGTAGCCGCTGGGGGTGCTGACGTGCACCGTGAAGCCGAGGATCTCGGCCGCCTGCAGCCAAGTGTTGGCCATGTTGTTGCCATCGCCTACCCAGGCCACGATCTTGCCTTCAATGTCACCACGATGCTCGATGAAGGTAAAGACGTCGGCCAGGATCTGGCAGGGGTGGTATTCGTTGGTCAGGCCGTTGATTACCGGCACGCGCGAGTGCGCGGCGAAGCGCTCGAGCATCTGTTGCTCGTAGGTGCGGATCATGACAACGTCGACCAGGCGGCTGATGACGCGCGCGGTGTCTTCGGCCGGTTCGGCGCGGCCGAGGTGGCTGTCGCCGGTGGTCAGGTGCACCACCGAGCCGCCCATCTGGTACATGCCGGCTTCGAAGCTCACGCGCGTGCGCGTGCTCGCCTTCTCGAAGATCATGGCCAGCGTGCGGTCGGTCAGCGGTTGGTACTTCTCGTAGTTCTTGAAGCGCGTCTTGATGATGCGCGCGCGCTCGAAGAGGTAGGCGTACTCCTCGGCGCGCAGGTCCTTGAACTGCAGGTAATGTTTGATCAGCGTCGCGCCCGGCTTCATGGCGCCGGTGCGGCGACGAGGGCCTTGATGAGCGGGCACAGGATGTCGGCGACCTGCTGCGTTTCAGCCTCGTTGATGATCAAGGCCGGCAACAGACGCACGACGCGGTCGGCGGTGACGCTGATCATCAGCCCGGCCTCGGCGGCCTGGCTTAGCAAGGTGCCACATGGGCGGTCGAGCTCGATGCCGACCATCAACCCCTGGCCGCGAATTTCGACCACACCGGGCAAGCCCGCGAACTCGCGCGCCAGGCGCTCATGCAGCAGCGCACCCATGCGTGCAGCGTTGGCAATGAGGCCATCCTCTTCCATGATGCGCAGCGTTTCCACGCCGCCACGCATGGCCAACGGGTTGCCGCCGAAGGTCGTGCCATGGTTGCCCGGGCCGAGCACATGCATTGCGCGCGGGCCGGCGACGACGGCACCGACGGGCACGCCTGAGGCCAGGCCCTTGGCCAGCGGCATCACGTCGGGACGAATGCCGGCCCACTGGTGCGCGAACCACTTGCCGGTGCGTCCGATGCCACATTGCACTTCATCGAGCATGAGCAGCCAGTCGTGCTGGTCGCAAGCCCGGCGCAGGCCTTGCAGATGTTCAACGGTGGTCGGGTTGATGCCACCTTCGCCTTGAATCGTTTCCAGGAACACGGCCACGACATTCGGGTGGCTGCGCGCCACTTGCTCGATGGCGGCGAGGTCGTTCAGCGGCACGCGCACGAAGCCTTCGACCAGTGGCCCGAAACCCTTCTGAATCTTCGGGTTGGCCGTGGCCGAAAGCGTAGCGATCGAGCGCCCATGGAAGGCGCCTTCGAAGACGATGATCTCGGGGCGCTCGACACCTTTGTCGTGGCCAAACTTGCGCGCAATCTTCAGCGCGCCTTCATTGGCCTCAAGACCCGAATTGCAAAAGAAGGCGCTGGACAGGCCCGACAGCTCACACAGCTTCGCCGCAAGCTGTTCCTGCAACGGCACCTCGTAGTAGTTGGAGCTGTGCATGAGCTTGGCCACCTGGTCCTGCAGGGCCGGCACCAGCTTGGCGTGGCCGTGCCCCAGCGTGTTGACCGCGATGCCCGCCAGCGCGTCCAGGTAGCGTCGCCCCTCGGTGTCCCACAACCAGCAGCCGCGGCCATGCGACAGCGCCAACGGCAGGCGGCCGTAGGTATTCATCACGTGGGGCATCGTGGAGGTGACAGCGCGTTCGGGGGCGTTCATTCGTGTCCTTTCGATATGTCTGCGGCCCAAAGACAAGGCCGGCGCGTCACCTTTCGGTCACGCACCGGCCGGGAGCACATTCTAAAGGTCACCCCAATTGCGCCGACATTCTTCGAACGACGCTTCGCGGGTTCGACCATGCATGCTGCAACGCAACAACATCAAGGCACAATGGCTCGGCCCGCCGCAGTGTCGCGTTGCCTGCGGCATGCCGTGCAGCACATGGGCATCACCGGCTCGCGCATTGCGTCCTCGCCCATGACTCAAACCAAGCCCCGTCAGTACTTCATCCAGGGCATCACACAGGACGGCCGCAGCTTTCGCCCAAGCGATTGGGCGGAGCGACTGGCTGGCGCGATGTCGAGCTTCCGGCCGGGGGGCGGAGCGGGGGGCATCGGCTCGTTCATTGGCTACTCGCCGTACTGCGTGCCGCAGGTCATCAACGAGGTGAAGTGCGTCATCGTGAGCGACGCGCTCAAGGACCTCGAGCCAATGGCCTGGGACTTCGTCATGAACTTTGCCCGTGACAACGGGCTGCAGGTTTCCGCAGCATGCCTGTTGCCATAGCGCGGGGCGCTGCGTCGCCAGACTCGGAAAACAAGAAAGGCCTGCTGAGCAGGCCCTTTTCCATGGCGCCGCGATGGCGCGATTCCAGCGTGCCTTCAGGCGGCCAGCGCCAGGGCCTTCACCTTGGCGGAAAGGCGGCTCTTGTGGCGTGCCGCCTTGTTCTTGTGGAAGATGCCCTTATCGGCTACAGAGTCGATGACGCTCTGCGCGGTCTTGAACAGTTCACCTGCCTTGCTCTTGTCGCCAGCCGTCACGGCCTTCTGCACGTTCTTCACAACAGTGCGGAAGTGCGAGCGCAGCGAACTGTTGTTCGCGTTCAACACCACGTCCTGGCGCGCGCGTTTGAGGCCCGAGGCAAGGCGGACTGTTTTCTTCTTGGCTTTGGTCGAAGTGGCCATGTTTGCTTCAAATGCACCTGCGTGAGGTGCGAGTAGGACAAAGACTCTCGACTATAGCACGCACCGCTGTAGTCGAAAGGCAAACCAGTGCGGCTGCCTATAATGCCCAGCGCTGCGCACGCGGCACGTGCAATGAATCTGCTCAAGGCCGCATCCACCGTATCTCTGCTGACCCTGGCCTCGCGCATCACCGGCTTGGTTCGCGATCAGCTCATCGCTTCGGCGTTCGGCGCCAGCGCCTTGACCGACGCGTTCAACGTCGCCTTCCGCATCCCCAACTTGTTTCGACGCCTCTTCGCTGAAGGGGCGTTTTCGCAGGCGTTCGTGCCGCTGCTGGCGCAATCGCGCACCGTGCATGGCGACGAAGTCACGCGTCAACTAGTTGATGCCGTAGCCACCGTGCTGACGTGGGCGCTGCTGCTGACCTGCGCGGTAGGCGTGATGTCGGCGCCTGTGCTGGTGTGGGCCATGGCTGCAGGGCTCGAGCAGTTCGATCTCGCGGTGGTTATGACGCGATGGATGTTCCCGTATATCGGCTTCATGTCCCTTGTCGCACTCAGCGCAGGCATTCTCAACACTTGGCGCCGATTTGCGGTGCCTGCGGCGACGCCGGTGCTCTTGAACCTCAGCGTCATTGCAGGCGCGGTCTGGGGTGCACCACTCTTCAAGGCGTGGGGCATGCAACCCATCCTTGCGCTGGCGGCCGGTGTGATGCTTGGCGGCATGTTGCAGCTTGCGGTGCAAATTCCCGCTTTGCACCGCGCCGGGGTCATTCCGCGCGTGACTTTCGGTTGGTCGCGCTTACGCGCGGCATGCAAGCACCCAGGCGTACGTCGCATGCTTACGTTGATGGCTCCGGCATTGCTCGGCGTGTCGGTTGCGCAGCTCTCGATGCTGCTGAACACACAAATCGCCTCGCACGTGGCCGTTGGCGCTGTGTCGTGGCTGACCTATGCCGACCGCCTGATGGAGTTCCCCGTGGGCTTGTTGGGCGTGGCTCTTGGCGTGGTGTTGCTGCCTCAGCTGGCCGCGGCGCGCAGCAGCAACGAGGCCGAACGCTATTCGGACCTGCTCGACTGGGGCCTGCGCCTGGTCGTTTTGCTGGCCTTGCCTTGTGCGGTGGCGCTTGTCATCTTCCCGCTGCCACTGGTGACGGTACTCTTCCACATCGGTGCCTTCGACGCGAACGATGTGCATCAGACCGTGCGCTCGCTGCGCGGATACGGCGTGGGTTTGTTGGGTCTGGTGGCGGTCAAGGTATTGGCCCCTGGGTTCTATGCACGCCAGGATGTGCGCACGCCCGTGAAGATCGCGGTCGTCGTACTTCTCGCCACCCAGGCGGCGAACTTCACGCTCGTGCCCTGGCTCGGCCATGCCGGTTTGGCGCTGTCGATCGGACTGGGCGCCCTGCTCAATGCCCTGCTGCTGCTGGTCGGATTGCGTCGGATGGACATTTACCGCCCCCGTCCGGGCTGGCCTGCGTTCCTGGTGCGCGTCTTGCTTGCTTGTGCCTTGATGGGAGCTGGATTGGCATGGGCGGCGCAGGCAGTCGACTGGGTCGGCCTGCAATCGCGTTGGCCGTTGCGCCTGGGTGCATTGGCAGCTGCACTCACCGTCGCCATCTTCATCTACGGCGGAGGCCTGTGGGCTCTGGGCATGCGCTGGTCGGCATTCGTGCGGCGCGCGTGACCCCTGGCCGCCGCGCGACAATGGGACGCATGGCGTCGCCAATTCGTTTCGAAGCTCCCACCGCACTGCAATTCTTTGCGGCGCTGGTCGCCGACGACGACAGCTTCTCGTTGCTTGAAGCCGCCGCGAATGTCGCGCAGGACGAGTACCCACAGCTGGACACGCAAGGGCTGCTGGCCCAGGTGGACGCGCTGGCGCATAGGCTGTGCCAACGCATCCCGGCCGACGCGGCGCCGCTGCAGCGCATGCGGCTGCTGAACCAATACTTCTTTCACGAGCTTGGTTTTGCCGGCAACGTCAACGACTACTACGACCCAAGAAACAGCTATTTGCCAGATGTGCTGGCAACGCGTCGTGGCATACCGATTACGCTGGCCATGCTCTATGTCGAACTGGCCTCGCAGGTGGGTCTGAGCGCCTGTGGCGTGTCTTTCCCTGGGCACTTTCTGGTCAAGTTGCGCATGTCTGGCGGCGAAGCGGTGATCGACCCGTTCACGGGGTATTCGCTGTCGCAGCAGGAGCTCGAAGAGCGGCTGGCACCAGTGCGCCAGCAGCGCGGCCTGCTGGGCGATTTCGATGCGCCCTTGGGCTTGTTCCTGCAGCCGGCCACCGCGCGCGAGGTCATCGCCCGCCTGCTGCGCAACCTCAAGGCGATTCACCACGCAGCTGCCCAATGGCAGCGGCTGCTGGCGGTGCAGGAACGCCTGGTCGTGCTCTTGCCGCAGTCGTGGGAAGAGCGACGCGATCGAGGGCTGGTGCTGGCGGAAATCGGCAGGATGGCGCAGGCGCAGCGCGACATTGCTGACTACCTCAGGCATTGCCCCGGAGCGGCTGACGCCGATGCATTGCAGCGCCGCGTGGCGCATTGGCGCCAACGCGGCGGTCCGATGCGGCACTGAACCCTGACATGCAGCAGATTCCGTTGGCTATTGGGCCCGACACGACACCCACGTTCGAGTCCTTCATTGCCGGGTCCAATCAGGCCGCGTTGGAACACTTGCGCACATTGGTCTTGCCGGCGCCACCGGTGTACTTGTGGGGGCCGACGGGAAGCGGCAAGTCGCACCTACTGCGTGCGCTGTCCCACGAGTTGCAGCAAGACGGCCGGCGTGCCGGTAGCTTCTGCGCCGGTGATACGGCACCGTGGCCGCTTACGCCGGACTGGGCGTTGGTCACGATCGACCAATGTGAGGCACTGGATGCGCCGGCCCAGCAAGCTGCATTCGCGCTCTTTGTCCATGCCGCGTCGCACGGCGTTCAAGTGCTTGCGGCCGGGCGCTTGCCGCCGGTTGATTTGCCACTGCGCGACGACTTGCGCACACGCCTGGCCTGGGGTCACGTGTTCGCGATGACCTGCCCGAACGACGCTGAGTGTCGTGCCGCTCTGCGCCGCGAGGCCGACCGCCGCGGCATCCTGCTGTCCGACGAGGTCATGACCTTCCTGCTCAACCGCTTCGCGCGCGACCTCAAGTCGCTGATGGAACTGCTGGATGAGCTCGACGAGTTCGCGTTGTCGCGGTTGCGCTCGGTCACGGTGCCGCTTCTCAAGCAGATGCTTGCCGAGCGTGCCTCGGCCATCGAACAGGTCGGCACATGAGGCTGGCGCTGTTTGACCTCGACGGCACTTTGCTCGCCATCGATTCCGACCATGCCTTTGGCGAATTCATGGTGCGTATCGGCTGGGCCGACGAAGCCGAGTTCCGCCGACGCAACGACGCCTTCTTCCAGCAGTACCTCGCGGGTGCCCTCGACATCGATGCGTACATCGACTTCGCCACGGCGCCATGGCGCGACCGCGAGGCGCAGGAGCTGGTCAATATCACCCGTGACTTCATCGCGCAGTCCATCCGTCCGGTGCTGCATGCCAACGCGCTGGCGCTGGTTCGCCAACATCGGCAGGCGGGCGATACCATGGCCATCGTGACGGCTACGAATGAGTTCGTCACGCGCCCAATCGCCGAACTCTTCGGTGTGCGAGACTTGATCGCCACCGAACTGGTGCGCGACGCCGCTGGCCGCGTCAACGGTCGCATTCGGGGTACGGCCTCGTTTAGACAAGGCAAGGTGGGGCGGCTGGACCAATGGCTTGCTGTCCGCGGCCAGTCGCGCAGCGACTTCTCGCAGATCTATTTCTACAGTGACTCCATCAACGACCTGCCGCTACTTGAGCAGGTTTCTCATCCGGTGGCCACCAATCCCAGCCCGGCGCTGGCGCAGATCGCGAATGAACGCGGCTGGCCCATCCTCAGGCTCTTCGAACCCGCGCAAGCATGATCAAGAAGTTCATTCGCCGACTGCTCGGCACCGCGAAGACGGCGACCCCGCCCGCGCCCGCCCTGGCGCCTGAGGGCGCGCGCGTGGAGTACGGCGCCGAAGAACATCGCATCGACCCCAAGCTTCTCGACGAGAACGCGGTACGTGTCGTGCGCACCCTGAAAGACGCGGGCTTCGAGGCCTACATCGTGGGCGGCGCCGTGCGCGACCTCCTGGTGGGCATGCGGCCCAAGGACTTCGACGTCGCAACCGATGCCACGCCTGAACAGGTGAAGTCGCTTTTCCGGCGTGCCTTCATCATCGGCCGGCGTTTCCGCCTGGTGCACGTGGTCTTCGGGCGCGGCCGTGAACACGAAGTCATCGAGGTCTCGACCTTCCGCGCCTATCTGGACGCGACGGCGGCAGACCAGGTGGAAGGCAACGAGAAAACCGCCAAGCGCGAGATCTCCGACAAGGCACACGTCGTCGATGCCAGCGGCCGTGTGCTGCGCGACAACGTCTGGGGCCCGCAGATCGAAGATGCCGCGCGGCGCGACTTCACCGTCAACGCGATGTACTACGACCCGGTGCGCCAGTTGGTGGTGGACTACCACCGAGGCCTGCCCGATGCGCGTGCGCGCGTGCTGCGCATGATCGGCGACCCTGAAACACGCTACCGCGAGGACCCGGTGCGCATCGTGCGTGTTGTGCGCTTTGCGGCCAAGCTTGGCTTCGGCCTGGAGCCGGCGACGCAGCGGCCGATCAAGGCGATGTCGGCGCTGTTGGCCAACGTGCCGGCGTCGCGCCTGTTCGACGAGATGGTCAAGCTGCTTCAGACCGGGCATTCGCTGGCAAGCATCGAACAGCTGCGTCGCCAGGGACTCGACCGTGGTGTGTTCCCGGTGCTCGATGCAGCCTTCGCAGTCGACAGTGCACCATCGCAGCGGCGCAAGTTCGTCGAGCTGGCGTTGAGCGACACCGACCGTCGCGTTGCAGAGGGTCGCGCGGTGGCACCGAGCTTCATGTTGGCCTGCCTCTTGTGGCACGACGTGCAATCGCGCTGGAGCGCACTGCGTGACCAGGGCGAGTTGCCATTTCCGGCGCTGCAACAAGCCATCGACGCCGTGTTCGACGCACGCATTGGCGACATCTCGGGCCGCGGCAAACTTGCAGGCGACATGCGCGAGATCTGGCTGATGCAGCCACGCTTTGACCGCCGCACAGGCAGCAGCGCTCAAGCCCTGGAAGCGCAGCCGCGGTTTCGCGCCGGCTATGACTTCCTGCGCCTGCGCGCTGACAGCGGTGAAGTCGACGGCGCGCTTGCCGACTGGTGGGAGGACTATCACCTTGGCAACGACGACGAGCGAGCGGCCCTGGTGCAGGCGGTGCGCGAGTCGGCGCCTGCACGTCGCGTTCCGAAGCCGAATGCGCGCGAGGCCAAACCGGTGCAAGTACCGGCAGCGCAGGGTGGGGCGGACACCGACGCGGTCGACATCGTGCTCCACGACGACGTCAGCGATACCGCGGATGCGCCGAAACGTCGTCGTCGCAGGCGCCGCAAACCTGCTGCGGCGGGCGCCGAGGCTGGCCCGACGGACGAGCCCGGTTCGTCGTGATTCGCCGATGGCTGATGCACGGATCAGGCGCCGCCGCACAAACTGCGCCACCTACAATCGTTGAACAACGCGCTGGCGCATCAGCCGACTACGAATTGGAGCACTCATGGTCTTTGGCAAACTGCTGCCGCGCGAGGGGAACTTCTTTGCGCTTTTCAACGAGCATGGGGCACGCATCGGTGAAGGCGCCAGGGCCTTCATGGCCATGGTCGAGAACTACGCCGACCTGACGTTACGCGACAAATACATGGCTGAGGTGGATGCTGCGGAACGCGCGGCCGACAAGGTCACGGCCGAAGTCAATCGCGAGCTGCACCGCAGCTTCATCACGCCGATCGACCGCGAGCAGATCCACGGCCTGATCAATGCGATGGACGACATCCTCGACCTGCTGCAGGACTCGAGTGAGGTCATGTCGTTGTACGACCTGCAACGCATCGGCGACGACGTCGTGCGCCTGGCGGAAATCTCGGTGCGCTGTTGCGAGCGTGTACAGCACGTGGTCACGCTGTTGCCGCGGCTGAAGGATGCGCAGGTGGCCGAATCGGCACTGAAGACCTGTGAGGAGATTGACCGTCTCGAGTCCGACGCCGACCGCGTGATGCGCAGCGCCATGTCGCGCCTGTTCCGCGAGGAGCCCGACACGCGCGAGCTCATCAAGGTCAAGGCGGTGATCGAGCACCTGGAGTCGATCTCCGATCGTTGCGAGGATGTAGCCAATCTGGTCGAAGGTGTCGTGCTCGAAAATTCCTGACGGGCGCGGCTGATGCAAACCCTGCCGATTGCCTTTTGGGTCGTCGCGATGCTGGTCGTGCTCGCGCTGCTGTTCGACTTCATGAACGGCTTCCACGACGCGGCCAACTCCATTGCCACCGTGGTCTCGACGGGTGTGCTCAAGCCGCACCAAGCCGTGGCGTTCGCGTCGTTCTTCAACGTCGTGGCCATTTTCATCTTTCAGCTGAAGGTGGCTGCAACGGTGGGCAAGGGCATCGTCGACCCGGCCGTGGTCGACCAGCACGTGATCTTCGGCGCGCTCATTGGCGCCATTGCCTGGAATGTTGTCACCTGGTGGTACGGCATCCCCTCGAGCAGCTCGCATGCGCTGATTGGCGGCATCGTCGGCGCCACCATGGCCAAGGCCGGCAGCGGCCCACTCATCGGCGCCGGCGTGCTCAAGACGGTCGCGTTCATCTTCGTCTCGCCGGCCATGGGTTTTCTGCTCGGATCGCTGTTGATGGTGGCCGTGGCGTGGCTGTGCCGTCGCTCGTCGCCGCTGCGTGTCGACAACCGCTTTCGCCGGCTGCAGCTCATCAGCGCCGGCCTGTATTCGCTGGGGCACGGCGGCAACGACGCGCAGAAGACCATCGGCATCATCTGGCTGCTTTTGATTGCCGCCGGCTACTCCACCGCTGCCGACAAGATGCCTCCGAGTTGGGTCATCTGGTGCTGTTATGTTGCCATTGGTTTGGGCACGCTCTTCGGTGGTTGGCGCATCGTGAAGACCATGGGCCAGCGCATCACCAAACTCAAACCCGTGGGAGGCTTCTGTGCCGAAACCGGCGGCGCGATCACGCTATTTCTGGCGTCGTCCATGGGCATCCCTGTGTCCACTACCCACACCATCACCGGCGCCATCTTCGGCGTCGGGTCGGTGCGCAACGCGTCGGCAGTTCGCTGGGGCCTGGCCCGCAGCATCGTGATGGCGTGGATCTTCACCATCCCGGCCACGGCTTTCATCGCTGCCGTGTTCTACGGCGTCAGCTTCCTGCTCTTCTGAGCGTCACTGGCCGAGCTGCCACTCGAAGAAGCGCTGGACTGTGAAGGCGATGGTTCCCATCAGCACGGTGCCACCCATCAGGAGCGCAGCCACCACGCCGAGGACTGGAGCCCAACGCGTGGGCCGAGGCGGCAGCCCGGCATTTAGTTTCTCGTCCCAACGCGCGTCTGGTGTCAGTCCCCAGACGATGGCCACGAGCGCTGCCTGCGAGATCATCAGACCCAGCAGCGGAATGAGCAGCCATGCCAGACGGTCATCTTGCCCGAGCAGACGCATGCGCTGCACGCCGGCCAGCCCCATGCTGGTCGGGATAAGGTGTAGCCAGCCGAGCGCGTCGCGCCACCCATGGAGATAGAAGCGGTGCACGCCCAATGCACCCACCAACGTTGCCAGCCAGGTGGCCAGCGATTTGCACCGGTAGCGAATCAAACCGGCGCCACACGTTCCGCGCCAGAACCCAGCGTACGCTGCATCAGCTTTACGTCGCGCCACGCGCCAAATTTCCAGCCGACGGATGCAAGCAGGCCGGTGTCTTCAAAGCCCAGACTGCGATGCAGCCCGATCGATGCCGTGTTGGCAGCGGCATCGCCAATCACCGCCAGCAACTGCCGTGCCCCAATGTCTTCGCAACGCGCAATGAGTTCTGCCAGCAGCAAACGCCCGATGCCGCGACCACGTGCCTCGTTGTCAAGGTAGATCGAATCCTCCAGCGTGAAGCGATAGGCCGGGCGTGCGCGAAACTGGTCGGCGTAGGCATAGCCCATCAACTTTCCGGACTGCTCGGCCACGATCCAGGGCAGTGACTTGTCGCGGACCTCGGCGTGCCGCCTGGCAAACTCGTGCAAGCTTGGCGCCTCGAGCTCGAAACTGGCGGTGCCGCGCAACACATGGTGAGCGTAGATGGCTGCCATGGCCTGCAGATCGCCCGACACGCTTGGGCGCAACAACAAGTGCTGCTGGCTCATGGCGAGAGAGGCAAAGGCATCGCTAGAGTTTATAATGAGCAGTTCTCGGTGCCGGCCTGGCCCAGAGTGCGCGGGGTGACCTGAGCGCTTGCGGCAGGCGTATCTACGGTACTGGCATTGTGTGAGAGGAAGCCCGTGCGCGGCGTTCGTGCATGGCTCGCTTGCAACCATCCTGATCAACCGCCCTGTGTGTCTCCTGGTCGGCTGATCGACAAGAGTTTCAAGGAGTTTTCGACATGGTCGTGATCCGTCTGGCCCGCGGCGGCGCCAAGAAGCGCCCGTTCTACAACATCGTGGTGGCTGACTCGCGCGAACGCCGTGATGGCCGTTTCATCGAACGCGTGGGTTTCTACAACCCCATGGCCGCAGGTGGCGAGCAGCCGCTGCGCGTGTCGCTTGATCGCGTCACCCATTGGGCGGGCGTGGGTGCGCAACTGTCGCCCACTGTGGCTCGCCTGGTTGACCAGGCAAAGAAGGCGGCCTGATCGTTGTCTGGGGTGGGCACGCCTCACCCGGCGCTGGCCGACGACGAGCCAGCATGGCCCGATGATGCGGTGGAAGTTGGCCGCATCATGGGCGCCTGGGGTGTCAAAGGTGGCCTCAAGGTCAAGGCCTTTTCCACCGACCCGCAGGCACTGTTTTCCTCCAAGCGTTGGTTCGTTCATGCCGGCGAGGCCGAAGCGTTGAAGCCCAGGCTCGCAGGAACAACCATGGCGGATGCCCGTGCATTGCGCATCACGCAGGCACGTGAACAGGGTGAATACGTCGTGGCAACGACTCAAGAACTGGACGATCGCGACGCCGCACAGGCGTTAGCCGGTTGGCGCATCTTCATCGGGCGCGCGAGTTTCCCGACACCGGACGCTGACGAGTTCTATTGGGTCGACCTCATCGGCCTGCGTGTTGTCGATCGGCAGGATGCAAGGTTGGGTGAGGTGGTCGGGCTCATTGAGACCGGTCCCCACTGCGTGCTTCGCCTGTCAACGAAGGACGGCCAGGGCCAGGAGCGCTTGATTCCTTTCGTCGCTGCCTACGTTGACAAGGTCGACATGAGCGCGCGCACGATCACCGTTGATTGGGCCTTCGACGACTGAGGTGCGTGCATGCGCTTTGACGTCATCACGCTATTTCCTGAGCTGTTTACGCCACACCTGAAGCTGGGCGTGACGCGCCGCGCATTTGGCACTTCTCAGGTTGATGTGCGAATGTGGCCGCTGCGCGACTTCGCCGACGGTGCGAATCGTCGCGTGGATGATCGCCCCTTTGGTGGCGGTCCGGGCATGGTGATGCTTGTGACGCCCTTGTTGCTTGCCTTGCAGTCGGTGCGCGCCGAGCGCGCCGAGCCAACAAGCTGTCCTGTGGTGCATTTCACACCGTCAGGAACACCGCTGACGCAGAAGCTGGTGCGTGAATTTGCCGGGGGCGGCGGCGCGGTGCTGGTTTGTGGTCGTTACGAGGGCGTCGACCAGCGTTTCATCGACGCCTGCGTCACGCACGAGATAAGTCTCGGTGACTTCGTAGTGTCCGGTGGCGAGTTGCCGGCGCTGGCACTTCTCGACGCAGTGACGCGGCTTCAGCAAGGTGTGATGACGGCGGCGTCGCATGAGCAGGACAGTTTTTCCGAAGGTCTGCTCGAGGGCCCGTGCTACAGCCGCCCTGAGGTGCTGGCGCTGCCGGAGGGCTGCGCGATGGCCGTGCCGCCTATCTTGATGTCGGGCCACCATGGGCAGATTGCACGCTGGCGGCGCGAGCGTGCGCTGGAACTAACGGCGCGGCGCCGCCCCGACTTGATCGAATCGGCACGCGCCCACGGCCAGCTGGCTGCGGCTGATGAAGCCTATTTGACGTTGCTCGGGCTATAATCAAAGGCTTTTCGATCCTCTGACGGCCGCTTTCAAATTCACACACCGCGCCGGTCAAGATCGCCTGGAGAAACCCCTTTGGACATCATCGCAACGCTCGAGCAAGAAGAAATCGCTCGCCTCAACCGCACCATTCCGGCATTCGCGCCTGGCGACACGGTCGTCGTCAACGTCAACGTCGTCGAAGGCACACGCAAGCGCGTGCAGGCCTACGAAGGCGTGGTCATCGCCAAGCGCAATCGCGGCCTGAACAGCAGCTTCATCGTGCGCAAGATCGCCAGCGGCGAGGGCGTGGAACGCACCTTCCAGCTGTACAGCCCCTTGCTCGCAGGCATTGAAGTCAAGCGCCGCGGTGACGTGCGCCGTGCGAAGCTGTACTTCCTGCGCCAGCGCAGCGGCAAGTCAGCGCGCATCAAGGAAAAGCTCGCCTGACCGCAGCCGCTATTCGTGCTGACCGAAGCCGCCCACGGGCGGCTTTTCCATTGGCAACACGATCTTTCGCGCTTGTCCACCGGACTTGGCAATCTTGTCCACAGCTCTATGCACAGGAGCTGGGCAGGGCCGTTCTATGATCGTTCGATGTCTGCCGTTTTCGACGCACTGAACCCCGCCAACACGCCGCGTGACGACGACATTGCACGGCTGCGCGTGCCGCCGCATTCGGTCGAAGCCGAACAAAGTGTGTTGGGCGGACTGCTGCTGGATAACCTGGCCTGGGACCGTGCCGCTGATCTGTTGACCGACGGTGATTTCTATCGCTTCGAGCACCGGCTGATCTTCGCGGCCATCGGCACCCTGGTCTCGACGTCGCGGCCGGCAGACGTCATCACCGTGTTCGAGCAGCTGCAAAGCCTCGGTCGCGCTGACGACAGTGGTGGTCTCGCATACCTCAATGCGCTGGCGCAAAGTGTGCCGAGCGCGGCCAACATGCGCCGCTACGCCGAGATCGTGCGCGAGCGCGCCGTGCTGCGCAAGCTTATCGCCGCCAGCGACGAAATCGCCACGCAGGCATTCAACCCCCAGGGCCGCGGTGCCGGGCAGATCCTCGACGAAGCCGAGACCAAGATCTTCCGCATTGGCGAAGAGACGTCGCGTCAGCGCCAGGGCTTCCAGAGCATCGACAAACTGATGGTCGCGTTGCTCGATCGTGTCAACGAGCTGCACGAAAACGGCGCCGAAGACGTGACAGGCGTGCGCACCGGTTTTTACGATCTCGATCGCTTGACCGCGGGCTTGCAGAAAGGCGATCTCATCGTGCTGGCCGCCAGACCGTCGATGGGCAAGACCGCATTTGCGCTGAACATGGCCGAACATGTGTCGGTGAATGAAGGCCTGCCCGTGCTCGTGTTTTCAATGGAAATGGGTGCATCGCAGCTGGCTTTACGGCTGGTGGGTTCGCTCGGCCGCATCGACCAGCAACGGCTGCGAACCGGCAAACTGGCGGGCGACGAATGGACGCGGCTGGCCGAAGCCGTGGACCGCTTGAAGCAGGCCCAGGTCTTCATCGACGAGACGCCGGCCTTGACCTCGGCCGAGTTGCGTGCGCGGGCAAGGCGCATGGCCAGGCAATTTGGCGGCACCCTCGGTTTGATCGTTATCGACTATTTGCAGCTGATGAGCGGCAACTCTAGCAGCGAAGAAAATCGCGCCACGGAGATCGGCGAAATATCGCGTGGCCTGAAAGCCCTGGCGAAGGAACTGCAGTGCCCGGTGGTGGCGCTGTCGCAGCTCAACCGCAGCGTCGAGTCACGCAATGACAAGCGGCCGATGATGAGTGACCTGCGCGAGTCCGGCGCCATCGAGCAAGATGCGGACGTCATCATGTTCATCTACCGCGACGAGTATTACAACAAGGAAACCAAGGAACCCGGTGTGGCCGAACTCATCATCGGCAAGCAGCGCAATGGCCCGGTGGGCACCGTGAAGCTGACTTTCCTGAAGCCTCAGACGAAGTTCGAGAACCTCGCGGCAGGAGTCGCAGCAGACTACTGAGCCGGACCCGCTTGCGCCACCTGGCATAGCTGTATATATTTACAGCATGTTGCGCACGCCCAAGAACGATGAGCCGGTACCGATGGCGCCGCCCTTGCCAATGAAAGGGCGGGGAACGGTCTGGGCGATCCAGCATCGCTTCAATGAGAACGCACGCGAGGCTTTCGACGACGGCTGGGGGAACCTCGAGCAGATCGCAGAACAGGAAGCCTTGCACCCGCAGACGCAGGTGCTCGAGGAGAACGTGCGCTCGATCCTGGCGGGGAACGACTCACCTGACATCGGTTTCGACCTCTCGATCAACCCCTATCGCGGCTGTGAGCACGGCTGCATCTATTGCTACGCGCGGCCCACCCACAGCTTTCTGAATCTTTCACCGGGTCTGGACTTCGAAACCCGTATCGTCGCCAAAGTCAACGCGGCTGAACGCCTGCGTCAAGCCTTTGCGGCACGCAGCTACACGCCGCTGCCACTCAATGTCGGCTCGGTGACCGACGCCTATCAGCCGGTGGAGAGGCGCCTGCGCATCACGCGCTCGGTGATCGAAGTGTTGAGTGAGACGCGGCACGCGTTTTCCATCATCACCAAGTCGAGCCTCGTGGAGCGCGACCTCGACTTGCTCGCGCCCATGGCGCAGGAAAACCTGGTGGCTGTCTACGTGTCGATCACCACGCTCGACCCGGCCCTGGCGCGCATTCTCGAACCTCGCGCCGCTGCGCCCGCGCGCCGCTTGCGCACCATCGAAACGCTGGCCCAGGCAGGTGTGCCGGTGGGTGTGAGCGTCTCGCCGATCATTCCATTCATCAACGAGCCCGAGCTTGAAACGGTGCTGACCGCGGCCAGAAACGCCGGCGCGAGTTCGGCCTTCAGCATCGTGCTGCGGCTGCCCTGGGAAGTGAACCCGTTGTTCCAGCAATGGCTGGCGCAGCACTTTCCCGAGCGCGCGGCGCGGGTGATGGCCCGAGTGCGCGAGATGCGTGGCGGCCGTGAAAACGATGCCCAGTTCGGCACGCGCATGACGGGCACAGGCCTTTGGGCGCAGCTGTTGCGCCAGCGTTTCACGAAGTGCGCTGACAGGCTGGGGCTCAATCGCAAGCGCGTTGAGCTGGACCTGGGTCAGTTCCGTCCACCCAACTTGCAAACTGCGCGTGGTGGCCTTGACGAGAGCGTTCAGCAAAGGCTCTTCTGATCGGCTCGCTGCAGGCGAACCGCCGGCCAAGACGCGCGCACTACTTGAACAGATCTTTTACCTTGTCGGTCCAGCTCTTCGAATTGGGCGAGTGACGGTCACCGGCCTTGCGAAACGACTCGTCCAGTTCCTTCAGCAGCTTGCGCTGGTGCTCGGTGATCTTCACCGGCGTCTCCACCGTGATGTGGCAGTACAGATCACCCGGGTAGCTTGAGCGCAGGCCCTTGATGCCCTTGCCGCGCAGCCGGAAGGTCTTGCCGTGCTGTGTGCCTTCGGGCAATTCGATCTCGGCCTTGGTCGTCAGCGTCGGCACCTCGATCGAGCCGCCGAGTGCGGCGGTGGTCATCGCCACCGGCACGTTGCAGTGCAGGTCGTCGCCATCGCGCTCGAAGATCTCGTGCTGCTTGATGCGAATTTCGATGAACAGGTCGCCAGCCGGCCCGCCGTTGGATCCGGGCTCGCCGTTGCCGGCGGAACGAATGCGCATGCCTTCGTTGATGCCGCCGGGTATCTTCACTTCCAGCGTCTTTTGCTTCTTGATCTTGCCGGCACCCGAGCAGGTGATGCACGGCTCAGCAATGATCTTGCCGCTGCCGCGGCAATGCGGGCACGTCTGCTGGATGCTGAAGAACCCCTGGCGCATGTGCACCGTGCCCGAGCCGTTGCAGGTGCTGCAGGTCTTGGGGCTGGTGCCGGGTTTGGCGCCATTGCCGTGGCAGGTCTCACAGGTCTCCCAACTCGGGATGCGGATCTGCGTCTCCTTGCCGGCCGACGCCTCTTCGAGCGTGATCTCCATCGCGTAGCTGAGATCGTTGCCGCGGTACACCTGCTGCCCGCCACCGCCGCGGCGGCCGCCACCGCCGAAGATGTCGCCGAAGATGTCGCCGAAGGCATCGGCAAAACCGCCGAAACCCTCGGCACCCGGCCGGCCACCACCCATGCTGGGGTCGACACCTGCATGGCCGTATTGGTCATAGGCGGCGCGCTTTTGCGCGTCGGAGAGCATCTCGTAGGCTTCTTTTCCCTCCTTGAATTTCTCTTCCGACTTCTTCGCATCGTCACCCTGGTTGCGGTCAGGGTGGTGCTTCATCGCCAGCTTGCGATAAGCCTTCTTGATGTCTTCCTCGGTGGCGTTCTTGGGCACACCGAGGATGTCGTAGTAGTCGCGCTTTGCCATGAACCGCCTCAGGTCACATCAACAGAATCGCCGCGTTGAGGTGCAGGCACGAACCTGACATCTCAAACGCGGCGAAGCACTCCACCAGGCCACGGGCCTGGCTGAAGTCCTATTTCTTCACTTCCTTGAACTCGGCGTCGACCACGTTGTCGTCGGTCGGTTTGCTCGAAGAACCTTGCGAGCCAGGCGATGGCTGCGGCGCTTCGGCGCCACCAGCACCCGCACCGGCCGCCGCCGCGGCTGCGGCCTGCTCGGCGTAGACCTTCTCACCGAGCTTCTGGCTGGCCGTCATCAGCGTTTCGGTCTTGGCTTCGATGTCGGCCTTGTCGTCGCCTTTGAGTGATTCTTCGACTTCCTTCAACGCCGCTTCGATCTTCTCCTTGTCGCCGGCGTCGAGCTTGTCGCCATGCTCGGCGAGGCTCTTCTTCACCGAATGAAGCATCGCGTCAGCCTGGTTGCGCGCCTGCACCAACTCGAGTTTCTTGTGGTCTTCGGCGGCGTTGATCTCGGCGTCCTTCACCATCTTTTCGATCTCGGCTTCCGACAGGCCCGAGTTCGCCTTGATGGTGATCTTGTTTTCCTTGCCCGTGCCTTTGTCCTTGGCGTTGACGTGCAGGATGCCGTTGGCGTCGATGTCGAACGTCACCTCG
>JANLYV010000457.1:0-15535 GCA_031365825.1 Rubrivivax sp. | reverse complement strand
CCATTGCGAGACCGATACCTGTGTTGCCGCTTGTCGCTTCGACGACTGTCTGTCCGGGTTTGAGTGCGCCGGATCTCTCGGCGTCTTCGATCACGCCGAGCGCGAGGCGGTCTTTCACCGAACCCAGCGGATTGAAGGCCTCGATCTTCACGTAGAGGTCGATGCCGGGCGGTGCCAGCTTGCCGATCTTCACCACCGGTGTGTTGCCGATGGTCTGCAGGATGTTGTCGTACTTGCTCATGCGTAGGTCCTCGGTGGCCGGTTGAAGGCTATGCCGCAGGGCGGCATGTTGGCATCGACCAAGCATAGGACGGTTGCGCACAACCCTGGTCAGGCTTGCCCGAGACGCAAAGTAGTTGGCCTCGCGCCGAAATGGCGAGTGTTCGGCCTTTTGTTCGCAGCTTCAAGCGCTGCTTCGCGGTAGTAGCCTTCGACAGCGGAGACGACATGACCACTGCCACGCTGATGCTGGTTGAAGACCAGGCGGTGATCGCCGCCGACCTTGAGGACCGGCTTATCCGCCAGGGCTACAAGGTCTGCGGCATCGCCTCCTCGGGCGAAGAGGCGATCGCGATGGCGCGGCGTGAGCGGCCCGACCTGGTGCTGTCGGACATCCGCATCGACGGTGCCATGGACGGCATCGAAACGGCGCGCATCCTGCGTCGCGATTTCGACATGCCGGTGATCTTCCTCTCGGCCCATGCCGACGCGGCCACGCTGCAGCGCGCCAAGGCCGCCGGGCCTTATGGCTTCATGACCAAGCCGTTCGAGGAACGCGACCTGCAGCTGACGATCGAGATGGCGCTGCACAAACACGAGGGCGATCGCCAGGTGGCCGCAGCGAACCGCGCGAAAAGCCAGTTCGTGGCCAACATGAGCCACGAGATCCGCACGCCGATGAACGCCGTCATCGGCCTGACCTATCTGCTTGGGCAGACGCAGCTCGACGCGCAACAGGGCGCCTACCTCGACAAGCTCAACCTCGCCAGCAAGTCGCTGCTGGCGATCATCAACGACGTGCTCGACCTGTCCAAGATCGAAGCCGGCGAGCTCGCACTGGAGCGTGTGCCGTTCGGCCTGAAACACGCACTGAAGGAAGTCTCGGAACTGCTGGCCCACGATGCCCAGGCCAAAGGCATCGCCCTCACAAGCACCGTGGCCGATGACGTGCCCGACGCGCGGACCTTCGACATCGTGCTGATGGACGTGCAGATGCCGGTGATGGGCGGCGAGCAGGCGACACGCATCATTCGCGGCCGGCTCGGCCTGGCCGAGCTGCCCATCGTGGCGCTGACGGCCGGCGCCTTGACGAGCGAACGCCAGCGCTGCGTCGATGCCGGCATGAACGAGTTCATCAGCAAGCCGATCGACCCGCGCGCGTTGGTACGCTGCATCCGCAAGCACCTGGCACTGGCAGCGCAGCCCGCGGCGCGCGAGCTTGCGGCGCCGGCCGGCAGCCGCGGCGACGGCGTTGCCGGCTGGCCGCAGGTCGAGGGCATCGACCCGCAGGACGTGAGTCAGCGCCTGCGTGGCGATGCGGCGCTGTTCCGCTCGATGCTGCGCCGGCTGCTGGGCGAATTCGGCGACCTCGAGCTGCCGCCTGCCGGCGCCACTGACGCGGCGGCCATGGCCGTGTACGCCTCACGCATGCACAGCCTCAAGGGCAGTGCCGGCACGCTGGGGGCGGGCCACATCCACCGCCTGGCCGGGCAGACCGAAGCCGCCTGCCGCGCCGGCAACCAGGCCTGGGCCGCGAGCCTGGCCTTGCGTCTGCGCTGGCAGATCCAGCACCTGAAGCGCCACGCCGGCGCCGTGCTCGACGCCGCGCAAACGCCCGATGTCGCCATGCCAACGTATGCCGATGTGCACGGCGATCCACAAGCGCTGATCGACTTCGCCACGCTGCTGCGGGCGCAGAACCTGAGTGCGCTCGAGCGCTTCAAGGCGGTGTCGCCACAGTTGCGCCAGCTGCTCGATCCGGCCGCCTTCGACACCTTGAGCGAGCACATCGACAAGCTGCAGTTCGACGACGCCGCGCGCGTGCTCGACGGCCTGGCTTGAGTCGCGCTCGACACGCTGGGGCTGCCCGCGGCGATGCGTGAAGAGGTCTTGCGCTTCGAGCGCCGCGCGGGGGTGCGCACGGCACGGCTGAGGTCGAACGCGGCCCGAATCGGTTGACCACAAGCACGGTTGTGAAGGCACGATGGTGGCCGGTGCAGCCAGTTGTGCAGGTGGCGTGTGTCAACCGCCACGTGCATGCTCGGCGCCACGCCGGCTGATCGACGCAAGCCCTTGCCGGCGCAAGAGGGAGCGGCCTTCAAATGCCCAACACATGAACCTTGCTACTGACTTTGATGCGCGCCCTGCGGCCGGCCCGCCGCCGCATCACATCCTGCTGGTGGAAGACAACCCCGGCGATGCCGACCTGACCTGCGAGCGGCTGGCCGAGTCGTGGTTGCAGGAATTCGTGGTGAGCCGCGCCACCACTCTGGCCGATGCCGTCTCGGTGCTGATGTCCTCGCGCGTGGTCGACGCCATCATCCTCGACCTGAACCTGCCCGACTCGATCGGCGTCGAGACCGTGCGCCGCATCAAGAGGGTGAAGGCGCATGCGCCGATCATCGCCATGTCGGGGCAGGTCGACGACGCCATGCGCATGCAGGCGCGTAACGAAGGCGCCGAAGATCTGTTCCGCAAGGACGAGTCCAACAGCCGCCTGTTCTGGCGCTGCGTGGTGCAAATCATCGACCGCAAGCGCGCGCAGCGGCGCCAGTTCGAAGCCCTGCTCGACGCCGCGCCCGACGGCATCCTGCTCGTCGACCCCTTCGGCAGCGTGCGCTATGCGAACCAGGCGGCGATCGAACTCTTCGGCAAGAGCCGCGAGGTGCTGCAACAAGAGCCGCTCGGGTTTGCGCTGGACGACGGCGCGCCGATCGAGCTGCACATCAGCCGCGCCGATGGCGAACGGGCGTGTGAGATGCGCGTGGTGCGCATCGAGTGGGAGGACGAGCAGGCCTGGCTCGCATCCGTGCGCGACATCACCGACCGCAAACGCGTCGCGGCGCTGCAGTTGGAGAACCAGCGCATGGAAACCGCGAGCCGGCTGAAGAGCGCGTTCCTGGCCAACATGTCGCACGAGCTGCGCACGCCGCTCAACGCCATCATCGGTTTCTCGCAGCTGCTCATCGACGGCCGCGTCGACGCCGTCTCGCCCAAGTACGAAGTTTTTCTCGGCCACATCCTGAGCAGCGGCAAACACCTGCTGCAGCTCATCAACGACGTGCTCGACCTGGCCAAGGTCGAATCGGGCAAGCTCAGCTTCTTCCCCGAGCCGGTGGACCTGCGCTTGCTGACCGAAGAGGTGGCCGACATCCTGAGCGTCATCGCCGCGCAGAAGTCGGTCCGGATCGTGATCGAATTCGATGCGACGTTGAACGACATCGAACTCGACCCCGGGCGCTACAAGCAGGTGCTCTACAACTTCCTCTCCAACGCGCTGAAGTTCAGCGCCGACGCCGGCTACGTGGGCGTGCGTGTGCTGGCCGCCGACGAGCAGCACTTTCGCGTCGAGGTGCGTGACAGCGGTGCCGGTATCGCGGCCGAAGACGTCGACAAACTCTTCACCGAATTCCAGCAGCTCAATGGCAGCAGCGCCAAACGCCGCCAGGGCACGGGCCTCGGGCTGGCGCTGACCAAGCGCCTGGTGGAGGCGCAAGGCGGGCAGGTGGGAGCGCGCAGCACGCTCGGCCAGGGCAGCGAGTTCTTCGCGCTGCTGCCGCGCAAGATTCATCTGCGGGGCGAAGCGCAGTGAGTCGCGGGCTGATCCTGGTCGTCGACGACCACCCGGTGAACCTGGAGCTGCTGCTGCACCTGCTCACCGGCCATGGCTACGAAGTGATGACGGCGGCCGACGCACCGGCGGCGCAGGCGGCCATCGGATTGCGCCGGCCCGGCCTCATCCTGATGGACCTGCAGTTGCCGGGCATGGACGGCTTCGAGCTGACGCGCCGCCTGAAGGCCGACCCGGCGACGGCCGGCATCCCGGTCATCGCGGTCACGTCCTACGCCATGTCCGGCGACAAGCTCAGTGCGCTGCAGGCCGGCTGTGACGCCTATGTCACCAAGCCGATCGACACGCGCACGCTGCCTGCGCTCATTGCCCGCTTCATGGCGGCGCGCCCGCCGGCTTGAGCGTGAAATAAAAGGTGGTGCCGGCACCCGGTGCCGGGACCCTCCCGGCCCTGCGTCACACTTCGCGTCGCGGCCCAACCCGGGCCGGGACCTGTACACGAGGAGACGGCATGACCTGGATCGTCACCGGCGCCAGCCGCGGCCTGGGCCGCCACCTGGCGCTGCTGCTGGCCGAGCGCGGCCATGACGTGCTGGCCTGTGCGCGCGACCTGCCGCGGCTGCAGGCCCTGGCCCAGCAAGGCGCGGCGGGCCGCATCACGCCGTGCCAGCTCGATCTGGCCGACAGCGCCACGCTCGGCTCACGTCTGGCCGAGGCCGTGTTGGCCATGCCGCACGTCAGCGGCGTGATCAACAACGCCGGCGTCGGCTGGTACAAGCCCTTCACCGATCACACACAAGCCGAGTTGATGGCCACGGTGCAGGTCAACCTCATGGCCGTGATGCAGGTCTGCCATGTGCTGGTGCCGCGGCTGGTGGCGCAGGGCCGTGGCCACATCGTCAACATCGGCTCGGACCTGGCGCGCCGGCCCCTGGCCAACATGGCGGCCTACGTCGCCACCAAGCATGGCCTGGCCGGTTTCTCGCATTCGCTCTTGCGCGAAGTCAAGCAGCACGGCGTGAAGGTCAGCCTGGTGAACCCCGGCATCATCGACACCGACTTCGGCGGCGCCAGCGAAGGCAGCCGCGACGCCGCCTGGAGCCTGCGCCCGGCGCACCTGGCGCAACTGGTGCTGCAGTTGATCGAACAACCCGGCAACCTGCTCGTCGATGAGCTGACGGTGCACCCGCTGGGGCAGGGGGAGTTCTGATGTCGGCCTGCCTGGGTCCGTGCTTGTGTAAGTGCCCATGATCGACGTGCTGGTCATCGGTGGCGGCAACGCTGCCTTGTGCGCCGCCATCACGGCGCGCGAAGCCGGTGCTTCGGTGCTGCTGCTCGAAGCCGCGACTATCGAATGGCGCGGCGGCAATTCGGTGCACACGCGCAACATCCGCTGCATGCACGATGCGCCGCAAGACGTGCTGACCGAGTCCTACCCTGAGGAAGAGTACTGGCAGGACTTGCTGAAGGTCACCGGCGGGCTAACGAACGAAGCACTGGCACGTCGCGTCATCCGCGAATCATCAACGTGCCGCGGCTGGATGCAGCGCCACGGCGTGCGCTTCCAGGCCTCACTCACCGGCACGCTGCATCTGAGCCGCACCAATGCGTTTTTCATGGGCGGCGGCAAGGCGCTGGTCAACGCGTATTACCGCAGCGCGTGCGCACTCGGCGTCGTGGTTCGCTACGGCGCGGCGGCAACAAGGCTCGAACTCGATGGCGGCCGCTTCGTCGCCGCCTGGCTGGGCAGCGAGCGCATCGCGGCGAAGAGCTGCGTCGTCGCCAGCGGCGGCTTCGAGTCGAACATCGCCTGGCAGCGGCAAGCCTGGGGCGAGAACGAGCGCGGCGAATGGCCGGTGGATCAATTCGCCATCCGCGGCACGCGCTTCAACCAGGGCGTGCTGCTGAAGGACTTGATGGCGCAGGGCGCCGACAGCGTGGGCGACCCGGCACAGAGCCACTGTGTCGCGGTCGACGCGCGCGCGCCCTTGTTCGACGGCGGCATCTGCACACGCGTCGACGCGGTCTCGCTGGGCATCATGGTCAATCGCGACGCGCAGCGCTTCTACGACGAAGGTGAAGACTTCTGGCCCAAGCGCTACGCGATTTGGGGCCGGCTGGTGGCGTTGCAGCCGGGGCAGCGGGGCTATTCGATCATCGACGCCAAGGCCGTGGGCCGCTTCATGCCGCCGGTGTTTCCCGGTGCGCGCGCCGAAACGCTGGAAGCGCTGGCGCGCGAGCTCGGCCTCAATGAGGCGGCGCTGCTGAAGACGGTGCGCGACTTCAACGCTGCCTGCCGGCCCGGCCACTTCGACCACGCCGTGCTCGACGATTGCCGTACCGAGGGCCTCATGCCGGCGAAGACGCATTGGGCGCGGCCGCTCGACACCCCACCCTTCCACGGTTATGCCTTGAAGCCGGGCATCACCTTCACTTATCTCGGCATGAAGGTCGACCTGCGCGCGGCGGTGCATTTCGGCGCTGTGCCGAGTGACAACCTTTTCGCCGCCGGCGAAATGATGGCCGGCAACGTGCTCGGCAAGGGCTACACCGCCGGCGTGGGCATGGCCATAGGCACGGCCTTCGGGCGCATCGCCGGGGCAACGGCTGCGGCGGCGGTGAAAGGCGCAGTCATGGGGGAACAGCGTGCAGCCGCTTGAGTCACTGATCCGCGAAGCCGAGGTCGATCGCGTGCTGCAGATCTGCAATGCCTGCCGCTACTGCGAAGGTTATTGCGCGGTGTTCCCGGCGATGGCGCGCCGGCTCGAATTTCCCAAGGCCGACATCCACTACCTGGCCAACCTGTGCCACAACTGCGGCGCCTGCCTGCACGCCTGCCAGTACGCCGCACCGCATGAATTCAACGTCAACGTGCCGCGGGCGATGGCGCAGGTGCGTGCCACGACCTATGCCGACTACGCCTGGCCCGCGCCGCTGGGCCGGCTCTACCAACGAAACGGCCTCACCGTCGCGCTGGCGCTGGCCGTGGGCCTGGCCCTCTTTCTCGTGCTGGCGGTGGTATTGAACGGCAATCTCTGGCATGCCCCGATGGCCGGCAACTTCTACGCCGTGTTCCCGCACAACTTGATGGTTAGTCTATTTGCGCCGGTATTCCTGTTCGTCTGCCTGGCGCTGGCCTCGGGCTTGGTGCGTTTCTGGCGCGACGTGGCGCCGGGTGATGCCTCGGCCGCTGCCGCGGGTGAGGCGCTGCACCACGTCTTGAAGCTGAAGTATCTCGACGGCGGCCATGGCGAAGGCTGCAATGAAGAGGACGACCGCTTCACGCTATGGCGGCGGCGCTGTCATCACGCCACCTTCTACGGCTTCATGTTGTGCTTCGCCGCCACCAGCCTGGCCACGATCTACCACTACGCGTTGGGTTGGCAGGCGCCCTATGGCTACACCAGTCTGCCGGTGTTGCTGGGCACGGTGGGGGGCATCGGTTTGCTCGTCGGCCCGCTCGGACTTGCTTGGCTCAACCTGCGGCGCCATCCCCAGCATGGCGACCCGGCGCAGAAGGCGATGGACCATGGCTTCATCGCATTGCTGTTCTTCACCAGCCTCACCGGCCTGGCGCTGCTGGCCTGGCGCGGCACCGGTGCGATGGCGCTGCTGCTGGCCGTGCACCTGGGGATCGTGATGGCACTCTTCCTCACCATGCCGTACGGCAAGTTCGCGCACGGCGTCTATCGCGCCGCGGCGCTGCTGAAGTGGGCCATCGAAAGGCGGCAGCCGGCACGGCTCGGGCTGGGCCCGGAATAGCCACTGCGCACGCTCTAGACTCCGCGCTCGCCGCGAAGGACCCGCAGGATGAGCCATACCCGATTCACACAAGCCGACGCCGCCGCGCTCGACGCCGAAGACCCGCTGGCCCATTGCCGCCAGCGCTTCACGCTGCCGCCAGGCGTGACCTACCTCGACGGCAACTCGCTCGGTGCCTTGCCCAAGACCGTGGCACCACGCCTGGCGCGCGCCGTCGAACAAGAGTGGGGCGTGGGCCTCATCCGCAGCTGGAACGACGCTGACTGGTACCCGGCGCCACAACGTGTGGGCGGCCGCATCGCCTTGCTGGTGGGCGCAGCCGCCGATGAGGTCATCGTCGCCGATTCAACCTCGGTCAATCTCTTCAAGGTGCTCGTCGCCGCGCTGCGTTTGCGGCCGGGCCGCACGCGCATCCTCGGCGAAGTCGGCAACTTTCCCACCGACGCCTACATCGCCAGCGGTGTGGCCGGGTTGATGGCGGCGGAGTTCGTGGCGGTCGAGCCCGAGGCCGTGCTCGCGGCCATCGACCAGCGCGTGGCCATCGTCTCGCTGACCCACGTGCACTACAAGACCGGCCGCACCTACGACATGGCCGCCATCACACGCCGCGCGCACGAGGTGGGCGCGCTGGTGGTGTGGGACCTGGCGCACACCGCCGGCGCCATGCCTTGCGATTTGACCGCGGTGCAGGCCGACTTCGCCGTGGGCTGCGGCTACAAGTATTTGAACGGCGGCCCCGGCGCGCCGGCCTTCGTCTTCGTCGCCCGGCGCCACCACGCTAACGTGCAACAGCCACTGACAGGCTGGCATGGCCACGCCCGGCCGTTCAGCTTCGATCAGGCTTATGTCGCGGCCAATGGCATGGACAGAATGCTCGTCGGCACCGCCTCGCAGCTCGGGCTGATCGCGCTCGAAGCCGCGCTGCAGGCATTCGACGGCGTCGACATGCACGTGCTGCGGCGCAAGAGCGTGGCCCTGACCGAACTCTTCATCCGCCTCGTCGACCAGGAGCTCGAAGGCTTCGGCATGGCCAGCCCGCGGGACGCATCGCAGCGTGGCAGCCAGGTCTCGCTGACGCACGCCGAGGGCTACGCCATCATGCAGGCCTTGATCGCGCGCGGCGTCATCGGCGACTACCGCGCGCCCGACATCCTGCGCTTCGGTTTCACGCCGCTGTACGTCGGCTTCATGGACGTGTGGCACGCCGTGGCCACGCTCAAGGACGTGATGGCCACCGCAGGCTGGGACACCCCGGCGTTTCGCCAGCGCAAAGCCGTCACCTGAGCATCGATCACAACTCAATAACACCAGAAACGAGGAGACCAGCCCATGCGATTCAACACCTTCACCTCGACACTCGCTGTCCTGGGCCTTTGGGCCGCGGCGACGTTCTGCGCCATGGCGCAGACCGGCCCCGTCAAGCTGCTGGTGGGCTTCCCCGCCGGCGGCTCGGCCGACGCCACCGCGCGTGCCTTGGCCGACCGCCTGGCGGCGAGCCTGGGCACCAGCGTCATCGTCGAGAACAAGCCCGGCGCCGGTGGCCGTATCGCTGCCGAGCAGCTGAAGAATGCGCCTGCCGACGGCAACACCGTGCTCATCACGCCGCTGGCGACGGTGGTGATTGCACCGCTGACCTTCCGCAAGCTCAACTTCAACCCCGCCGAAGACTTCGTGCCCGTGGCGCAGATCGCCAAGTTCCACTTGATGATCGCCACCGGTGGCAGCAGCCCGTACAAAAACCTGGGCGAGCTCGTCGCCTGGTTCAAGGCCAATCCGGGCAAGGCCAACTTCGGCACCTCGGCCGCGGGCAGCCAGCTGCACTTCCTGGGCGTCATGCTGGGCCAGGCGATCGGCGTCGAACTGACGCATGTGCCCTACCAGGGTGGCGCGCCGCTGAACAACGATGTGATGGGCGGGCAGATCCCGGCCGGCATCGACACACTCGCCATCGAGCTGCACAAGGCCGGCAAGCTGCGCATGCTGGCGGTGTCGGGCGAGAGCCGTTCGACGCTGGCGCCCGACGTGCCCACGTTCAAGGAGCAGGGCTACCCCACCGTGGTGGGCGAAGGCTGGATGGGGGCCTACATGCACGCCAAGACGGCGCCGGCGATTGTGCAGAAGGTCAGCGCCGCGCTCGCCGATGCGGCGCGCCAGACGGATGTCAAACAGCGGCTTGAACTCGCCGGCCTCGAAGCCACCGGTCTGCGCGCGCCCGAGTTCGCCGCGGTGGTGGCGGCCGACCGTGCGCGCTGGAAGCCGGTGGTGGAAGCCTCGGGATTCAAGGGCGACTAACTTTTGTATGGAGGTGTTTGCGTGACGACGGAAAACCTTGCAAGGACCACATCCCAGGTGGTGCCCGGCAAAGCCGCGCCGCGCGGCAAGTTTCCGCACTTCAAGCGCGCGGGTGACTTCCTCTTCGTCTCGGGCACGAGTTCGCGCCGCGCCGACAACAGCTTTGCCGGCGCCGAGGTCGACGCCGAAGGCGCAGTGCAGCTCGACATCCGCGTGCAGACGCGCGCCGTGATCGAGAACATCCGCGACATCCTGCAAAGCGCGGGTGCGGCATTGACCGACCTCGTCGAAGCGCAGTCCTTCCTCGTCAACATGGATGACTTCGCGGCCTACAACGAAGCCTGGGCTGAGTACTTCGACCACAGCGGCCCGACGCGGACCACGGTGGCGGTGCGCGCCTTGCCGCATCCGCACATCCTGATCGAAATCCGCGCCGTGGCCTACAAGCCGCTGGCTGCGGCCACGTGAATGGAGTTGAAGCGATGGTCACGCTCAAACACGGCAAGCCGCTGAACTTCCCGCGCTGGCTGGCCGAGCACGCGCACCTGCTCAAACCCCCCGTGGGTAACCAGCAGGTCTGGCAGGACAGCGACTTCATGGTCACCGTGGTCGGCGGGCCCAACGGCCGCAGCGACTTTCACGACGACCCGGTGGAAGAGTTTTTCTACCAATTCAAAGGCGACGCGCACCTGCTCTTGTGGCAGGCCGGGCGCTACGAGCGTGTGGAGCTGAACGAGGGCGACATCTTCCTGATGCCGCCGCACACACTGCACTCACCGCAGCGGCCGATGGCCGGCAGCTTGTGCCTGGTGATCGAACGCCAACGGCCCGAAGGTGAGCGCGACGCCTTCCAGTGGTGCTGCGCACGCTGCGGTGCCGTCGTGCAGCGCCACGAAGTGCAATTGCAAAACATCGTCACCGACTTGCCGCTGACCTACGAGCGCTTCTACGCCAGCAGCGACGATGAACGCCGCTGCACGCGATGCGGCGAGTTGCACCCGGGCCGCGATTTCAAGGCCTGGAATCAGACCTACGAGCAAGTCTGGGGCGCGCGATGACGGACACGATGATCGACATGCACTCGCACTTCTTCCCCGCCATCACGCGCGAGGAAGCCCATGCCGCCGACGCCGCGCGCGCGCCCTGGCTGGCGGCCGAGAAGGGGGCCGAAAGCGGCCACATCATGATGGGCGATAAGCCTTTTCGTCCGGTCTACCGCGCGTTGTGGGACGCCGACTTTCGCGTGCACGAACTCGACGCACAAGGCGTGCAGTTGCAGTTGGTGTGCGCCACGCCGGTGATGTTCGGCTACGCCTGGGATGCACAGCGCACGGCCGACTGGGCGACGCGCATGAACGACCGCGCCGTGGCCTTCTGCGCCACGCACCCGGCGCGGCTGAAAGCCCTGGCACAGGTGCCGCTGCAAGACCTGGCGCTGGCCTGCGCCGAGGCTTCGCGCGCGATGGCGGCCGGCTGCATCGGTGTGCAGATCGGCAACCATCTGGGTGACAAGGACCTCGACCACGAGCAGCTGGTCGACTTCCTCATCCACTGCGCGAACCACGGCATTCCGGTGCTGGTGCACCCCTGGGACATGATGGGTGCGGGCCGCATGAAGAAGTGGATGCTGCCCTGGCTCGTGGCCATGCCGGCCGAGACGCAGCTGGGCATGGTCTCGCTGATTCTTTCGGGCGCGATGGAGCGCATCCCCACGTCGCTGAAGATCTGCTTCGCCCATGGCGGCGGCGCGTTTGCGTTCCTGCTCGGCCGCGTCGACAACGCCTGGAAGCACCGCGACATCGTGCGCCAGGACTGCCCGAAACTGCCTTCGAGTTACGCGCGAAGATTCCACGTCGACAGCGCCGTGTTCGAGCCTGGTGCCTTGCGACTATTGACCGAAGTGATGGGCGTCGAGCGCGTGATGCTGGGCTCGGATTACCCCTTCCCACTGGGTGAACAACGCATCGGTTCGCTCATCCGCGAGGGTGGCCTCTTCGACTCCGAAGCGCAGGCGCAGATGTTGCGCGGCAACGCGTTGGCGTTCTTCGGACTTTGAGATGGGCTGGCGCGAACTCGATGCGGCGTCGCGCGAGTCCGAGTATTCGCCGAGCTCGGCCATCGGCGGCGACTACCAGCCCTTCATCCGCGTCTACGCCGAGCGCAGCCGCGCCGCACGGGCGCGCATGCCGAACCTGCTGAATCTGCGCTACGGCAAGGCCGCTGCCGCGAGGCTCGACCTCTTCGTGCCTGAGCGCGCGGCCACGTTGCCGCCGCTGCTGCTCTTCATCCACGGTGGCTACTGGCAGGAGCTGTCGAAAGAGGAATCGTCATTCGCGGCAGCGCCCTGTGTCGAGCAAGGCATCGCCTTTGCCGCCGTCGACTACACGCTCGCGCCGCAGGCCGGCGTGGCGCAGATGGTGGACGAGTGCAACCAGGCTTTGGCGTGGCTCATCGCTGAGGCACCGCGTCTGGGTTTCGACGGCCAACGCATCGTCGTCGCCGGCAGCTCCGCAGGTGCGCACCTGGCGGCAATGCTGGCGTTGCGTCAACGCAGTGCGCTGAAGGCAGTCGTTCTGGTGTCGGGCATCTACCAGCTCGAGCCGTTGCTTGGTACATCGATCAACACGGCCGTTGGCCTGACCGTCGAGAGCGCGCGCGCATGCAGTCCGGCGCTGCATGAACTGCAAGGTTTTCCACCTGCCATCGTCTGTTGGGGCGAGGTGGAGACGGCTGAGTTCAAGCGCCAGAGCGGTGACTTTGCAGAGCTGCTCGAGCGTGCCGGCACGTCAACGCAGCACTTCGAGGTGCCGCAGCGCAACCATTTCGACGTCGTGCTCGATCTTGCCGACCCCGCCACACAACTTGGCCGTGCGGTGATCGCGATGATGGGGGTGAGTCAAGCGCCGCGGCGCTGACGCCGGGCGTTGCGCCGACTAACATGCGCGCCCCGGCTGCGCTGCAAAACGCGGCCAACATCGAGACCGACTCCGCCATGGCACACCACGACAAATTCCTGCTCGCCGGTGTGATGGGCTGGCCCGTGATGCACTCACGTTCGCCGCTCATCCACAACCACTGGTTCAAGACGCACGGCCTGGCCGGCCGCTATGTACCGCTGGCGATCAAGCCCGAAGGCCTGCAAGCCGCGCTGCGCGCGCTGCCGGCGCTGGGTTTTGCCGGCTGCAACGTGACCATCCCGCACAAGCAGGAGGCCATGCGCATCGTCGACGAGCTGCATCAGTCGGCGCGCGTGATGGGCGCGGTGAGCTGCGTCACGGTGCGCGAAGACGGCAGCCTGCTCGGCAGCAACAACGACGCCTTCGGCTTCATGCGCAACCTGCAGCATCGGCAGCCGCAGTGGCGCGCCGATGCCGGGCCGGCAGCGGTCATAGGCGCCGGCGGTGGCGCGCGTGCCGTGTGCTACGGGTTGCTGCAGGCAGGGGTGCGTGAGGTGCGCATCGTCAACCGCCACCTGGAGCGCGCGCAGGAAGTGGCCTCGGCGCTGGCAGGCCTTGGCGGCAACATCAGTGCCCATGCCTGGGAGCAGCGCCACGCGCTGCTCGCGGGCGCTGCGCTGGTGGTCAACACGACAAGCCAGGGCATGGTCGGGCAGGGCGTGCTCGACATCGACCTGGCGTTGTTGGGCTCAGGCGCCATCGCTGCCGACATCGTCTACATCCCGCTGGAGACACCGTTCCTCGCCGCAGCACGAGCCCGCGGCAATCCGACCGTCGACGGCCTGGGCATGCTCTTGCAGCAAGGCCCGCTGGCCTGGAAATCATGGTTCGGCATCGAGCCCGAAGTCACCGACGAACTGCGCGCGCTCGTCGAGCGCAGTCTCTGACGGACATCAGCGCGGGTCAGCCCAGCTTGGCGTGGAAGTGGTCCCAGGCGCGCTTGAACAGCACCTCGGACCACAGCTTCTCGCGGCACAGCGCCAGCTCGTGCTCGTTGAAGGCGTAGGGCTTGCCGATCTGCATCGCCATGTACTGGCGGTAGGCGTTTTCTTCCATGTAGTTGGCGAGCACGAAGGCCTCGACGATGTTCGCGCCGACGGTCACCGCGCCGTGCGATTTCATCATCGCCGCGGGCCGGTCGCCCAGAGTCGCGGCCAGCCGGTCGGCCATCGCGCGGTTGTTGATCGAGTTCGGCGAATCCAGCAGCGGCACCGGGTACACCAGCGAGCCCTGGGCGTACACAGGCGCGTAGGCGTGGCCGGTCATGCTGAGGAAGGTCGACCACTTCGGGTGCGCGTGCACGACGGCCTTGACGTCGGGCCGCGCGCGGTAGATGCCGGCGTGCAAGTGGAATTCGAGCGGTGGTTTGCCATGGCCTTCGAGCAGCTCGCCGTCCATGGTGATGGTGCAGATGTCGGCCACGTTCAGCTTGCTGCGCTGGCACGAGCCGATGTTGATGAGCAAACGCTCGCCCTCGAGGCGGATGCTGGCGTGGCCGTTGTAGTCGAGGATGTCCGCGCGCTCGAGCATGCGGATGCAGTCGACCAGTTGCTGCTTCAGATCGAGGTTGGCTTCGACGCGGGTGTCCATAAACGCTGTCCTGTGATTCGTGCGGTTACTTCAAGAGTTATCACCAGCCGAGCAGCGCACGTTGCTGCTCGCGCCACAAGTCCCAGGCGCGTTGGCCCGCGCCCTGGTTGACTTCGTCGGCGAGCACGCCCTCGGCTTCGTCCAGCGCCGCCAGCGGCTCGCCCGCCGCCAGCGCCACGGCCCAATGCTGGATGCGCGCGTTGACCTCGGTGTAGACGGCGCGGAACACGGCCATGGAAAGGTTCGGCCCGCAGGCCACGCTGCCGTGCGCGCGCATCAGCACCACGTCGCGCGGGCCCAGCGTGGCAGCCAGCGCCTCGCCCTTGTCGCGATTGCCCACCAGCATGTCGGTCGCGCCGAACTTGTCGCGGATGTCGAACACCGGCACGCCGGCGGCCAGGAAGGCGGCGTTGTGGAACATCGCCTGCATCTTGATCTTGACCAGGCCGAAAGGCACCACCGAAGGCGAATGGCTGTGCACCACCGCCATCACGTCGGGCCGCGCCTTGTAGATCTCGCCGTGAATGAAGCGCTCCAGAAAACTCTTGCGGCCCGCGGCGTTCACCGGCTGGCTGTCGAGGTCGTACTCAAGGATGTCGGCCGGCGTCACCAGTGCCGGTGCCAGGGCACGCGCCATCAAATAACGATCAGACGCAGCGGGGTGGCGCATCGAGACATGGCCGAAGCCGTCGACCACGCCTTGCGCGGCGAGGATGCGGCTGGCGGCGGCCAGGTCGGCCAGCAGGGTGGGCTCCAACGCACCACGGGAGGGGGGGCTCATGGTCATGTCAATCAGATGACGACGCTGGTCATGATGCCTGCCGGAAAGATCTCCTCGGGCGTGAACTGGCGGTGCGCGATGCCCTGCTGGTGGGTATAGAGCGCCATCTGCTCCCAGGTCGGGCGGTTCTCCTCGATGCCGTAAGGGTACGTGTCGCCGCCGAACAGGTCGCTCATCTTGCGCATGTAGGTCGGCAGCCACGCCACCGGATAGCGCGACACCGCCGGGTCCATCAGCCGCTCGACGCTGCGGTTCTTCGAGGCGAGGAAGGCGTTGTAGAGATTGCGCGCCACCCAGGGGTTTTCGTCGAGCACACGCTTTTGCAGGGTGATGATGTGCATGATCGGCCAGACGCCGGTCGCC
>JANLYV010000444.1:0-4746 GCA_031365825.1 Rubrivivax sp. | reverse complement strand
ATCGCGCGCGGCTGTGATCTGCTGCTTTTCCCAAGCGCATCTGCCCGTAGCTCAACTGGATAGAGCACCAGCCTTCTAAGCTGGGGGTCGGGGGTTCGAGTCCCTCCGGGCAGGCCAACGTCGCAGTGCCGCAGCGTCGATCAGAACACCGTTGTGATCGAGATCGCCTCGTTCAGCGTCTCGCGGGCGACCCGGAGGGCGAACTCGACACTGGCGATCTGTCGCTGGGCGTCGGCATCCGGCTTCTTCACGCCGTCCTTGTCCGTTTGCGCGCCCTTCACCGAATCGATCTTGAACTGCTCCAGCGCAGTCTGGAGCCGGTTCAGCTTGTCGGTCGCCTTGTCGAGTGCGGCCTTGACCTTGACCCGGCACGACTCTACGTTCTTCGCCCAGTTCTTGTTGTGGGTGTCCTTGAGATTGGCGTTGTACTTCTCCACCGCGATGGAGAGTTCGTTGAACGCCGTCCTGAACTCCTCAAGCGCCCTGCTCAGCATGCTTGCACTCCTGTCACGAACCCGGGCCGGCCGCGGTTGCCGCCGGCCATGATCACTTCACCAGCTTCTCAAGTTCTTTCACGGCTTTCGTCGCCTCGTCGAGTTGCTTCTTGCACGCCTCAAGGCGCTTGGCAACGTCGCTCACGTCCTTGATCCGTTTTTCGACAGCCTTCGGGTCCGGCTGCCCGTCCGTCTTCTGGGCCATGGCGCGCTCCTGTGTTTCGCCGAGCCAGAAATGTACGGCGCGCGCATGGGCATGGCAACGCGCGCAAGGCGCTGCGGCGGCGACCTCGTGGGTCAACTCGCCCGTTGCTCGGCGATGCACTGCGCGACCCACGCCAGGGCCATGCGCTGCGCGCTGTCGAGCGCGGCCGTGACCACGGCACTCAATTCGATCGCCATGCCTTCCAGCGGCGTCGGCTCGCAGCCGATAACGGCCACCTTGCGCGGCAGCCTGCCCAGCCGCTCGAGCAAGGCCATGGCCCGCAGCGGCGTGGCGTAGTGCGTGTCGGCAAAATAGTCGCGCAATTGATGCGGGTCCAGCGCCGACAGGTCGGGCAACAGCGGCTCGAGCAGGCGCAGCGTACCCGGCGCGCCACCGGCCTGGTGCGCATCAAGCAGCAGCACGGCGTCGTAGCCCAGCATCAACTCCTGCACCAGGGTCATGCCGCCGATGCCGGTTTCGATGACCTTCACGCCGGGCGGCAACGCGCGCTTGGCCAGACGCCAAGCCAACTGCACGCCGAAGCCGTCGTCGCCATGCAGCACGTTGCCGACACCGGCGACGAGGATGCCGTGCGGCGCCATCAAAAGCTCGGCATGGACGGCGTGAAGTCCATGTCCAGCCCGACCATCACCCGGCCCTGCGCGTCGAGCTGGACGGGATGGCAGTTCAGCGGCGGCCCACCACCGACCCGCGCGCCGTTGCGGATGTCGTAGTGGCAGCCGGCATGGTGGGGGCAGCTCAGCGTGAAGCCGCTCCAATGCGCGCCTTGCAGCGTCGCGCCGTCCACTGGGCAGCTCGCGTCGAGCGCGAACCACTGCTCGCCGCGACGCGCCAGCAGCAGCGGCAGGCCGTCCAGCGCCAGGTCGTCGCGCGCCGCGCCGTCACCCAGGTCGTCGGCATGCGCCAATGCCGGCACCCAATGCGGGTAGCGCAGCGGCGCCGGCGGCGGCGCGCTCGCAACGCTGCGGATAGGGATGGTCGGAAACGCCGGCTTCGTCGGCGCGTCGGCGCTGTGCTCGGCCGCGTCGGCCGGCAGCAGGTCGTAGAGCTCCATCAAGGTGTGGATCGCCGGGTCGGACACCACCTTCTCGAGCACGCCTTCCTTGAAGAGCCGCACCAGCCGATGCAACGCTTCGCGGTGCATCGCATCGACGGCATTGAGCAGCGCGAACACCTGCTGCCGTGTCTGGCCGTCAGGCATGGCCTCCATGCGTTCGATGCGCTCGTTCACATCAGCCAGCAGGGCCTGCCACTCATCGTTCGACAGGAAGCCGATCAGCGGCTGGTCGGCCTGCGGGTCAGCCATCGGCGTGGATCAATGCAAGGCGCACTCGTCGCCACACTTCGAGTGGTCATCACCATCGCAGCAACCGGCGTCGCACTCGCCGTGGCCTTGCTTCTGGAAGTCGGCAAAGCCGTCGGCGAAGAGACGGCCGCCATCGCGCCGGCCCTTGTCTGTGAAGCGATAGGCGGCGCTGTCGGCCATGGGCTGCAGGTCGCCCTGCTCGACGAGCTCGCGCAGCGCCATGTCGATGGCCGCTTCATCGCATTGCAGGAAGGGGCGTAGCAGCGCCGCGGCGTAGCTGTCACCAAAGCCTTCGCCCTGGTACCAGTAGCAGATCTGCAGCACCTCCTCGCGATTGACGAGGCGGGTCAAGGCGTCGGGGTCGGTGTTGCTCATGGCGGGTTGGGCAGGCCCATGTCGTCAAGGAAACGGTGGTGCAGGATCTTGGCCACCGGCGTCAATTCTGCCGCGGTCAGCGGCATCAGGCCATCGGGTTCGACATCGGTCACCAGCCTTTGCACCGCTTCGATGATGCGCTTCACGGTGCGCTGGTTGTCGGGCGAGATCGGTGCTTCGCCGACGATCTGGCCGGCGCGATGATCGATGGCAATTTCACCCAGCACCAGGTCACCGAGCCCGGACTCGGGCCACTGCAGTTCCACCGTGAAGGTGTCGCGCGGCCAGATGCCGAAGTGCGCGCCGATGACGAGCAGGTTGTCCAGGCTGATGACGCCGGTGACGGCCTCGAACATGCGCTGCTGCACGGCCGCCAGGTCGAGCGTGCCACCGGCCCAGCTGCGGCACTGGATGTGGCCTTCGGGCCGACCGCGGTCGAGCGCGCCGACCAGCACGACGCGTTCGGGCTTGTGTGGCTGGGCCTGGAAGTCCTGCACGATGGCCACCGGGCCCCAGTTCATCTCGCGTATTTCCGCATCGTCGGGCCAGTCAATGGCGCGCAGCCGCTCCATCAACTCCGGCCCGAGCGGATAGCCGCGCACGAAGCCGAAGTAACCGACGATGCCGATGATGGTGCGCACTGCAGCACCTTGGCTTTCATCCAATACCGTTTCACCCGATGCCGCAGGCGCAGGTCGTGACCTCGCGCGTGATGACGCGGTCGGTGCCCTCGACCATCATGTGCGTGGTGCACGGCATGCAGGGGTCGAAGCTGCGGATGGCGCGCAGGATGTCGATGCCCTTGAAGCTGGCGGCGTCGGCGGCATTGGCCTCGACCAGCACGGTGTTGAGCACCGCTTGCTCGTACGGCCCCGACTCGCCCCACGGCGTCTTCGGGCAGGCGTTGACTGTCGACGGCGTGCAGATCTGGTAGTTGGCCAGCAAGCCGTCTTCGATGACGCACCAGTGGCCCAGGAAGCCGCGCCCGGCGCCCCAGAAACCGACGCCGATCTGGCGCCCTTTTTTCGGCACTTCGAAAGGCGTGTGCACGCGTGTCTCGCCGCGCTTTTGCAGGTCCATCGCGCGCACCCAGTTTTCCACCGTGACCATCAAGTTGAAGGCCACGGCATAGGCGCGCGCGCGGTTGCGCTCGAAGGCATTCCACACAGTCGGCACTTTCCATTCGAGTGTCATCGCCGGCAACTTGCCGGCCGGCACATTGATCTTCAGGCTGTGGCCGGTGGACTCGATGTACTCGCTCTTCGGGATCTTTTGCGCCAGCGCGGTGATGTAGACGCGGGCATAGGCACCGGCCTCGAAGGTGTGGCGGTCCCAGGTGGGCGTCGTCGACCAGCTGTAGCGCTCTTTCCAGTTCTGCACGCCCGGGCGCGGGATCGTGCTTTTGTTCCACGGGTGGTTGGGCGACAGCGGCGCGCCCATCGGGTCGGTCTTGAAGGACTGTTCGTGCCACTGTTCGTAGTACGAGTGTTCGATGAACTCCTCGAAGCCGACATTGATGTCGCGCAGCTTGGTCGTCACCAGCTTGCCGTTGACCACCACCCCCGGCGTCGACCAGCGCTGCTCACCCCATTCGTTGGCGTTGGCGTAGGTCGCGTCGTAGTGGTCTTCGTGGTCCCACTGGCCGAAGTCGACCATCGTCGCCGGCAGTTCGCCGCAATGTTGGTAGTCGGGGTTGCATTCGTACATGAAGTCGTAGACGTCGTCCCAGATCGCCGCGCACTTCTTGGCGTAGTCGAAGAAGGGGCTGAGCTTGACGTAGAACTCGTTGAAGGTGGTCGGGGTCAGCGTCGTCGTCACGCCGCCGGGGATGATGGTCTCGGGGTGCGGGTACTTGCCGCCGAGCAGCACATAGGCCTCGCGCGCCACCCGCGTCATCTCGAGCGCTTCGAGATAGAGGCGGCCGGCCAGCGGGTTGAGGTCGGTCATGATCGCGCCGATGGTGGCGTAGCCATGCACTGCCTGGTGCTTCGTCGGCGCGGTCGTCGCAGCCTGCCAGACCTCGGGGTTGGTGTCGCGCACCAGCACTTCGGAAAAATCGGGCCCGGCCAGCACGAACAGGTGCAGCGGGTTGTCGTACAGGTACTCGCAACTGAGCAGCAAGTTGCGCACGAGGATGCCCATCGGCGGCGGCTTGATGCCGATGGCCATCTCCAGCGCCAGCGCGGAGCAGGTGGCATGCACACCGCCGCAGACGCCGCAGGCGCGCGAGCTGATGAAGGCCGCATCGCGCGGGTCGCGGCCGCGCAGGATGACTTCGTAGCCGCGGAACAGCGTGGCCATGGCGCGTGTGTCGATCACCCTGCGGTTCTTCAGGTCGAGCGTGC
>JANLYV010000435.1:0-1627 GCA_031365825.1 Rubrivivax sp. | reverse complement strand
CGAGTCGCGCTGCGCCATGCCGGCGGTGTCGATCAGCACCATCTTCTTGGCCGCGAGCAGCTCGAGCAGGTCTTCGAGCGAGGCCCGGTCGTGCGCGGTGTGCACCGGCACGCCGAGGATGCGGCCGTAGGCGCGCAGCTGTTCGTGGGCGCCGATGCGGTAGGCATCGAGCGTGATCAGGCCGAGGTTGCTCGCGCCGTACTTGGCGGCGAACGCGGCGGCGATCTTCGCGGTGGTGGTGGTCTTGCCGACGCCGGTGGCGCCGACCAGCGCGTAGACGCCGCCCTGGTCTTCGAGTGCGGCCTCGGCCTCGGCCGTCGGCAGGTTGCGCTCGAGCACGCCGGCCGCCCAGACGGTTTCGTCGGGCTCGTCCATCGGCAGGCTGTCGCCGATCTTGCGGATCAGCGCCGGCGAGAAGCCGCAGTCGAGCAGCTTCTGCGTCAGCCGCGCCTGCGCCGGCTGGCGGTTCAGCCGCTCGATGAACGCGAGGGCGCCGAAGCGTTCCTCGATCAGGCCCTTCATCGAGCGCAGCTCGTTCAGCAACATGCTGTCGTGGTCGTGGTCGCGGTCGCGGCGCGTGCCGTGCGCGTCGGCGGCATGCGGCGCCTCGGCGAGCGCGGGGCCGGACGCCAGCGACACCGCGCTGCGCAGCAGCGGCGGCTCGCGCCACAGCGGCGTCGCATCGACAGCGGGCGCGCTCATGCGCTGCTCGAGAACGCCGGCGCGCTCGGCCGTTGCCGACGGGGCTTCGGCACGCGGCGGCGCCGGCGGCGCTGCCGGGCCGCGCGACGGCGCCGGCGCGAGTGCGGCCTGGCGGCGGCGCAGCATGCGTTCGCGCACATAGTCCTGGAACGACAGCGTGCTCATCGAGAGCTGCGCCACGTCGTCGTCGACGGCACTGCCCGGCAGGCTCGCCGCGGCGGGCGCCGGCGGCGTCTGCGCCGCCATGCGCTCGACCTGCTGCATGCCTTCGGGCGCCATCGCGAGCACCTCGACGCCGTCGATGCTCGGCTTGGTCGAGAGCACCACCGCGTCGTCGCCGAGGGCCTGGCGCACCAGCGCCAGCGCATCACGCGAGGTGCGTGCAGTGAATCGTTTGACGTTCATGCGGGGTCGGCTCCGATAGGAAGTTGTCGATTCGCGGCGCTGGCGCAGTCGCCAGGCTCACCCGATGAACTGCTGCGATCCCCGCTGCGCGGGGTCTGCGGGCTTGCAGGCCCGCAGCCGCTTCGGGCTGCGAACGCTGCGCGGGCAGCGTTCGCCTCACGCCCTGCGCCCCGTGTTTCGCAGTTCATGCGGTGCCACCAATGATCGATCCGATGCGGATCGAATGTGTCTCGGGAATCTCGCTGTGCCCGAGCACGCGCAGCCTGGGTGCGGCGCGCTTGAGCAGGCGCGCCATCGGGGCGCGGATCATGTCGGGCACCAGCAGGCAGGCCGGGTGGCCGAGGTCTTCCTGGCGCTTTGCCGAATCGGCGGCGCTCTTCGCGAGCGTCTCGGCCACGCCGGGGTCGAGCGCGGCGCCATGCGGCGAATTGAGGGCCTGGGTGACGAGGCGTTCGAGTTCGGGCTCCAACGCGATCACATCCAGCTCTTTCGTCGGGCCGTAGATCTGCTGCACGATGCT
>JANLYV010000388.1:0-7862 GCA_031365825.1 Rubrivivax sp. | reverse complement strand
GAGCAGGTCTGGGCCCAGGAGCGTGCGCAGCGCGACGCCCAGCGCCACCGGCAGGGCTGGAGTGCGGCGACCGAGCGCAGCGATAACGATGCATCGGGCTGACCGCTTGAAACGGGTGGCCGACATGCGAGGGGCCGTTTTGGGCTCGTTCCTGATGATCGAAGGCGGGCGAAGCTGTGGTGGTCGCAGGTCGGCGAATGGCCTGTTGCAGGTGCTCACGACCGCCCGGTTCGGGCGCCCGGAATTGCAACTTTGAAGTCGATGCCGGCGGCGATGCTGACAACTTGGTTGTCGAGCTGCCGCAGCTTGCAGATTGGACTCACAAGGACAGCGTCTCATGCCTGTATTCGGGCGGTCCTGATCTCCGGAAAACAGCGGAGCGCATGTAGCGAGCGCCCGTTCCACGACCGCCAAAACCGGCTTGCCGACGCCAGCAAACTTGCCCATCTCAGCCAACGTCGATCACGCAAAGGCGCGTAGCATCACGGGGATTTCAACAGCGTGGGGACATCGCCGCCATGCCCGCTGTCCGACTTGCCCCCGAGCGCATTCTCTTCGCCGGCAGTGTTGTCGCGGTGGCGGTATTCGTCCTTGACATCTGGCTGGCTTGGTTAGCGCCGTGGCTCGGCCTGCAATTCGACGCACCAGCCACGGGTGCGGGCATCGTCGTTGTTCAAGTGTTCGAACCGGGGCCTGCCTACGGCAAACTCAAGCGGGGCGATGTGATCACCGCGATCGAAGCACGAGACGGCAGCGTGCTGCCGCTCAGCGCGGACACCATCTCCCCCACGCCTTACCACGCGCCGACCTACACGGCGTTCAATCGGCTTTTCTCGGACCACCCCGCCTTGTGGGACGCCATCAACCGAGAGGAGGTAACGCTCAGGCTCGCCGACGGTTCGCGGGCCTCGCTGTATCCGCAGCCGCACCGTGCCCTCATGAGCCTGCCAGTCGATTTCTGGGCCTTGGACTTGTTGGCGGCCATCGCCGTGCTGATCGGTGGCGGTGTACTGGCGTTCAGGCCGAATGACGCTGGGGCGCGCTGTTTATTTGTCGCTTGCGCAGGCCTGACACTGGTCGCTGCCACGATGGCGCTCTTCAAAGGGCGAGAGTTGACCCTGCGCACCGACTGGGTGCCGCTCCTCTGGGGAATGGAGCAGTTTGGCGAGTATTTCATCACTCCGTTCGGGTTCGTGGCGCTGCTGTGGGTTTATCCGCGTCGCTTTCGTTCGACCAAGTATTTGTTGCCCTTCGGCGGTCTCTTCTTTGGCGTCTGGTTGACGACGCAGCGGCAATGGTGGCCCAGCCCCGTGTGGCCCCAGGCCGTCACCGCAGCCTCCTATCTTGGATTGATTCCATTGTCGGTCTGGCAGTGGCGCGCATCGCGCGCCCATCCGGCTGATCGCGCTGCATTGAAGATTCTGCTGCTCGCGTTGCTCATTCCATTCGGCGCTGTTGTCCTTGCGAGCAACGTGCCAATGATCCTGGGTTTGCAGCCCATGATCTCCTCGGGACTTGGGCTGGCTTGCCTCATGCTTCTGTTCTATGTTGGCATGGCGTTGGGCGTGGCCCGCTACCGCTTGTTCAACCTTGATCGCTGGTGGTTCGAGGCGTTGATTTGGGGTCTAGGGGGTTCGTTTGTCGTGCTGGTTGACATGGCGTTGCTGTGGCTCAACGCGAGCGCGGGCCTTGCCCTCGGATCGGCGGTGGCGGTTGCCGGCTTCCTGTACCTACCGCTTCGCCAGTGGCTGTGGCGGCGGCTCAGTCCCGCCGCGAGGCTGTCGGTCGAGCGCCATTTGCCACAGTTGATCAACAGCCTGTTCTCCGCCGAATCGAGCGTCGCCCTACAAGCCAATTGGCGCCGCCTGTTGGCGCAAATCTACGCGCCGCTGTCGATCAGCGCCAGTGCGACGCCGCTCGTGCGCGTGGTCCTCGCGCGTGAGGGCCTGCTGTTGCAGGTCCCCGCACTCGGCGACGGACCAACGCTCGAGTTGCACCATGCCGGCAAAGGGCTGCGCCTGTTCACTTCCGCCGACGCAAACTTGGCCGGCGCCCTGCTGGCGCTGACACAGCAAGCCGCGCAGGCCCGCCGCGCGCTGGACGAGCGCGCCGCCGAACAGCAAGCGCGCCTGCGCGAGCGAGAGCTGCTGCTGCAAGACCTGCACGACGGCCTGGGCGGAATGGCAACGAACATTGGCTTGCTCGTCGGCCTGGCACAAAAGGAGCAGAACCTGTCAGCGATGCAATTGCGCCTGGCCACCATCGGCGAGCTCGCCGAGGCTTCGCTGGCCGAGATCCGCGGCTTCATGTACAGCCTGGACGACTGCGACGCCGACTGGTCGGCCATTGCCGGCGACCTGCGTGCCTATGGCCGAAAGCTCGTCGAGCCCCATGGCCTGGCTTTCGAGATGCAAACCTCAACGTCGAGCTTGGCAGCGCAGCCCGACAGCCTGACGCGGCTGAACCTCATGCGAATCTATCAAGAGGCACTGACCAACATCGTCAAACACGCGCAAGCGTGCCGGGTTTCGGTGCGCCTGGACGTGACGCCCCATGAGTTGCAGCTCAGCGTGCAGGACGATGGCGTCGGGCTGCCGCCGCAGCATGACGGCGATGCAGCCACGTCGCGCGGCCTGGGCAACTTGCATCACCGTGCCCAGCGACTGGGCGGCAGGGTCGTCATCGAACCGGGTGCCGGCGCCGCCGTGTGAGGCACCGTGGTTCGGCTGCATTTGCCCTTGACCACAAAATGCCCCGTCCCGGGTGATGCTGCGGCCCAAGCCCGGCGCTAGCCTGTCAGCCGTGGACTCACCATGACACAGCCTGGCCCACCGCGCGCCGAACTGCGGCTGCTGATCGTCGAAGACGATCAACTGCTGCGCGAGAACCTGCGCGTCCTGCTCGGTGGCGAGGCTGGCATCCAGGTGCTCGCCGCCTGCGCTTCGGCTGAGGAGGCGCTGTCGGTGCTGGCCAGCGCCCAGCCCGACTCGATGTTGTCCGACCTGGGCTTGCCGGCGATGTCGGGCGTGGAATTGATCCGCAGGGCCAAGGCGATGCTGCCTGCGCTGGACATCATCGTGCTCTCCGTCAGCGAGGATCGCGAGGCCGTTTTCGCCGCGCTCAAGGCGGGGGCGGCCGGCTACATCATCAAAGGTGCCACGCCACGCGAACTGGTGGAAGCGCTGGCCGCGTTGCGCGCGGGCGGCGCGCCGATGAGCCCGAAGATCGCGCGGCTGGTCGTCAAGACCTTCCACGACACGCCGCCGCCCGATGAGTTTCTCTTGAGCGCCAAAGAGCGGGCAGTGTTGATCGGCGTGCAAGAAGGCCGCTCGTACAAGGAAATCGCGCTCGGCATGAACATCAGCCCGCACACGGTCCACAGCCACATCAAGCACATCTACGAAAAGCTGCAGGCCGGCGACAAGCGCGACGCCATCACCAAGGCCCGGCGCAAGGGCCTGATTTGAGCTGAACCACGCATTGCGCGTTGCGCCGCCATCGCCCGAAAACCCCCCGCCGTCGGCGATGCGCCGGCCTCGTCCGCCTCCTAATCTGCCGCTACGGTCAATCGGACCGCAGAACCGGCGAGGAGCCAATGATGAGCAAGCCAGGGAATGGACACGGGTGGACACAGGCATCAACAAGCGCATTGGCAACGACTGCGGAAAAGCTCCATTGCGTGCTGGGCGGGGTGGTTTTGCTTTTTGCAGCGGCATCACCGATCAGCGCCGCCGAGATCATCCTCGATGGCGGATTCGAGACACCGAGCTTGGCGGGCACGCCAAACGGCTTCTGTTATCCGCAGCCCAGTGTCAGCAGCGTCAATTGCGTCAGCGAAGGCGTAGAGACAAGCTCCGGCAACTTCGGCCCGTGGCAGGCGGGTGCGTCTGCGGCGGTGACGAAGGTGGGCGGCGCCAGCTGGGGCTTGAATGGACTGCCTGCGGATGGCACGCAATTCGGTGTCCTTCAGGGCGCTGGCAGCTGGCTTCAAAGCATTGCGATCCCTGCGACAGGCAATTACCTGTTGACTTGGTGGGATGCGGGTCGCACCAATCCATTGTTCGGTTGGGACGGCAATCAGCGCTATGTCGTGATGATCGACGGTCTGGGTGCCATCGCCACCCTGTCGACCACGTCGGGACAGGTATTCACGCGGCATGCCCTGGCACTGACCTTGACACAGGGCCTGCACAGCCTTCGCTTTGCCGGTCTGATCTCGAGTGGCGACCACTCGTCCTACCTCGACGCCGTGTCCCTGACGCCCGTGCCAGAGCCGACCACGGCAGGGCTCCTCGCCGTCGGCTTGGTCTGCATGTTGGGCATGCTTCGCCGCGGCCTGCCGCGCGGCCATTGCCCGGAAAGCCCCGGCCTTCGGCGACGCGCCGGCCCAGCTCGCCACCCAGTCTGGCTTTGCGGTCAATGAGACCGGTGAACCGACAAGGGGAAAACGATGAGCAAGCATGGGCATGGAAACGGTTGGACGCTGGCATGGCTGGTGGCATCGATCACGCTGACGGCATGCGGCGGCGGCGCTGGCGGGGGCGGAGGCGGCGACGGCGGGGGCAGCCAGCCTGCTACTGTGGCGATCAGCGGCGTGGCGGCGGACGGTGCGCTCATGGGTGCGACCGCCTGTTACGACCTCAACGACAACGGCGGCTGCGACAGCACAGATCCGAGTTCAGGCAGCACCGACGCCAGCGGCGCCTTCACGCTCAACGTCGCCCCGGCCGACGCTGGCAAGCACCGCGTCGTCGTCAATGTGCCCGCCACCGCCCGAGACGCCGACACCGGTGTCGAAGTGGGCACAGCCTACACGCTGCAGGCGCCGGCGCCGGCGAGCGGCAGCAGTGGTGCGCAGAGCGTCTTCGTCAGCCCGTTGAGCACCTTGGTGCAGTTGCAGGCCGATGCCACAGGGCAGACGGTGGCGCAGGCCGAGAGCTTCGTCAAGACGCAGCTGAACCTGTCGGTGTCGCCACTGGCCGATTTCACCGCTGCGGCCAGCGCGGCCAACACGGTCGCCGCCAATGCCGCGCGACTGGTGCGGCTGACGCAGGTGCAGCAGGCCGCCGCCGTCACGGCCGCGAAGGGCCAGAGCGATCTCAGCGACGGCACGGTCAGTCCGGACGACATCGACAAGGCCGTGACCCGGGCGGTGCTTGGCGCGCTGCCGAAGATAGGCGTGGCGGCAGCCGATCCCGCCGTGGTCGCCGCCAGCGGCGCGGCGCGGCAGACGGCTTTGGGTAACGCAGCCGCCAGCGTGGTCGCCAGCACGGGCCTGACGGTGTCCGACGTGGTGGCCGCCGCCGGTATTACCAAGATTATTGCCAAACAGCTGGCGGAGACCGCACCGACGGCGCCCGAGGCCACGGCCGTGATGGCGTCGTTGCAGTACACCGATGCCACCCACTGGGTCATGCGCGTCAACCAGGCCACCGCCCTGGACAACACGCCCGACGCCAGCGGCTTGCTCCACTTCTACGACCTGCGCACCCGCATGCGGCCCTATGCGTACCAGAGCAACCGCGGCGTGGCGGAGTCCTTCGCGAGCCGCAACTCGAAAGCCCTCGCCGGCACTTTGCACTGGAACGGCAGCGCCTGGGTGGCCTGCATGCTCGGCCAGCGCAACTCGCAGACGCCGCGCGACACCCAGCACCGCAGCAGCTACAACCTGTGCGACAACTTCGCCAAAGGTGTGAACACGCGAGCCGCGCTGGACATCGCTGGTCAGCCCATGGCCACCGTGGTTGCGAACAAGATTCTGCCCGTGGCGGGGCCTGCCACCCCGGTGGGCGGAACCGTCCGCGATGGTTGGGACCTGAACACCGCCCTGCTCGGCACGGCCATCTTCCCCGCCGGCTCCAAGCTCTACTTGCAGATCGACCTCAGCACCGAGAACGCGCCGGCGTATGACGTGCGCTCCGTCAACCAGGTGACGGTGTTCGGCGCCACAGTGGCCGCCGGCGGCGACGCACGGGCGGGGGCGGTGGCATGCCAGAACGCCGGCAGCGCGGTGGCGACGACGAGCCTGGAGGAGATGGTCGCGCGCAACCCCGGCAAGCCCTGCGTCTTCAATGCCGCGAGCAATGCCGACGGCATCAGCCTCGCCCCGAACGAAGCCTGGGGTCTGAGCACCCTGAACCTGGACGACGTGTCGAACTACTACGCCACACTGCCGGCGGGCACAGGCGCTTACTACACCGATGCCGGGGCCATGCAGGTCGGCTTCGCCGCCACGGGCAAGGGCACCACCTACTACCAGTGCTACCGCCGCAAGGCCGACGACGCAGTGCGCAACTGCACTGCCATCGGAACAGGCACCTACGCCATCACGACCCTGGGTGACGCCCGCGTGCTGAGCTTGAACAATCTGCCGACCGCAGTGCAGCGGATCGGTTTCACGCCGCTATTCATCGAGCGCGGCGGCAAGGTCTACGCTGGCTTCATCAACCCATCCGGCGTGACGACGAACCAGGTTCAGCTGAACCTGGCCGCCGCGCAGGCGATGATGCTTCAACTCGGCTTGCCGCGCATCCAGCCGGCCGATGCACCCAAGCCGCTGACGGGTGCCAAGGCCGACACAGCGTCGATGGTCAAGGGCGTCTGGGGCGGCGGCGACGACAGCAGCGCGCTGATCTTTCGCTTTGGCGACAACGGCGAGTTTTTGATGGCGCAGGTCGGCACGGCCGCCAATGGCATCCGGCCCGGCCTGGAGAAGGGCTGGATCGACTTCGACCCGGCCACCGGCCAGCGCGGCGTGCTGCTGGTGATCGACACCAATGGCGAAGGGGGTACCTCGCACCCGGCGGCCGGTGAGGGCACGACCAGCGTCACCTCGACGGCGATCACCTCCACCGGCGGCACCCTGACGCGCTTCGTCGACGACCCGAACGGCATCGTCGGCATGTGGGCCGTGGGCTCGGCCACCGACATCAGCGCGCCGCACTTCGTCTTCTTCGCCAACGGCAAGCTGCTGTCGATCCATCCTTACAGCGCCGGTGATGCCGAACCCGGCGGCGCTTGCGACCTGGCGCGCCAGGGGCCACCAGGCATCGAGTGGTCAGACTACAGCTTCAACCCCGCCACCGGTGCCGTGCGCGTCTTCAACAAAATCTACGACACCACCGGCTGCACCGGCGTCTTTGACAGCAGTGACGGCGCGGTGCAAAACGGCACGGCAAATACCGAGGCGAACTTTGCCATCACCCTCTCGATCGACCGCAAGACGGCCGCAGTGCTGTTCCCCCAGGACCCGCGGCCGACGACGCTGTACCACATCGCACCGAAGTGACCGTTGGCCCTTGATCGCGCAGGTCTCAGGGTGTGTTGACCTACACCCTAGACCCTTGCGGCCCCGACGGCGCTCCTTGCGGTGCGCGGCGTGAAGTGAAGCGTGCCTGCGCGCACTCGGACAGCGTGCCGCAAGGCCCGTTGCTCGGCGACCTGGCCGTTCAGCGACGCGCTTGAGACTCGCGGCATTGCCGGGTTCGAGCCCGGGGCTTCAGTCGCCAGCCCGCGACCACCCGCCCGCTACATTCAGCCGCGCGAACCAGTGGCGCGCCGGTGAGCCGTAAGCGTTCCGCAAACCTCACCCTTGCGCCGTTCATGACGGCGTGCCGACGTCTGGGCCCAGGAGCGCGAGCAGCAGCAGGCCCAGCGCCAGCGGCAGGGCTGGAGCTCAGACCCGCCGCCACCGGGCTGACCCGCTGCCATCGCCAGGCCACGCCAGGCCACGCAAGGCAGACCGGTCGATCTCATCGAAACGTGGGAGCCGGGCGCGCCCGGCTGGCGACGGGCGTGCTAAAAGGCCTGTCTGGACCGCGCAGCCCGCGCCCGGAGCCCAAGCGATGAAGGTGTTTGTCAGC
>JANLYV010000382.1:0-4283 GCA_031365825.1 Rubrivivax sp. | reverse complement strand
CGAAGAGCAAGGCGGCGTGGGGATGCGGCGCGAAGCGCGCGACGCCTATACCTTGTGGCCGGGCGATCACCGGCTCGACCGCCGCCCAGTCCAGCGGCGCGCCGCGCTTCTTGAAGCTCTGCGCATTGGCGTGGTAGGCCGTGAGGCCGACCTCCACTTCGCCCGAGGCGATGAGTTGCGCCAGCAGCACATGGCCCTTGCGCATGTCGGGCTTCATCGCACCGAGCTTGTGAAAGTAGGCCAAACCACGTGCATCGCCCCAGGTCTTGACCACGCCGGCCATCCATTCGGCGTCGGTGGCCTCGATCGCAATGCGGCCCTTCCACTTCGGGTCGAGGAATCCTTCGTAGGTCTTGGGCAGGTCGGCGGCTTTCACTTTGTGGGTGTTGTAGGCGACGACAAAGAAGTTCAGCCGGTCGGGCACCCATTGGCCATGTTTGGGAATGATGGCCGGCGGCAGGTCGGCCAGGTGCGGGCTGTGGAATTCGGCCAGCACTTGTTCGCGCGCCAGCGACTCCATCTCGGGCCCGTTGGTCTCGATCACGTCGACGCTGTGGCGCCTGGCTTGCGCTTCCGAAACCGCGCGCTTGACCACGCCGTCGCTGAGCGCGCGCCACAGGTTGACCTTGACGCCGGTCTTCCTCTCGAAGGCCTCGACCAAAGGCGCAGCTTCGGTCGGTGCTAACGACGTATAGACGCTGACCGAACCTTCCTGCCGGGCGCGTTCCAGCAGCCTGGGATAACGGTCGGCGCCCTTGTAGCCGTAGAGTGCGGCGTGGGGACCTGGTGCAGATGACTGCGCGATCGCAGCGGTGCCCGCGGCAGTCATGGCCATCGCAAAAATTCCGGCCCAGCGTGCGCGCAACACAGGTCTCCTCGGGCTTCTTTGACGTCGCCAAAAGTGTATGGTCAAATCCGCCCCGGTTCAAATAAAAGAACTGCGTTCCTCATGAAGGAACGACGCTCCGGCCGCCGTTCGAGCCCTATCACCGCTGTGGAATGACGCCATGCCGCACGACAAAGACCTGACGCATTGGCACGAACCCTCGGGCCACAAGAAGGCAGGTTTCGGCAGCTTCCGCAAGCAGCCCACGCCTTACGACGCCTTCATGGAAAGCGAAGGCATCCCCGTCTTCCGCGACATCGGCATCAGCAAGGTGCAGAACCTGCCGCTGTTCCCGTGGAAGCGCACCGGCGGCAAGGGCCACTTCATCCAGCTGCTGGGCACCGAAACGAAGTGGGGCTGCTTCGTCGTCGAGGTGCCTCCGGCCGGCGCGCTGCATGCGCAGAAGCACATGTTTGAAGAGATCTACCTCGTCGTCGAAGGCCGCGGCACGACCGAGGTCTGGCAGGAAGGCGACACGAAGAAGCACGTGTTCGAGTGGCAGCAGGGCTCGATGTTCTCGATTCCTATGAACGCCTGGTTCCGCATCGTCAATGCCAGCTCGGGCGGCGCCTTGCTGCTGGGGGGCAACACCGCGCCGAACGTGATGAACATGATCAACAACGTCGACGCGGTGTTCAACAACCCCTTCGTCTTTCGCGACCGCTTCAACGGCGCCGACGACTTCTTCAAGGCGCGCGACGACATCGAGCCCGACCCGGTGCGTGGCCTGGCGATGCGCCGCACCAACTTCATTCCCGACGTGGTGAATTGCGAGCTGCCGCTGGACAACCGGCGCAGCCCGGGCTGGCGCCGCGTCGAGCCGTTCATGACCCACAACCAGTTCTATTTCTGGATCGGCCAGCATGAGCACGGGCGTTATTCGAAAGCCCACGCGCATACCTCGGCGGCCGTGCTCATCTGCCTCAAAGGCCGCGGCTACACCTACACCTGGCCGGAAAAAGTCGGCGAGCAGCCGTGGGCCAGCGGCCAGGCCGACCAGGTGCGCCGCGTCGACTACGAACCCGTGGGCCTGGTGACGGCCGCGCCCGGCGGCGCGCGTTGGTACCACCAGCATTTCAGCGCCGGCGCCGACCCCCTTCGGCTGACGGCCTGGTTCGGCCCGCACAACCCGGGCCGCGACCCAGGTGCGCCCGGCGCGAAACACACCGACTACACGGCGATGGACATCACCGAAGGCGGCACCTCGATTCCGTATTGGATGGAAGACCCGCACCTGCGCCGCGAGTACGAAGCGATGCTCTCGGATCACGGCATCAAGACGCGCATGGAACCGGCCTGGTACCAGAAGCCCGCAGGCATGGTGGCGACCAAACGCGGCGACGGGCCGGCGGGGGCGGCGGGTTGAACGAAGCGGCCGCTGTGCTTGAGGCGGCCGACGTGACCGCAGGCGGCCGCGTCTTCTTCAGCCATGTGCGGCGCAGCCTGGAATTCGAGGATGAGATCGTGCTCATCAGCGTCGGTGTCGACATCGGCTCCTCGACTTCGCACCTGGTGTTCTCGCGCCTGCGGCTGGAGCGGCTGGACAGTCGCTACGTCGTGGCCTCGCGCGAAGTCATGCATCAAAGCGAAGTGCTGCTCACCCCCTATGCGGTGGACACGGACATCGACGCCACCGCGCTGCGCGCCTTCGTCGACCGCCAGTACCAACTCGCCGGCGTGCGGCCCGAGCAGGTCGACAGCGGCGCACTGATCCTCACCGGCGTTGCTGTGCGCCGCCGCAACGCGCGTGCCATCGGTGAGGTCTTCGCGGCTCAGGCGGGCAAGTTCGTCGCGGTCAGTGCAGGTGATGCGTTGGAGACGACGCTGGCCGCGATGGGCTCGGGCGCGGCGGCGCGCAGCATCCGCGAAGGTGTGCGCGTGATGAACGTCGACATCGGCGGGGGCACCTCGAAGATCGCCATCTGCGAAGAAGGCGCGGTGGTGGCACAGACTGCCATCGACATCGGCGCGCGCATCCTCTGTTTCGACGACGCCGGCCGCGTCATGCGCGTCGAAGAAGCCGGGCGCCGCTTGGCCAACGCAGTCGACCTTGACCTGGTCGAAGGCCAGCTACCCGATGCCGCGGGCGTGCAGCGCCTGGTCGAGCGCATGGCCGACGCCTTGTTCGAAACCATGCAAGGCGCGCCCCTCAGCGACGCGACCGCCGCGCTGCTGCGGCTGGAACCCTTGCCCGGTGCAGGCACCGCGGCACCGGCCGTGGTCAGCTTCTCGGGTGGCGTCGCCGAATACATCTACGGCCGCGAAAGCACGAACTACGGCGACCTCGGCCCGGCCTTGGCACACGCCGTGCACCGCCGCGTGCAAGCCTGGGGGCCACGCATCGAAGCGCCCGCCGAAGGCATCCGCGCCACCGTCGTCGGCGCCTCGCAGTACACCGTACAGGTCAGCGGCAGCACCATCTTCGTCGAACCCGCCGGCACCCTGCCCCTGCGCAACCTGCCGGTGATCACACCGACGCTTGCGCTCGACTTCGAACGTCTGGACGCCAGCGCGATTGCGCACGCCGTTCAGTCGGCACTGCGCCGCCTCGACCTGCAAGATGGCGAACAGCCGGTGGCGCTGTGCTACCACTGGTTAGGCTCGGCCACGTTCGCGCGGCTCGACGCGTTCTGCCGTGGCGTGGTGCAGGGCCTGGCGGCCGTGCTCGAGCGTGGCGGCGCGCTCGTACTCGTGGGCGACGGCGACATCGGCGGCCTTGTCGGCATGCACCTGCACAACGAACTGAGGCTGGCGCAGCCGGTGATCAGCATCGACGGCATCGTGCTGCAGGCCTTCGACTACATCGACATCGGCGCGCTGCTGGAACTTTCGGGCGCGGTGCCGGTGGTCATAAAGTCCTTGGTCTGCCCAAGCGCGGCCACGCTCGGCCGCAGCGTTGCGTGACGAGCTGCCTATGCTGCTGACGGCCGCGCCCACCCATGCCTGGCAGCTGATGTTTCCGCCGCTGCAGCACCACGACAGCGGCTGGCTCGACGTGGGTGATGGCCACGAGATGTACTGGGAACAAAGCGGCCACCCCGGCGGCGCCGCCGCGCTGGTGCTGCACGGCGGCCCCGGTGCCGGCAGCAGCGCCAGCGATCGGCGCTGGTTCAACCCCGAGCACTGGCGCATCGTCAGCTTCGACCAGCGCGGCTGCGGCCGCTCGCGCGCGGCCGAAACGCTGCACGCCAACCGCACGCCGCAGCTGCTGGCCGACATCGAAACCTTGCGCCGCCACCTCGGCGTCCATCGGTGGCTGCTCTTCGGCGGTTCCTGGGGCACGACGCTGGCGCTGGCCTATGCACAGCTCTACCCGCAACATGTCAGCGGCCTGGTGCTGCGTGGCGTCTTCTTGGCCACACGTGCCGAGACCGAATGGCTGTACGGCCCGCGTGGC
>JANLYV010000368.1:0-1518 GCA_031365825.1 Rubrivivax sp. | reverse complement strand
CGCCTTTCTTCTGCGGGATGGTCACCGGCGTGATCTCGCTGTCGAAGTAGCCGCACTTTTGGGCCGCCACCGCCTTGAGCTGGGAGGCGAGCGCCATCCTGTCCTGCGCCTCGCGGCCGATCTTGTGGTCCGCGGCGACGTTCTCCGCCGTCTCCGGCATCGAGTCGACACCGTAAAGCTCTTTCATCCGCTTGTTGACGAAGCGCCAGCCGATGGTGGTGTCGTACACCGCGTTGTTGCGCGAAAAAGCGCTCTCGGCCTTCGGCATGACGAAGGGAGCGCGGCTCATGCTCTCGACACCGCCCGCGATCATCAGCGTGGCTTCGCCGGCCTTGATGGCGCGTGCCGCAGTGCCGACCGCGTCCAGGCCAGAGCCGCACAGGCGGTTGATCGTCGCGCCCGGCACGTCGATCGGCAAGCCAGCCAGCAGGCTTGCCATGTGGGCGACGTTGCGGTTGTCCTCGCCGGCCTGGTTGGCGCAGCCGTACAGCACGTCGGTCACGGCCTGCCAGTCGACCTTGGGGTTGCGCGCCATCAGCGCCGCGATCGGGATTGCGCCGAGGTCGTCGGTGCGTACAGATGAGAGCGCACCGCCATAACGGCCGAAGGGCGTGCGGATGGCGTCGCAGATAAAGGCTTGTCTTGTCATGTCTGTCTCCGGTTCAGGCCGCGATGGGCAGGCCGATAAGTTGTTCCAGGTCCGCGTGGCCCAGGCCCTCGACCTTGTCGATCAGCCTCAGGCCCTGCGGCGTGCATTCCAGTGTGGCGAGATCCGAATAGATCCGCTTGACGCAGCCGATGCCGGTGAGCGGATAGCCGCATTTCTCCACCACCTTGCTCTCGCCCTTCCTGGTCAGCAGGTCCATCATCACCCAGGTCTGCTTGGCGCCGATCGCCAGGTCCATGGCGCCGCCCACAGCCGGGATCGCATCCTTCTCGCCGGTGTGCCAGTTGGCGAGGTCGCCGGTGGCGGACACCTGGAAGGCCCCCAGCACGCAGATATCGAGATGGCCGCCGCGCATCATGGCGAAGCTGTCGGCGTGGTGGAAGTAGGAGCCGCCGGTGAGCAGCGTCACCGGCTGCTTGCCGGCGTTGATCAGGTCGTAGTCTTCCTGCCCTTCGGCCGGCGCCGGGCCCATGCCGAGGATGCCGTTCTCGCTGTGCAGCAGCACCTCGATGCCCTTGGGCAGGTGGTTGGCCACCAGGGTCGGCATGCCGATGCCGAGGTTGACGTAGGCGCCGTCGTGAATGTCGCGCGCGACCCGCTGTGCGAGCTGGTCCTTGGTCCGCTTTGCGTAGCTCATGATTTGAACCCTCCACCCTGGGTCGCGACACGATCGATCTTGACGATCTTGCTCACGAAGATGCCGGGTGTGACGACGGCCTCCGGATCGAAGTCGCCCAGCTCCGCGATCTCGTGGACGCTGGCGATCGTGCGCTTCGCACCCATCGCCATCACCGGCCCGAAGTTACGCGCTGCCTTGCGGAACAGCAGGTTGCCCCAGCGGTCGCCGCGCT
>JANLYV010000369.1:0-4453 GCA_031365825.1 Rubrivivax sp. | reverse complement strand
TAGACGTCGCCGTGGTTCTTCAGCGGCGTGGCGATGGTCTTCAGGCTCACGCGCCCCTTGGCGTCCCTCGCGACTTCGAAGACATGCATGTCCTGCACCGGGAAGTGGTTCGGGCCGAACTTGAAGGCGCCGCGCACCGATTTGAAATCAGCCGCCTTCAGCGCCGCACCGAAAGCGGCCTTGTCGGCGACGTTGCCCTTGACCTTGGCGATGGCCGAATCGAGCAGCTGTGCCGCGTCGTAGCTCTGCGCCGCGTACTGCGACGGGATGCGCTTGAACTTGGCCTCGAACTCGGCCACGAACTGCTTGTTCGCCGGGTTGTCGAAGTCGGGGCCCCAGAAGGTGCCGCTGATGACACCGAGCGCGGCCTCTTGTTGCGCCGGCAGCGTCGAGCCGTCGGTGGTGGAGGTCGACAGCAGCGGAATCTTGCCCAGCAGCCCGGCCTGCTGGTACTGGCGCACGAAGTTCACGCCCAGGCCGCCCGGGTAGAAGACGTACACCGCGTCGGGCTTCTTCGCCGCCACCTGCGCCAGTTCGGCGGCGAAGTCGGGCTGGTTCAGCGGCGTGTAGAACTCCTCGATGACCTCGCCTTTGTACATGCGCTTGAAGCCGGCGATGAAGTCCTTGCCCGCCTGGTAATTCGGCGCCATGCCGATGACCTTTTTGTAGCCCTTGTCGGTGGCGTACTTGCCCACCACCTCGGCCTGGTTGTCGTTTTGCCAGCTGGTGATGAACTGGTAGGGCGAGCAGGCCGCGCCGGCAATCGGCGCCGGGCCGGCGTTGGAGCCGATGAGGAACACGCCCTTCTCGGTGATGGGCTTGTGCACCGCCATCATCACGTTCGAAAACGTGATGCCGGTGATGATCGGCACGTTGTCCTTCTCGATCAGCTTTTGCACCAGCTGTGTCGCCACGTCGGGCTTCAACTGGCTGTCTTCGCGAATGATCTGAACCGGGCTGCCGCCGAGCTTGCCGCCGTTGCGCTCGACCACCATCATGAAAGCGTCGTACTGGTCCTGGCCCAGTGCCGCCTGCGGGCCTGAGAGTTCGGCCATGAAGCCGATCTTGATCGGGGCCTGGGCCTGGACTGCACCCGCGGCCGCACACAGCGCCAGCGCGGGCCAGAGGCGGGAGATGAAAGCTGCCATGAAGCGTGCTCCGTTGATGCAAAAAGTGAAGGCGCCGAGTCTAGAGGCTGCCCCGCGATGCAGGCAGCAGGTGCAACCCGCGCTTGGCCGGCTTCAGGTCGGCCGGTTCCTGAATTCCGGGATGTCGGGTTGTGCGCCCCACATGCAAAACGACTCGGGTGAAGGTGGGAACTGTCGCGGCTGGTAAGTCGCCTCGTCCTCGGGCGCGATGCTGCGCACACCCGTCGAGTATTCGAAGACCATGCCGTCGGGCCCTTCGAAGTAGAGAAAGATGGCGCTCGAGGTCGGGTGCCGGCCAGGCCCGAAGACGATTTTCACGCCGCGCGCTTTCAGCTGGTACCAGGCGCGCATCACGTCGTCGACGCTGGCCACCTGGTGGTTGATGTGCTGCACGCCGCAGCGCGTGGTCGGGAAGAGGGCGATGCGGTGGTGCACTGGGTCGATGCGCAGCAGCGCAGCTTGCCCGATGCGGTCGCTGACGCGGGCCGAGAGCAGCCCGGTCCAGAAGGCTTCGTCGCGCGTGGCATCGGTGGTGCACAGGCCGACATGTGAAAAGCCGCTGATGCCGGCGTCGCGCGCGGGAAAGTAGCGCCGCCCGCTGTGCTGCGGCCGCACCACCAGCTCGATGGGGTTGCCGGTGGGGTCGCGAAAGTGCACGAAGCCAGCGACGCGGCGCTGTTCCTGTTCGCTCGCGCTGCCCGCCTTCACGTCAAAACCGGCGTTAGCAAGTGTCGCCGCCGCTGCGTCCAGCGCGTTCGCATCACGCAGCTCGAAGCCGACACGCTGCTCCTGCGGATCGCCTTCGAAGTACACCAGCGTGTGGTCGCGCGCATCGCTGCGGTAGTAGTGCGCGCCATGTTCCTTGCGCACCAGCTCCAGGCCGATGACGTCGCGCGCAAAGCGGTCGGCCGCGGCCAGGTCGCGTGTGGCCAGGCGCACGTAGCGGATGTCGAGCAGGTCGATCATGGGGGCTCCTGTTCAGATGTCGCGGCAGGCGTCGCGGCGCGTGGCGATGATGCCTGCCCGCGACCTGCCGGCGCAAAGCGTGATCAATTCCCGCTCCCATCCCCCGGGCCATGGCCTCCCAAGTGCGCCGTTCAAGAAGCCTACGGCGCGGGCCGAAATGGGGTCAGTGGCGGGCCCTGTTCCGGGCGCGCCACTGACCCAACCTCGGCCCGCGCCATGCAAGACACCATCGCCGTTGAAGACCTGAAGATTGGCATGTTCATCCACCTCGAAGGGGGTTGGATGTCGCATCCCTTCCCGCTGTCGAGCTTTCGCATCGGCACGCAGGACGAGATCCGCCGCATCCGTGAGCTCGGCTCGCGCCGGCTGCGCTGGTCACGCGAGAAAAGCGTGATCGTCGAGACTTCGAACCCTGACGCAGCCAGCGCCGTCGCGGTGGGCGACGCCGCCCTGGACGCGACTGCGGCCAAGGACCCCAAGGCCGTGCGCCGCGCCTTGCTCGACGCCCAACGCAAGGCCGCGCGGCTTTGCGAGAGCCAGTTCAACGAAGCCGCCGCAGCGCTCAAGCAGACCATGGCCGACGTGCGCGAGCGGCCTGAAGCCGCGCGCGCCGCGAGCCATGCGCTGGCCACGGCGCTGCAGGAAAAGATGCTCGGCGACGAGCAGATGTGCGTGCGCGTGCTCTCGGCACGGGCCGGCGAAAAACCGATGGCGCATGGGCTGAACGTGACCGTGATCGCGATGCTGATGGGGCGGCTGTTCAAGCTGCCTGAGCACGAGATGGTCGAGCTCGGCGTCGGCGCCATGCTGCACGACATCGGCAAGCTCGAGCTGCCCCAGCAGGTGCACGACCACGACGAACGCATGAGTGCCGCCGAACTCAGGGCCTACCGCGACCATGTCGGCCTGGGCGTGCAGCTGGGCCGACGCATGAAGCTCTCGCCGGCGGTGCTGCAGGTCATCGAGCAACACCATGAAGAGGCCGACGGCTCGGGCTTCCCGCTGCGGCTGAACATGGACCGCATGTCCGACGCGGCGCGCATCGTTTCGCTCGTCAACCGCTACGACAGCCTGTGCAACCCACGCGCAACGTCGCGCGCCTTGACGCCGCACGAAGCGCTGTCGCGCCTGTTCGTGCAGGGCCGCGGCAAGTTCGACACGACCATGCTCAACGCCTTCATCCGCATGATGGGCGTGTACCCGGCGGGTTCGGTGGTGCAGCTCACAGACGAACGTTTTGCCGTCATCACGCAGGTCAACGCCTCGCGCCCGCTCAAACCCCAGGTGCTGGTGTACGACCCCGCCGTGCCACGCGACGAAGCGCTACTGTTGAACCTGCTGAACGAGCCCGACCTCGGCATCCGGCGCAGCCTCAGCGCGGCACAGCTGCCGCAGGTGGCTCGCAACTACCTCGAGCCGGCGCCGCGCCTGGCCTACTTCTTCGAGCCCGCGGCCGTGGCCGCAGAGCAGGAAGCCGAGTGTCCATGATGGACGAAGGCGCCCTTGGCGCCTGGCGCAGCCTGATCCAGGCCTTGCCCGAGGCTGCCTGGATCTTCGGGCTGCCTTCGCGCGAGGTCGTGCTCGCCAACGATGCCGCCTGCAAGCTGCTGGCCATCGAACACAGCGACTTGCTCGGCGCGCGCGCCGACAGCCTCATCGTCGGCGCCGAAGACGCCGTCTGGTGGGCCGGCCTGGACGCCGCACCAAGGCAGGGGCTGCAATCGGAAACGCTGATCCCCACCGTTGATGGCCGCCTGGTCGACGTCGAGCGCTGCATTCGTTTGCTGCCCGGTGGCCTGTACGGCCTGGTGGTCCTGCGCAGCCTGGGTGCGCAACGCCGGCTGAACGAAGAACGCGACGCCGCACTGTCGCACCTGCAGGCCACGCTGGAGGCCACGCACGAGGGCATCCTGGTGCTCGATGCGCTGGGCAGCGTGCGTGCTTGCAACCGGCGGCTGGCCGAGATCTGGGGCATGCCGCTGGCGATGTTCGAGCAGCGCGACGAACAGGCGCTGGTGGGCTGGATGTGCAGCAACGTGGTCGATGGCGCGGCGCTGCGCCGGCGCCTGGACGAGCTGCAGAAGGCGCCGCTGCTGATAAGCACCGAGAGGCTGGAACTGCACAGTGGCCAGGTGGTCGAGTGTTGCTCGCGGCCGCTGTGGCATCGCGCCCGGCCGCAGGGCCGTGTGTTCTCCTTCCGCGACCTCACCGACCTCGTCAACAAAGACCAGCGGCTGATGCAACTGGCCACCACCGATGCGCTCACCGGGCTGCCCAACCGCCGCCTGATGGCCGACCACGTGGCCGACGCCGCGATCCACGCGCGCCGCCATGGCCGC
>JANLYV010000336.1:0-4510 GCA_031365825.1 Rubrivivax sp. | reverse complement strand
GTGACGATCAAGCGCGTGCTCGACGCCGGCGCGCAGACGCTGCTCGTGCCCTTCGTGCAAAACGCCGACGAAGCGCGGCGCGCGGTGGCCGCGGCGAAGTACGCGCCGCAGGGTGTGCGCGGCATGGCCGGCATGAGCCGTGCGTCCAAGTTCGGCACCACGCCCGACTACTTCAAGACGGCCAACAGCACGGTGACGGTGATCGTGCAGATCGAGACGCCCCAAGCTGTGGCGCAGATCGAGGCCATCGCCGCCGTCGAAGGCGTCGACGCGCTCTTCCTCGGGCCGGGTGACTTGTCGGGCGCAATGGGCCATGTCGGGCAGCTCACGCATCCGGCCGTGATGTCGGTCATGGCCGAGAGCGCCAGCCGCTGCAAGGCCGTGGGCAAGCCGGTGGGCACGGTGGGTGGCACGGTGGAGGTGGTGGCGCAGTACCGCGCGATGGGCTACGACTTCATCGGCATCGCTTCCGACCTGGGCCTTTTGATGCGCGCGGCGCAGGCCGCCATGAAGGCGCTGCACTCGCAGGACACCGAGCACGTGCACACGCTGGCGACCGGGACGCGCGAGTCGGGAACCCAGGCGCCGCAAGGCTACTAACGTCCAAACTACATGGCCTCGGTCGAACTGCGCCAGGTTGCCAAGAGCTACGACGGCAAGACCCAGGTCATCCATGGCATCGACCTCGACATCGCGCATGGCGAGTTCGTGGTCTTTGTGGGCCCTTCGGGCTGCGGCAAGAGCACGCTGCTGCGCATGATCGCAGGGCTGGAGCCCATCAGCGGCGGCGACGTGTTCATCGGCGGCGAACGCGTGAACGAGCTGCCGCCGCGTGCGCGCGACATCGCCATGGTGTTCCAGGACTACGCGCTGTACCCGCACAAGAACCTGTTCGACAACATGGCCTTCGGGCTGCGGCTGCGTGGTACGCCCGAAGCCGAAATCAAACAACGTGTCGGTGATGCCGCCGCGCTGTTGAAGATCGAGCACATGCTGGCGCGCAAACCGCGCGAACTCTCGGGCGGGCAGCGCCAGCGCGTGGCCATCGGGCGCGCCATCGTGCGCCAGCCCAGGGTCTTCCTCTTCGACGAGCCTTTGTCCAATCTCGACGCGCAGCTGCGCAATGAGATGCGCAGTGAGATCAAGCGGCTGCATCAGCGCCTGGGTGCCACCATCATCTACGTCACGCACGACCAGACCGAGGCCATGACGCTGGCCGACCGCATCTGCGTGCTGCAAGGCGGGCACAAGATGCAGTACGACACGCCCGAGGCGGTCTACAACCGGCCGGCTGCGCTCTTCGTCGCCGGTTTCACCGGTGCACCGGCGATGAATCTGGTGCCTTGCCGTGTCGACGACGGTTATGCCGCCGTCGGCCCGGCGCGGCTGGCCTTGCCCTTCGCGCTGGCGTCGTTCAGCGGCGAGCATACGTTGGGGGTGCGGCCCGAGAACCTGACGCTGACACCGGGCTCAAGCATCGACCTGGTGTTGCCGACGACGCTCTCGCTGCTGGAGCCGCTGGGCGCCGAGACACTGATCACGCTGCGGCTGGGCGACGTGGAGTTGCTGGCGCGAGTCAGCGCCGCGTTCAAGCAGGCCGCGGGTAGCGCGGTGAACCTGCACCTCGATCCCCACCATCTGCACCTATTCAACCGCAAGAGCGGACAGGCCTTGGGCCGCTGACGATTCACATACGGAGACTTTCGATGCGATCTTCCCGACTGCTTACCACTGGCGCGCTGGCCCTGGTGCTGTTCGCTAACGCCGTAAGTGCACAGACGACATTGCGTGTGTTCTCCGGCGGCCCGAGCCAGCGGCCGGACCTGATGCGCAAGCTCTTCGACCGCTACGAAGCCGCCAACCCGGGGCTGAAGGTGCAGATCGAAACCGGCGGCGCCACCTCGGAGCTGCAGCGCCAGTACTTGTCGACGGTGCTCAACGCCAAGGACTCGGCGATCGACATCTTCCTCATCGACATCGTCAACCCGGCGCAGTATTTCAGCGCCGGCTGGCTCGAGCCGCTGGACGCCTACCTCGGCGCGCCGGCCACCGCACTCAAGCCCTACCTGCCGGTGTACGCCAGCTCCAACGTCGTCAAAGGCAGGCTCGCGGCGATGCCGGGTTACGCCGACGCGATGTTCATGTACTACCGGCGCGACCTGCTCGACAAGCACCGCATCGTCGAGCCGAAGACCTGGGACGAACTCGGCGCCGCGGCGCTGAAGATCAAGGCCGCCGAGGGCGACGCCAACCTGCAGGGCTTGTCGATCCAGGGCGCGCCGATCGAAGGCGCGGTGTGCACCTTCCTTTTGCCGTATTGGAGCCAGGGCAAGGAGTTCAACGACGCCAGCGGCAAGCTCACGCTGGACAAGGCCGCCGCCACCAAGGGCCTGCAGCAATGGCTCACGCTGGTCGACCAGGGCGTGATCAAGAAGAATGTCGCCGAGGTCAAGACAGCCGACAGCAGCAACGAGTTCAAGGCCGGGCAGGTGATCTTCAGCATCAACTGGAGCTGGGCCTGGGACCGCTTCAACGACGATGCCGACAGCAAGGTCAAGGGCAAAGTCGGCGTGATGCCGCTGCCGGCCATGGCCGGCGGCAAGAGTGCCACCTGCATCGGCGGCTGGCAGTGGGCAGTGAGCGCCTTCTCCAAGAGCAAACCCGCCGCGGCAAAGCTCGTGGCCTTCATGGCTGGCAAGGACGCGAGCCGCTTTCTCGCGGCCGAAGGCGCATTGATGCCGGCCTACGCCGAGCTGTACACCGATGCCGAAGTGGTCAAGCACGTGCCCTGGTTCAAGGACGCGGGCGGCGTCGTCGGCTTCGGCCGCAGCCGGCCGATGAGCGAGCGTTACGGCGAGGTGAGCGACGCCATCCGCACGACCACGAGTGCGGTGCTGGCGCGGACGAAGAAGCCCGAGGAAGGCGTGGCAGAGATCGAGGGGCGCTTGAACCGCGTGATGAGGTGAGACGCCGGCCATGAAGCCCAGTCTCGCCGACCGCCTGCGCGACCCCAGCGAGAAGGCGCTGGCGTGGCTGCTGCTTGCCCCGGCGTTCCTGCTGCTGGCGTTGATCGTGATCTACCCCATCGGCAAGCTCATCGTCAACAGCTTCTTCGACCTGCGCCTCTCGGGCGGCGCCAGCGTGGTGAAGTTCATCGGCTGGCAGAACTACGCCGACGCGCTGGCCGACAAGGACTTCTGGAACGCGGCGCGCAACACGCTGCTCATCACGGCCATCACCGTGCCCGGCGCGCTGGTGGTGGGGCTGGGCCTGGCCATGCTTGCCAACCTGCCCTTCAAACGCCGATGGCCCGTACGTCTGGCGTTATTGTTGCCGTGGGCGCTGCCGCTGTCTTTCGTCGGCCTGATCTTTGCCTGGTTCTTCCACACCGAGTACGGCGTGGTGAACGATGTCGCGCGGCGCCTGGGCGCGGCCGAGCCGACGATGTGGCTGCTGACGCCGTCGTACGCAATGACGGCCATCTGCGCCGCCATCATCTGGAAGACCTCGTCGTTCATGGCGCTGATCCTGCTTGCCGGCCTGCAGATGATTCCGCGCTCGCTCTACGAAGCGGCCGAGGTTGACGGCGCGTCGCGCTGGCAGCAGTTCTGGCAGATCACGATCCCGATGCTGATGCCCTCGATCGTGGTGGCGCTGATATTCCGCACCATCACCGCGCTGCAGACCTTCGACATTCCCTACACGATGACCAAGGGCGGCCCGGGCAACGCCACCGAAACACTGGCGATGCTGATCCACAAGACCACCATCGACTACCTCGACGTCGGTTACGGTTCGACGCTGGCGGTGTTCATGTTCCTGCTGTCGATGACGATCACCACGCTGTACCTGCGGCGCATCGGGCAGGAATGAGCCAGCGCATCCACTCCGCTGGCCACACCGTGAGCCACACCAGCCTCTGGGAAGGCCCGCAGCTGCGCCTGGTCGCCGCCGCGCTGGTGGTCATCAACGGCTTCTTCCCTGCGCTGTGGATCCTCTTGACCTCGCTCAAGCGCGAGACCGAACTCGTCAGCAAGCCCATCACCTGGTGGCCACGCGAGGCCACGCTGCACAACTACGTGCAGGCTTTCACCGACCAGCCGCTCTTGCGCTACATGGGCAACAGCGCGCTGGTGGCGCTGGGTGCCACGCTGGTGTCGCTGCTGGTGTCGGCCGCCGCCGCCTACGCCATCGCGCGGTTGAACCTGAAGCACCGCAAGCTGATCCTCACGGCCATCGTCGCGTCGAGCATGTTCCCGTTGATCACGCTCCTGGTGCCGATCTTCGAGACGATGCGCGCGCTGGGCCTGCTGAACACCTACATCGCGCTGATCCTGCCCTACGTCGTGCTCAACCTGCCGGTGTGCACGCTCGTGCTGGTGAGCTTCTTCCAGAGCATTCCGCGCGACCTGGAAAACGCCGCGATGATCGACGGCTGCACGCGCCTGGGCGCACTCGTGCACGTCGTCATTCCGCTGGCCGCGCCGGGTGTCTTCACCGCCGGCATCCT
>JANLYV010000300.1:0-10743 GCA_031365825.1 Rubrivivax sp. | reverse complement strand
CCCGAAACGGCCGCTGGTGGCCATCGTCGCGGGGTCCAAGGTCTCCAGCAAGCTCACCATCCTGAAGGCACTGGCCCGCAACGTCGACCAGCTGATCGTCGGCGGCGGCATCGCCAACACCTTCCTGCTGGCGGCGGGGCTGAAGATCGGCAAGTCGCTGGCCGAGGCGGACCTGGTGGGCGAGGCCAGGGCCGTGATCGACGCCATGAAGGCGCGCGGCGCCGACGTGCCGATCCCGACCGACGTCGTCGTCGCCAAGACCTTCGCCGCCGATGCGCCCGCAACGATCAAGGCAGCCACCGACGTCGCCGACGACGACCTGATCCTGGACATCGGCCCGCAGACCGCGGCGCTGCTGGCGGCGCAGATCATGGCGGCCGGCACCATCGTCTGGAACGGCCCCGTGGGCGTGTTCGAGTTCGACGCGTTCGCCCATGGCACCGAGACGCTGGCGCGCGCGATTGCCGCGAGCCCGGCGTTCAGCATCGCCGGCGGCGGCGACACGCTCGCGGCCATCGCCAAGTACGGCATCGAGAAGAACATCGGCTACATCTCCACCGGTGGCGGCGCCTTCCTCGAAGTGCTGGAGGGCAAGACGCTGCCGGCCTTCGAGATCCTGGCCAGGCGCGCTGCCGGTTGAGCCGCCGTTAACCGGCCCGTAACCCTGGCGGCACGCCGATAATCGCGCGCCCCGAACCGCTGAACGCTGGTTCGCCCCGCCTGAACCGGAGCCCTGCCCCATGTCGCGTGCCACCAAGATCGTCGCCACCCTCGGCCCCGCGTCGAGCGACCCGGCCGTGCTGGAGCGGCTGATCCGTGCCGGCGTGGATTGTGTGCGGCTGAATTTCAGCCACGGCACCGCGCAAGACCACATAGCCCGCGCAACGATGGTGCGCGAGATCGCCGCCAAGGTCGGTAAACCCGTGGCGTTGATGGCCGACCTGCAGGGCCCGAAGATCCGTGTCGGCAAGTTCGCGTTGGGCAAGGTGATGCTGCAGGCCGGCGCGCATTTCGTGCTCGACGCACAGCGCAGCGAGCCGGGTGACGACGGCGCCGTCGGCCTGGACTACAAAGAGCTGCCGCGCGATGTGCGGCCGGGCGACTCGCTGCTGCTCAACGACGGCCTCATCGTGCTCGTGGTCGACCGCGTGCAGGGCGAGCAGGTGCACACGCTGGTCAAGGTCGGCGGCGAGCTGTCGAACAACAAGGGCATCAACAAACAAGGTGGTGGCCTGACCGCGCCGGCGCTCACCGCCAAGGACATGGAGGACATCAAGACGGCGATGGCCTTCCAGTGCGAGTACCTGGCGGTGAGCTTCCCCAAGAACGCCACCGACATGGAGATGGCGCGCCAGCTGGCCTACGTCGCCGGCGAGGCCCATCGCCACCGGCCGGCGCTGATCGCCAAGATCGAACGCAGCGAGGCTATCCCGCAGCTGGAGAACATCCTGCGCGCCAGCGACGGCATCATGGTCGCGCGTGGTGACCTGGCGATCGAGGTCGGCAATGCGGCGGTGCCGGCGCTGCAGAAGAAGATGATCCGCATGGCGCGCGAGCTCGACCGCATCGTCATCACCGCCACGCAGATGATGGAAAGCATGATCGTCAACCCGGTGCCCACACGGGCCGAGGTCAGCGACGTGGCTAACGCCGTACTTGACGGCACCGACGCCGTGATGCTCAGCGCCGAGACGGCGGCCGGCCGCTACCCGGTGGAGACGGTGGAGCAGATGGCGACCATCGCCGAGGCGGCCGAACGCGCCGACGAGATGCAGCTCGACGCCGACTTCACCAACAAGAAGTTCGGCCGCATCGACCAGAGCATCGCCATGGGCGCGCTCTTCACCGCGCACCACCTGGGCTGCAAGGCGATCCTGGCGCTGACCGAAAGCGGCTCGACCGCACTGTGGATGAGCCGGCACAACATCAAGGTGCCGATTTACGGCCTAACGTCCAAAGTGCAGTCACAGCGCAAGATGGCGCTGTACCGCAACGTGCGCCCGCTCTTGATGCCGCAGCTGGCCGACCGCGACGAGGCGCTGGCCAAGGCCGAGTCGCTGCTGGTGGAGATGGGCGTGCTGATGCCCGGCGACACCTATGCCATCACCTGCGGCGAGCCGATGGGCCACCCGGGCGGCACCAACATGCTGAAGGTCTGCCGCGTCGCATGAAGCTGGCCGACGACGCGCCGCTGCATTCGCTGCCACTCCTGGCACGCGGCAAGGTGCGCGACAACTATGCCGTGGGCAGCGAGCGCATCCTGATGGTCGCCAGCGACCGGCTCTCGGCTTTCGACATCGTGCTGCCGCAGCCGGTGCCGGGCAAAGGCGTGGTGCTGACCGGGATGGCGCTGGCCTGGTTCGCGCGGCTGACGCACATCGTGCCGAATCACCTCACCGGTGACGCGCCTGAAAGCGTGGTCACTGATGACGAACGAGCCCGTGTGCGTGGCCGCTCGATGCTGGTGAAGCGGCTGCAGCCTATTCCCGTCGAAGCCGTGGTTCGGGGTTACCTCGCCGGCTCAGGCTGGAAGGAATACCGCCACAGCCAAGGTGTCTGCGGCGTCGCGTTGCCCGCGGGCTTGCTCGAATCCAGCCGCCTGCCCGCGCCGATCTTCACGCCCGCGGCCAAGGCGGCGGTGGGCGAGCATGATCAGAACATCAGCTTCGCGCAGATGAGCCAGCGCATCGGCGCAGGCCTGGCCGAACGCATCCGCGATATCTCGCTGTGCCTGTACAGCGAAGCCGCGGCCTTCGCGCTGGCGCGCGGCATCGTCATCGCCGACACCAAGTTTGAATTCGGGCTTGATCTCTCAGCTTCAGCTAACGATCAACTGACGCTGATGGACGAAGTGCTGACGCCCGACTCGTCGCGCTTCTGGCCGGCCGCGCAGGTGCGCGCCGGCGCCACGCCGCCGAGCTACGACAAGCAGCCGGTGCGCGACTGGTTGCAGCGCGAATACCCGGGCTTTGGCAGCGCCGGTCTGCCGGCGGGGCTGGTGCTGCCCGACGAGGTGATCCAGGCCTGCATCGCGCGCTACCGCCAGGCGCAGGCGCTGCTGTCAAGCTGAAGCGTCAACCCGCCTCAGGTCGTCGCTGCAGCGCGCACGCTACCGACCATCGCTGCGACCCGCGGCGCCATGCCCAGGGGCACGAGCTCGAGCCCCGGATGCCGACGCGCGAAGACGCGGAAGAGCTCGTCGGCAAAACCATGGCCGATGTCGTCGATGCCGGCGAAGTCGAGCTCGGCGCGGCGGAACGCTGTGCCCAGCCGCGACACCACCCGCTTGGCTTGGGCGCGCGATTCGAGCCCGACTTGCGCGCCCGTGAGCAAGCGCAGCGGCACGACCGTACGGTCGAAGGCATAGGCACCCGGCTCGACGCTGTGGCCGCGCAATACACCGTCGAGCGTGCGCTCGGTGTCCAGCGCAATCGCCAGGTAGATGCTGGTGCCCTGGCGCACCATCGCCTTCGATGGCGACCAGCGCCCGTGCTCGGCGCCATGGCCTTGAAACGCTGCGTTGTTGGCGTGCAGGTTGTAGAAGTCGGCCAGCCTGGTCGTGAAGTACAGGCCGTGGCCGCTGTGCGCGTCGGGCATGGAGGTGAGCTTGCCTTTGCTCAGCTCGAACATCGCGAGTTGAGGGTCGTCAATCTGGAAGCTCTTCTCGATGCGCTGGAACAGCCCGCAGCCGTCGTCGGACACCAGTAGCTGCACGTGCAGCGGTGTCTGGCGCAGCGACACCGTCACGGCGTTGCCGCCGCTGTGGTCGACGGCGTTATTCACGAGCTCGGCGAAGGCGTGTTGCAACAGTCGTGCGACGTTGGGCCGCAGCGGGAAGTTCGGCGCGAAGTCGCGGGCCCAGGGTTGGTCCTCGTGCAAACCTGCCAAGGCATAAGCGCGCACCACTTGCCGCAGTACACCCGGCTTGAAGACCGGTTTGCGCGCCGGACCCTCACGTTTCAACCACTGCGTGTCTTCAAGCTTTCGAACCAGCGCAAGCGCCGAACGGCGAGTGATCGACAAACGCTGCATCACGTGTTCCGGCAGCGCCACGCCGTGCAGCGCGGCGGCGCGGGTGATCCAGGTGGTGGCGGAGGCAAGATCCATTCGGGCCATGGCGAGTCGTTCCTCAGGCCCGCGAGACGGAGCCTGGGCCGCAGTGTCGGCAGGTATCGATGCCGCTTGAACGTGAAAAGAGGCACAAACGCCGGCCAGTCCTGGATGATGTCTTGGGTGATGTCCTGGGCGACGCCCCTTCGGTAAACTTCGCCGCGCCTGATTCAACCCTTTTTCGGACACGCCACCATGCCACTCGTCTCCATGCGCCAGCTGCTCGACCATGCCGCCGAAGAGGGCTACGGCATCCCGGCTTTCAACGTCAACAACCTCGAGCAAGTGCAGGCCGTGATGACGGCCGCAGCCGAAGTCGGCGCGCCGGTGATCCTGCAAGCCAGTGCCGGCGCGCGCAAGTACGCCGGCGAGCACTTCATCAAACACCTGATCCAGGCTGCACTCGAAGCCTGGCCGACGGTGCCGTTGGTGATGCACCAGGACCACGGCCAGACCCCCGAGGTCTGCCGCGGCGCCAGTGGCCTCGGCTTCAGCTCGGTGATGATGGACGGCTCGCTTGAAGGCGACGGCAAGACCATCGCCAGCTACGACTACAACGTCGAGGTCACGCGCAAGGTGGTGGAGATGGCGCATGCGGTAGGCGTCACGGTCGAAGGCGAACTCGGCTGCCTGGGTTCGCTGGAAACCATGCGCGGCTACAAGGAAGACGGCCACGGTACCGAATCGACGATGACACGCGAGCAGTTGCTCACCGACCCCGAACAAGCGGCCGACTTCGTGCAGAAGACGAGGCTCGATGCCTTGGCGATCGCCATCGGCACCAGCCACGGCGCCTACAAGTTCACGCGCAAACCCACCGGCGACATCCTGGCCATCGGCCGCATCAAGGAGATCCATCGCCGCATCCCCAACACGCACCTGGTGATGCATGGTTCGTCGAGCGTGCCGCAGGATTTGCTGGCCATCATTCGCCAATACGGCGGCGCGATGAAAGAGACCTACGGCGTGCCGGTGGAAGAGATCCAGGAAGCCATCAAGCACGGCGTGCGCAAGGTCAACATCGACACCGATGTGCGCCTGGCGATGACCGGCGCCATCCGCAAGTACATGGTCGAGAACCCGGGCGCGTTCGACCCACGCGACTATCTGAAGCCGGCACGTGAAGCGGCGCGCCTGATCTGCCGCCAGCGCTACCTGGAGTTCGGCTGCGAAGGCCAGGCGGCGAAGATCAAGCCGCAAACGCTGACCGTGATCGCCCAGCGCTACGCCTCGGGCGAGCTGGCGCCGCAGGTGCATTGAGGCCGCGGCCTCGGCGCGGCACTCGACACAGATCTTTACCCCCCTCGCACAAGGCCGACAAGGCAGGAATTCAGCATTCCGACATCGCCTGATGTTCAGGTTGAAGGAGTCCACGATGTCCCCGATCCGCCAAGTTGTTGCCCGCCCCACCACCCGTCCCACGGCACTGATGCTTGCGGCCCTGCTGCTCGCCGGCGCCGGTGTGTTCGGCATTTCGGCCGAAGCTGCGTCGCCTGACATGGCACAAATGCATGGCGGCGGCCCCGGCATGGGCATGCACGGCGGCCCCGGACGCATCGAGCACATGCTCGACAGCGTCAACGCCACCGCCGACCAGCGCACGCAGATCAAGACCATCATGCAAGCCGCGATGGCCGACCTGAAGACCCAGCGTGCGTCGGGCAAGGCCGTGCATGAGCAGATGGCTCAGGCTTTCGCGCAGCCCACGGTGGACGCGCGTGTCGTCGAATCGCTGCGCGCCCAACAGCAGGTCTTGCACGAGGCTGCGAGCAAGCGCATGTTGCAGGCCAAGCTCGAAATCAGCCGCGTACTCACGCCCGAGCAGCGCAAGCAGCTGGCCGATCGCATGGGCAAGCACCAGGGCATGATGGAGCGCCACCGTGCCGAGCGCGCCACGCTGGCGCCGTCTGGTAAGTGAAAGACGGCAAGTGAAAGACAGCAAGTGACGGCCGACAAGTGACCCGCACGCCATGGTCCCGCACAGCGCGCCCCGGCCTGTACCCAAGGCCGGGGAGGCGCATGCAACGCAGGCGGCGATGGTGAGCGGCAAGCTGCTGTTGATCGACGACGACGCGCGGCTGACCACCATGGTCGGCGACTACCTGCGCCGCAACGGCTTCGAGGTCGACGCCGTGGGCTCGCTCGGCGCCGGCCGCGAACGGCTCAAGCTGACGCACTACGACGCGTTGCTGCTCGACCTGATGCTGCCCGACGGCGATGGCCTGGACCTGACGCGCGAGCTGCGCGCGCAGGCACGCACGCGGCGCCTGCCGCTGTTGATGCTCACCGCGCGTGGCGAGCCGATGGACCGCATCGTCGGCCTGGAGATCGGCGCCGACGACTATCTCGGCAAACCCTTCGAGCCGCGCGAATTGCTGGCGCGCGTGAAGGCGCTGCTGCGCCGCGCTGCGCCCGAGCCCGGTGGCGAGGAGGTGCTGGCCTTCGGCCGCCTGGAGATCGACCTCGGTGCGCGTCAAGCGCGGCTCGACGGCAAAGCCTGCGACCTCACCAGCCACCAGTTCGACCTGCTCACCGTGCTGGCGAAGAACCCGGGCCGTGTGCTCTCGCGTGACCAGATCATGGACGCGTTGAAAGGCCATCCGCTGGAAGCCTTCGACCGCAGTATCGACGTGCACATCTCGCGCATCCGTGCGCTGATCGAAGACGACCCGAAGAGTCCCAAGCGCGTGCTCACCGTGCGCGGCAGCGGCTACGTGTTCGCACGCAAACAAGACCACGACGGCTGAGGCTCTCTCCGGGCCCGACCACCGCGCGCCATGCGTTCGCTGTACCTGCGCATCTGGCTCACGGTGGTGGCTGCACTCGCGCTCTTTGCGTTTGCCTCGGGCTGGATGGTGCAGCAGCACCTTGAGCGCGAACGCGTGCGCACCGAGGGCGCGGCGCAAGAGCGCTTGTCGGCCTGGGCCGACCTGCTCGAGCGCACGCTGCCCAGCATCAACGCACCACGCCAGGAGCAGGCCGCGGCGCTGCGCGACTGGTCGATGCGCTTGCGCCTGCCACTGGCACTGGACGACCTCGAAGGCAAGCGCATCGCGACCTCGGACGCCTTCGCGCGGCGCGAGGGCGAGGGCACGCCGCTGCGTGCGGCGCCGATCAAGCTCGACGATGGCCGCACGCTTTGGGTGATGCGCCCGGGCATGGGCCTGCGCCAGCAAGGTGGCGGGCCGCCGCCAGCCTGGCTCGCCTGGCGTCTGTTGCCCGACGGCGTGGGGCTGGCGTTGTTGCTGTTGCTGGTGCTCGTCGCGGTTGCGGCCGGGGCCTGGCCAGTGGTGCGGCGGCTGACGCGTCGGCTCGAACTGTTGAAGCAGGGCGTCGAGGCTTTCGGCAAGGGCGCCTTGCACCAGCGCGTGGCCGAAGAGGGGCGCGACGAAGTTGCGGCGCTGGCCGCGAGCTTCAATCAGGCGGCGACGCGCATCGAAGCGCTGCTGCGATCGCACCAGAGCCTGCTGGCCAATGCCAGCCACGAGCTGCGCTCGCCGCTGGCGCGCTTGAAGATGGCGGTGCAACTGGTTGACGACGCACCGCCGGCGCAGCGCGCGACGCTGCAGCGCGAGATCGCCACCAACATCGCCGAGCTCGACGCGCTGGTGGAAGAAGTGCTGCTGGCGAGCCGCCTCGACGCTTCGCAGGTGCTGGAGGCTAACGATCAAGTTGAACTGCTTGGCCTGGCCGCCGAAGAGGCCGCGCGGGTGGATGCGCTGGTGCAGGGCAAGGAGCTGGTGGTGCGCGGCGACGAGCGGCTGCTGCGCCGCGCCATGCGCAACCTGCTCGAGAACGCGCGGCGTTACGGCGGCGAAGAAATCGAGATCGGCATCCGCGCCGATGCCGGCCGCGCGATGGTCTCGGTGGCCGACCGCGGCCACGGCGTGCCCGAGGCCTTCCGCGAGCGCATCTTCGAGCCCTTCTTCCGCCTGCCCGGCCACGCCGAACGCGAAGGCGGTGTCGGCCTGGGCCTGGCCCTCGTGCGCCAGATCGCGCTGCGCCATGGCGGTGAGGTGCGTTGCAATGCGCGGCCCGGCGGCGGCAGCTTGTTCGTGTTGTCGCTGCCGCTGGCCTAAGGGCGTTGCCTTTCGGTCCAACCTTCGTGCATCCGCTGGCGCAGAACCCACCACCACAAGGCGCTCAGCGCCAGCGCCGCCAGCGCCAGGCCGGCCGTGCCTGCGGCCCAGTAGCCGGGGGCGCCTTGCAGCCAGGCCGGCGTGTGGCCCAGCACATCGAATGCCAGCAGGTAGCCGCCACCCAGGCCGACGCCGCCGAGTGCGGCGGCGTAGATCAAGGTCGGCACCGTGGCCACGTACCAGGAACGCAGCACGAAGGCTGCCATGGTCTGCGCGGCGTCGCAGATGTGAAAGAGCGCCAGCCAGGCCATCAACGGCATGGCTGCGGCGGCCACGGCGGCGTCGCTGGTGTACAGGCCCACCAGCGGCCCTCGCACCAGCACCACCGCCACGCCGCAGAGCGTGGCCAGGCCGATGGCCAGGGCCATGCCGTGCCAGCCCAGGCGCTGCGCCACGTGCAGCTCGCGCGCGCCGACATGTTGTGCCACCAGCGCGCTGGTGGCATTCGACAAGGCCAGTGGCAGCATGAAGAGCATGGCCATGACGTTGGCCGTTAGCTGGTGGCCGGCCACCGGTATCACGCCCAGGCGCGCGATGAACACGGCCATGAAGGTGAAGCCGCTGACTTCGATCACCGTCGACAAGCCTATGGGCAGGCCGAGTGCCAGCAGCGCACGCAAGGCCGCGGGGTCGGGTGGCCGCAGGCCGCGACGCAGTTTGTCAAAGGAAACGTCAAAGATGGCGAAGCGCGCATAAAACGGATCGCGCCGCAGCAGCACGACGGCCAACGCCAGCTGCAACCACATCACGCATACGGTGGCCAGGCTGCAGCCGATCACGCCCAGTGCCGGCCAGCCCAAACCGGGCACGCCTTGCAGCAACAGCAGTGACAAGGGCGCTTTCACGAGCAAGGCGGCGAGCTGGATCAGCATCACCGCCTTGGGCCGCGACACCGCCGTATTGAAGGCGCGAAAGACGGTGAACAGCAGCGACGCCGGCAGCGCCAGCGCCAGGCTGGCGAGATAGCTGCGCACCACCGCATCGAGCTGCGGGTTGAGATGCGCCAAGGCCACCAGCGGCCCGGGAAACAGCAGCAGGCCACAGCCGGGCACCGACAGCAGCAAGGCCAGCCACACAGCCTGGTGCAGCTGCGCGCCGGCAGCGGCATGCTGGCCGGCGCCTAGCAACCGACCGACGATGGGGCTGAGCGCGATCAACACGCCCATGAAGCCGATGAAGATGGTGAAGTAGCAGGCGCCACCCACGGCCAGGGCCGCGAGCTCGCCGCTGGAATGGCGCGCCACCAGCAGCGTGTCGATGGTGCCGAAGGCGACGACCGAGAGCTGGCCAATGAACACCGGCCAAGCCAGCGGCACGATGCGCCCGGCGCTGTGGGCAAGGCTTGCGCTCAACGGCGGCTGCCTTGCGCGGGTGGGTCGGTGAAGGTCTCGGGCGGTGGATGGTCGGCGCCGCTGGCTTCACGCGCGCGCTCCGCGTAGCGGTTGAAGCGCCAGGCGGTGGCCTGCATCGTGATGCGACGCCACACCACCCGCTTGGCCGCAGGCGTCATCGACGGCCACAGTTGCACTTCTTCGAACGTGCGACCGCAGCCTTTGCAGATGTCGTCGCCCTGGGCCGTCGAACAGATCGCGATGCAGGGTGCGTCGGGCGTGCTGGCGTACCACGCCAGCCAGGCGTCGCGGGCACGTGATGGCATGCTGCCTTCGTCGGCCAGGGTCTCGCGGTAATAGACCATCAGGCCGTAGACCTCGGCCAGCGCACGCACCTCGGCGCAGGCGGTGATGCCGTCGGGCGAGGGTGAGCGTTCGCGCCACCAGTTGATGGCGCTTTCGATGTCGGTGATGTGCAGCGCGGCCATGTGCGTCTGGCGCCGTGTGAGGTGCGTGCGCGACTAATGCACGCGTGTTTCGGGCGTTAGCACACGCAGCAGCCACTGCTTCAGCGCCGCCACTTCTTCGATGCACACCGAATGTTCCATTGGGTACTCGTGCCACTCGACCTTGTGGCCCAGCGCCACGAGCGCGTCGCGCGAATCGCTGCCGCGCGCCATCGGCACCACGCCGTCGCGCTTGCCATGGGCCAGGAAGATGGGGACATCGCGCATCGCGGCCGAGCGCTCACTCGCCGTGCGATCGGCCAGCGGCAGGTAGCCCGACAGGCCCGCCAGGCCGGCCAGGCGTTGGCTGCAACGCAGGCCTGCACCCAGCGTGATGGCACAGCCCTGCGAGAAGCCTGCCAGCACCACGCGGTGTGCCGGCACGCCGCGCGCGACTTCGGCCGCGATGAGCTGCTGCACATCGGCAAACGACTGGCGCAGCCCGGCCTCGTCTTCGCGGCGTGTGAGTTCGCTGCCCAGGATGTCGTACCAGGCGCGCATGGCGTGGCCGCCGTTGATCGTCACCGGGCGCACCGGCGCGCGTGGCAGCAGCCAGCGCACGGCGCCGATGGCCCCGAGGTCGATCTCATCGGCCATGGGCAGGAAGTCGGTGCCGTCGGCGCCCAGGCCGTGGCACACGATGACGGTGGCCGTGGG
>JANLYV010000276.1:0-1663 GCA_031365825.1 Rubrivivax sp. | reverse complement strand
CCCGATGAGCCCACCACCTACGCCGAAGGCCTGCGACGCTTTCTCGCCGACGATTGCCTGCGCCAACGCTATGCCACCGCAGCGCTGCGCCAAGCCGAAGGCTGGTAAGCGCCCGGTGAACCCATCTTGAAGTTGGCGCGGGGACCGATAACGATCGTGTCCACGTACAACTTACGTGGACACGATGACAAGCGAAAAGACCGCGACCCGCAGGCGCTACAGCCAGGACTTCAAGGCGCGAGTCATAGCCGAGTGTGATGCGCCTGAAGCGTCCGTGGCCAAGGTGGCGATGTCGCATGGCATCAATGCCAACGTCGTACACGGTTGGCGCAAGCTGGCTCGCGTGGGCGCAATGGCGCTGCAGTCGGCGCCGCGCGACTTCGTGCCGGTGAGCCTGGAGCCAGCGCCGGTGCAGCCCGCTGCAGACCGCGGCATCGAAGTCGAACTGCGCCGAGGCGCCTTGACGATGAAGATCACCTGGCCGCAATCGGCAGCGGTGGACTTCGCAGCCTGGACTCGCGAGGTGCTGCGGTGACCAGCGCTCATGATCAAGATTGACGCCGTGTGGCTTGCGGTGGCGCCGCTGGACATGCGTGCCGGCACGGAGTCGGCGCTTGCCCGGGTGGTTCATGTCTTCGGTTGCGCCAGGCCACATCACGCCTACCTCTTTGCCAACCGCCGCGCCAACCGCATGAAGGTGCTCGTGCATGACGGCATCGGCGTCTGGCTGGCGGCACGGCGACTGAACCAAGGCAAGTTCGTGTGGCCCCGCGAAGGGGCGCCGACCTTGACGCTGACACGCGCGCAACTCGACATGCTGGTGCTCGGCCTGCCCTGGGCACGTATCGGCGAGGCCGGCGTGATCACCGTGCTTTAGAGCAGCGCGCAATTCAATTGCTGAATGTGCCGATGCGCGCGAGCGCAGCGCTGGGCAAGATCACGATCCGTGATCGCCGACCTCGACACGCTCAGCCCAGGCGAACTGCGAGATGCGGTTTGCACGCTGTTGGCCGACGTGGCCAGCAAGAGCGCCCAGATCGCCTTCAAGCAGGCCACCATCGACAAGCTCGCCCACGAGATGGCGGTGCTCAAGCGGCTGAAGTTCGCCGCCAAGTCCGAGGCCTTCAACGCCGAGCAGAAGAGTCTCATCGAAGAGACCATCGACACCGATCTGGCGGCGCTGGCCCTGGAGATCGAGCAGCGTGCGCCGAGCAGGGACAAGGGCGACAAGCAACAGCCCAAGCGCACGGTGCTGCCGCCCGAGCTGCCCCGCGTGGAGCACCGGCACGAGCCCGACAACACCGCCTGCAGCTGCGGCTGCCAACTCGAGCGCATCGGCGAAGACGTGGCCGAGAAGCTGGACTACGTGCCCGGCGTCTTCACCGTCGAGCGCCACATCCGCGGCAAGTGGGTCTGCGGCCACTGCGAGACCCTGGTGCAAGCACCGGTGGCGCCGCACATCATCGACAAGGGTATCCCCACCACCGGGCTGCTGGCCCAAGTGCTGGTGGCCAAGTACCAGGACCACCTCCCGCTGTATCGCCAGGAACATATCTTCGGTCGCGCCGGCCTGGCCATCCCCAGATCGACGCTGGCCAGCTGGGTCGGTCAGTGCGGCGTGCAGTTGCAGCCGCTGGTCGATGCCCTCAAGGCGGTGATGCTC
>JANLYV010000252.1:0-11089 GCA_031365825.1 Rubrivivax sp. | reverse complement strand
AGGATGAAGCCGCGGATCTGGCCGCCGTCGTCTTTGGCCCAGATGACGAAGACATCGGCGATGGGGCTGTTGCTGATCCACATCTTCGCGCCAGAAAGTGCGTAGCCACCGGGCACGGCCTTGGCGCGCGTGACCATGCTGCCGGGGTCGCTGCCATGGTTGGGCTCGGTCAGGCCGAAGCAGCCGATGAGCTCGCCCGTGGCCAGCCTGGGCAGGTACTTCTGCTTCTGCGCTTCGGTGCCGAATTCGAAGATGGGCACCATCACCAGCGAGCTCTGCACGCTCATCATCGAGCGGTAGCCCGAGTCGACGCGCTCGACCTCGCGCGCGATCAGGCCGTAGCAGACGTAGTTCAGCGCCGCGCCGCCGTAGGGTTCGGGGATGGTGGGCCCGAGCAGTCCCAGCTCGCCCATCTCGCGGAAGATGGCCACGTCGGTCTTCTCATGGCGGAAGGCTTCGGTCACGCGCGGCTGCAGGCGGTCGCGGCAATAGGCGGCGGCGGCGTCGCGCACGGCGCGTTCGTCGCTGCTGAGTTGTGCGTCGAGCAGCAGCGGGTCGGTCCAATCAAAGCGGGCGTGGCTGGCCATGGCGTGAGTCCTTGTGCTGCGCAAATTGCACAGAGGCGGCGACGATAACAAGATCAGGCCCAGCCTATAATCTGGTTGATTCAACCAAATGCGGGCGCCGCCATGGAAACCATCGGCCTCTTCGAAGCCAAGACCCATCTTTCGGAGCTGGTCGCACGGGCCGAGCGCGGCGAAGAGGTGGTGATCACGCGCCACAACAAACCCGTGGCCAAGCTCGTGCCGGTGGTGCGCAGCACGCGCGCCGCGGCGCAGCGGCGGCAGTCGGCACTGGACAGCCTGCAGAGCTTCGAGCGCATCACCGTCAAGGGCGCGACGATCAAGGAACTGATCGAGGGCGGCCGGCGCTGATGGCGTCGTCGACACGCCCATCCGAGCCCGCACCCGAGGTCGTGGTGCTCGATGCCTCGTTCGTGCTGCGCTATGTGTTGCACACCGCGGCACCGCGCCCGCATGCCTCGGGCCTGCAGATGTTGAAAGACTGCGAACTGATCGTGCCTGCGCTTTGGAACGCCGAAGTCGCCAATGCACTGGTGCAGGCTGAGCGGCGTGGCGCGGCCGTGCCGCAGCGCGTGGGTGCGGCGCTGGAGGCCATCCTGGCGCTGAACCCGGTGGTCGACACGCAGGGGGTCGAGGTCGCGCGCGCGGTCGAGTGCGCGCGCGCCCACGGCCTGAGTGCTTACGATGCCCTCTACTTCGAACTGGCACTGCGCCGGCGCGCCGCACTGGCCACCTTCGATGCCGGGATGATGGCCGCTGCACCGCGCGCAGGCATCCGCTTGTATCCCTTCACGAATTGAACTCCCGACAAGGCCCACCCATGAAAGCCGCCGACATCCGCGCCACCTTCCTCACCTATTTCGAGTCCAAGGGCCACACCGTGGTCGCCTCAAGCCCGGTGGTGCCGGGCGACGACCCAACGCTGTTGTTCACCAACGCCGGCATGAACCAGTTCAAGGACGTGTTCCTGGGTTTCGACCGCCGCAGCTACACGCGCGCCGCCACGTCGCAAAAGTGCATACGCGCCGGCGGCAAACACAACGACCTGGACAACGTGGGCTACACCGCGCGGCATCACACCTTCTTCGAGATGCTGGGCAATTTCAGCTTCGGTGATTACTTCAAGCACGACGCGATTCAGTTCGCGTGGGAATTGCTTACCGTCAACTTCGGCCTGCCCAAGAGCAAGCTCTGGGCCACCGTCTACGCCGAAGACGACGAGGCCTACGACATCTGGTTGAAGGTCATCGGCCTGCCCGCCGAGCGCATCGTGCGCATCGGCGACAACGGTGGCGGCCGCTACATGAGCGACAACTTCTGGATGATGGGCGACACCGGCCCCTGCGGCCCGTGCTCGGAGATCTTCTTCGACCATGGCCCCGAGGTGGCGGGCGGCCCGCCCGGCAGCGCCGAGCAGGACGGCGACCGCTACATCGAGATCTGGAACAACGTCTTCATGCAGTTCAACCGCACTGAAGACGGGGTGATGCACAAGCTGCCCAAACCCAGCGTCGACACCGGCATGGGCCTGGAGCGGCTGGCGGCGGTGCTGCAGCATGTGCACAGCAACTATGAGATCGACCTCTTCGTGGCCCTGCTGGCCGCGGCGAAGAAGGCGGTGGATGCCGCCGGCGCGGGTGATTGCGATGCCGATTCGGCCTCGCTCAAGGTCATTGCCGACCACATCCGCGCCTGCAGCTTCACGGTGGTGGACGGCGTCATCCCCGGCAACGAAGGCCGCGGCTACGTGCTGCGCCGCATCGCCCGCCGCGCCATCCGCCATGGCTACAAGCTCGGCGCGCGCAAGCCCTTCTTCCATGCGCTGGTGGCGCCACTGGCGGCGGAGATGGGCGACGCCTACCCTGAGTTGCGGCGCGAAGCGGCTCGCGTGACCGACGTGCTGCGCATGGAAGAGGAACGCTTCTTCCAGACCATCGCCAACGGCATGGAGATCCTGGAGGCGGCGCTGGCCAACCTGCCAGCAACCGGCACACGCACCATCGACGGCGACACCGCCTTCAAGCTGCACGACACCTTCGGTTTCCCGCTGGACCTGACGGCCGACGTCTGCCGCGAGCGCGGTGTGGTGGTGGACGACGCCGGCTTCAACGCCGCGATGAACCGCCAGCGCGAACAGGCGCGCGCCTCGGCCAAATTCAAGATGGCGGCGGGCCTGGTCTACGACGGCGAGTCCACGTCATTCCACGGTTATGAGCACCTGGTATGCGAGCACAGCAAGGTGACCGCGATCTATCTCGACGGCACGCCGGTAAGCACAGCCAAGGCCGGCGACGATGCCGTGATCGTGCTCGACCACACGCCCTTCTATGCCGAGAGCGGCGGCCAGGTGGGTGACCGCGGCGAGCTGCGCAACACGGTGGCGCGCGTGCTCGTGGAAGACACGGTGAAGGTGCAGGCAGCGGTGTTCGGCCACCAGGGCCGCATCAATGAAGGCAGCGTCAGCGTCGGTGACACCGTGGTCGCCAAGGTCGACGCCGAGCAGCGCGCGCGCACCGTGCGCAACCACAGCGCCACGCACCTGATGCACAAGGCGCTGCGCGAAGTGCTGGGTGCGCATGTGCAACAAAAGGGTTCGCTCGTCAACGCCGAGCGCACGCGCTTCGACTTCGTGCACAACGCCCCGGTGACCGACGCGCAGATCGCCAGGGTCGAAGCCATCGTCAACGCCGAGATCCTGGCCAATGCCGCGACGCAGGCGCGCGTGTTGCCCATAGCCGAAGCGCACAAGCTCGGCGCGGTGATGCTCTTCGGCGAAAAGTACGGCGACGAGGTGCGCGTGCTCGACATCGGCTCGAGCCGCGAACTCTGCGGCGGCACGCATGTGCAGCGTTGCGGCGACATCGGCCTGTTCAAGATCGTGGCCGAGACCGGTATCGCCGCCGGCGTGCGCCGCGTCGAGGCCGTCACCGGCGGCAACGCGTTGGCTTACCTGCAGCAGCTGGAGGGCACACTCGGCGGCGTGGCCGGCGCGCTGAAGGTGGCGCCGGCCGAAGTCGGCATGCGCGTCACTTCGGTGTTGGAGCATGTGCGCGCACTGGAGAAGGAAGTCACCGCGCTCAAAGGCAAACTTGCATCGGCTCAAGGTGACGAATTGATGGCGCAGGCGGTCGACGTCAAGGGCACGGGTGGGTCGATTCGGGTGCTGGCGGCCATGCTGCCCGGCGCCGACGCCAAGTCGTTGCGCGAGACCATGGACAAGCTCAAAGACAAGCTGAAAACGGCGGCCATCGTGCTCGCCGCGGTCGACGGCGCGAAGGTGCAGCTCGCTGCGGGCGTGACGGCCGACAGCGTCGGCCGCATCAAGGCCGGTGAGCTCGTCAACTTCGTCGCGCTGCAAGTCGGCGGCAAAGGCGGCGGCAAGGCCGACCTGGCGATGGCCGGCGGCAGCGATGCGGCGTCGCTGCCGGCCGCGCTGGCGTCGGTGGCGGCGTGGGTGGCCGAGCGGGCGTGAGCCAACGCGCCTGAGCCAGCGCGCCATCAAGGCGCTAGCGTCAGCGCCACACCATCGCGTCGCGGGTCGGCCGCGCCGACCCAGCCTTGCGGCGTGCGCTTGACGAACGCCAGGCCGCTCTTCATCTCGACGACCTCGACGCGGTGGCCCTTGGCCCGCAGCGCCGGCGCAAGCGCTGCGGCTTGGCTGCCTTGCTCCAGTTGCACGCGGCCGCTGATGGCGGTGGAGACATGGCCGCGCGCCAGCGCCTGCGCCGGGCTGCGCTCAAGCGCCAGCATCTCGATCAGGCTCTGCGCGATGTAGTCGACGATCTGGCCGCCACCGGCCGAGCCGCCCACCAGCAGCGGCTCGCCGTCCGTGTCGAAGACGATGGTCGGTGCCATCGAGCTCACGGCGCGCTTGCCCGGCGCCATCTGGTTGGCGCGCTGCTGGCCCGCAGGGGCTGGGTCGGCAAAGTTGGTCATGGCGTTGTTGAGCACATAACCGCCGGCCATCAGGCGCGAGCCGAAATTCAGGTTGATGGTGGTGGTGATGGACAGCGCGTTGCCGGCGCTGTCGACGATGGCCATCTGGCTGGTGGTGGCGGCGTGTTCGGCCTCGACGCCGGCCTGGCTGGCGCGTGCATCGCGCACATCGCCGGCGCGCACCTCGGGCAGGGCACGGGCAGGGTCGATCAACGCAGCGCGCCGGCCGAGGTAGTCGCTCGCTAACAGCGCAGCGGTGGGCACATCCACATGCTCCGGGTCACCCACGTAGCGTTGCCGGTCCGCCTGCGCCAGCCGCCCGGCTTCGACATACCGGTGCACGAATGCCGCGTCGTCGAAGTTCATCGTGCCCGGCGTGCGTTCCAGCATCTGCAACATCTGCAATACCGCCACACCGCCGAAGGACGACGGCCCCATCGCGCAGACGCGCACTCGCTGAAAGGGTGCGCACAGTGGCTCGCGCGGCGCCACACGGTAGTTCAGCACATCGGCCTCGGTCGCGAGACTGGGCTTGGCCCCGCCCTGGGCGGCCGCCACAAAGTCGCGCGCACCCCCGGCGCGCAGCCAGCCTTGATGACCGAGCGCGGCGATGGCGCGCAGCGTGCCGGCATAGGCCGGGTTGCGCAACATCGTGCCCAGCGGCAGCACCTGGCCCGCGGCGTCGAAGTACAAGGAGCGCATCTGTGGGTGTTCGGTCGCCGCGTTGGGCAACGACAGCACCGTGTGCAGATAGCGCGGCATGGCAAAGCCGTTGTCGGCCAATGTGATGGCGGGCTCGAACAGCGCGGCCCAGGGCAGCTTGCCGTGCCGCTCGTGCAATGTCGCAAACAAGGCCAGCGCGCCGGGCACGCCGACACTGCGGCCGCCGCGGCGCACGGCATCGGCATCCAGGCGCGTGCCGTCGATGTCGACGTTCAAGCCCGCCGTGGTGCGTGCCGGCGCGGCGGCCAGGCCGTCCCAGCTGCCGAGCTGGCGCGTGCGCGCATCCCAGAACATCGCCAGCGCGCCGCCACCGATGCCCGAGGACTGTGGCTCCACCAGCCCGAGCACCATCTGTGCCGCGACCGCGGCATCCACGGCCGAGCCACCACGCGCAAGCATGGAAAGCGCCGCGCGTGTGGCCAGCGGGTTGGCGGTGGCGACAATGGCCGCCGGCTTGGCCGCGTCGTGGCGCAGCGGCTGCGAGCAACTGCCGAGCAGCCATGCAAGGAGAACCAGCAGGGCGTGAGACTTCATGGTCGTGCCTTGTATTCGTGTGAGACAGTGAGGGCAATCTAACCGAGCTTGTCGGCAGCCCGTGCCGCCGAAGACACAGGTCCGAAGATGGCGAGTCGGGAGCCCGTGCGGCCCACACCATCCGCCCATGCAGCCACGCCATGCGTCAACCCGCCACACCGTGAACCAGCCTCTGCCACGCCCTTTCGTCCGCCTGGCCTGGGCCAACCTTGCGGCGCAGGCGGCCGAGCAGTTGAGCCTGGCGGCGGTACCCATCGTCGCCGTGCTCGCGCTCGGCGCCGGGCCGGGCGAGATCGGCGCGCTGGCGACCGCGCAGACCCTGCCCTTCCTGCTGCTGTCCATCCCCTTCGGCCTGCTCGCCGACCGCCGTTCGCGCCGTGGCCTGATGGTGGCCAGCGAGACGTTGCGCGCACTCTCGCTGTTGGGCTTGCTGGTGGTGACCTTGACCGGGCAGCTGTCGATCGCCTGGCTCGCATTGCTCGGGTTCATCGGTGCCACCGGCACGGTGGGCTTCAGCGTCGCCGCGCCGGCGCTGGTGCCCACGCTCGTGCCGCGTGCGATGCTGGGCGCTGCCAACGGCCGACTCGAGCTGGCACGCAGCGCCGCCTTCGCCGCCGGGCCGGCGTTGGCCGGGGCGCTGGTGGCGTGGGCCGGCGCACCGGCTGCGTTCGTGCTGGCAACGATACTTTCGGTGGCCGCGCTGGCGGCGCTGTGGGGGCTGCACGAGGGCCGGCGTGAACCCGCACCACCGCGGCATGCGCTGCTCGAACTGAAGGACGGCGCGGCGTTCGTCTGGGGCCACGAATACCTGCGTCCGATCCTGCTCACCGCCGTTGCCTGGAACATCGCCTGGTTCGTCCTGCAGGCCGCCTATGTGCCGCATGCCGTGGGCACGCTGGGCCTGTCGGCCAGTGGCGTCGGCCTGACGCTGGCCTGCTACGGCGCCGGCATGGTGGCCGGCGCGCTGGCCGCGCCGCGGGTGATGCGCGCGTTGTCTTACGGCCATGCGGTGATCGTCGGGCCGCTCTTTTCGGTGGCCGCGGCCTTGGTCATGGCGGGCACCCTCTACTGGCACAGCGGTGCGCTGGCGGCGCTGTCGTTCTTCCTCTTCGGCTTCGGGCCCATCGTCTGGACCATCAGCTCGACCACACTGCGCCAGACCGTCACACCGTCGCCCATGCTCGGCCGCGTGACGGCCATGTTCCTGGCGGCCAACATGGGCGCCCGGCCGATCGGCGCGGCGCTGGGCGGCGTGGTCGGGGCGCACGGCGGCGCGGCCGCCTGCCTGTGGCTGGCGGCCGCCGGTTTCATCGTGCAGGCGCTGTTCATCACGGCGTCGAAAGTGCGCAGCCTGGCCGTGTTGCCCACGCCGGCGCAGGTTCAAGGAGCCATGTGATGACCAGGAAGCTAACGTCTAAAGTAACTGCGCCCGAATGCAAACCCGAGAGCGCGGTGCCGCCGTACCGCCTGCGCCCGCTGCAGGTTGGCGACATCGGCTGGATCGTGCATCGCCAGGCGCTGCTGTATGCGCAGGAGTACGGCCTGGACGCGCGCTTCGAAGCCCTGGTGGCGCAGATCGCCGGCGGCTTCGTGCAGAAGTTCAAACCGGGGCGCGAGAACGCCTGGGTGGCCGAGCGTGACGGTACGGTACTCGGCGCCGTGTTCCTGGTGCAGCGCAGCGCCACGCTGGCGCAACTGCGGCTGCTGTATGTCGAGCCTGCGGCGCGCGGCCTGGGCATCGGCAAGCGGTTGACGCAGGAGTGCATTGACTTTGCGCGCAGCGCGGGCTATCGCCGCATGGTGCTGTGGACCAACGACGTGCTGGTCGCGGCACGTCATATCTATCTGGCCGCGGGCTTCAAGCTCAAGCGCGAAGAGCCGCACCAGGCCTTCGGCACGCCGATGCTCGGGCAGCACTGGGAGCTGGTGTTGGGCCCACGCCGGTATGCCGGCCGGGGCCTGAGGCTTGCGCCTAACGTTTGAAGCGAACGGACGAGGTAACGCATGACATCCCGAACCGCCTCTTGCACTTGTGGTCAGCTTCGCATCCAGGTTGAGGGCGAACCGCGTGGCGTCGGCCTGTGCCATTGCCTGGCCTGCCAGCAGCGCACCGGCAGCGTCTTCGCGGCGCTGGCCAGTTTTGCGGCGCCGTACCGTGTGGTCGGCAATGCCACCGAATACGTGCGTACCGGCGACAAGGGCGCGCGATTTCGGTTCAGATTCTGCCCGGTGTGCGGCACCAACCTCTTTCACACCGAAGTGGGTTTTGATGGGTCCGTGGGTGTCGCCGTGGGCGCCTTCAGCGACCCCGGCTTTCCGCCGCCCACCGTCTCGGTCTACGACTGGCGCAGGCACCCTTGGGTGCAGTTGCCGCCGGGCACGACGGTGGTCGCCAGAGACCCGGGCTGATCGACGCGCGCTGCGCGCAAGGCCGCGCCTATTCGGCTTTTGCACCGCTGTCGCGCACGACCTTGCCCAGGCGTGGCACGTCGGCCTTCACCAGCGCCGCGAGTTCAGCCGGCGGCATGCCCGACAGGTCGAGCCCGAGTTCGCCCAGCCGTCTGGCCACGTCGGGCGTCTTGAGGATGCGCGCGATCTCGGCGTAGAGCCGCTCGACGATGGCCGGCGGCGTGCCTGCCGGCGCGAACACCGCCTGCCACGAGCTGATCTCGTAGCCCGCGAGGCCGCTCTCGGCCAAGGTGGGCACCTCGGGCGCGACGCTGGTGCGCGTGGCCGTGGTGACGGCCAGCGCGCGCAGCTTGCCGGCCTTCACATGCCCGATGGCGCTGGCGACGTTGTCGAAGGCCACCGGCAGCGTGCCGCCCAGCAGCTCGGGCAGCATCTGGCCGCTGCCGCGGTAGGGGATGTGCTGCATACGCACGCCGGCCATGGTCTTGAACATCTCGCCCGAGATGTGCTGCGACGTGCCGTTGCCGGCCGAGCCGTAGCTGTACTTGTCGGGGTTGGCTTTGAGCAGCGCGATGAATTCGCGCACGTTCGCCGCAGGCACGCCCGGGTGCAGCAGCAGCATGTTGGGTTGCGTCGCATACAGCGTGATCGGCGCGAAGCTGGACACCGGGTCGTAGGGCAGCTTGTCGTACAGCGTGGCGTTGATGGCGTGCGAGCTGATGGTGCCGCCGCCGATGGTGTAACCGTCGGGTGCAGCGCGCGCCAGCTCTGCCGTGCCGGCCGAGCCGCCCTGGCCGGCCTTGTTCTCGATGACCACCGGCTGGCCCAGCGCCAGCGCCAGCTTCTCGCCGACCACGCGTGCCAGGATGTCGGTCGTGCCGCCTGGCGCGAAGGGCACGATGTAGCGGATGGGCTTGGCCGGCCAGCTGGCATTGGCCTGTGCACGTGCGACGCCGCTCAAGGCGGCAAGGGTCCACAGGCAATGGCGACGGTTGAGCATGGTGGCCCTCTTCGTGATGAAGCGGCGCCAGTGTAGGCGGCACGCCAAACGCCAGTGTTATTCTGGCTCGACATGCCCATCGAGCCCGACACACGCCCTGCGCCGCATACGCCAAGCGCAGCGCCGCGGCAGGCCTGGGCCGGCAGCCGCGAAGCCCTGGCAGCAAGGGCCGCGCGCCTGACACCCACCACCCGCGCCTTGTTATGGAGCAGCAGTTCAGGCCTGCTCTTTTGCATCCTCAACGCGCTGGCGCGCACGCTCACGACACAGCTCGAACCGATGCAGGCGCAGTTTCTGCGCTACCTATTCGGCTTGCTCGTGCTCCTGCCCTGGGTCTGGCGCGATGGCCTGGCGGCGTACCGGCCCAAGCGCTTCGGCGGCCAGTTTCTGCGCGGCGGCGTGCACACCATCGGACTCATCCTGTGGTTCATCGCACTGCCGAAGATCCCGCTGGCCGACATGACGGCCATCGGCTTCACCGGGCCGATCTTCATCATGATCGGCGCCTACCTCTTCCTGAAAGAGCCGATGCGCTGGGAGCGCTGGCTTGCCACCGTGCTGGGTTTCATCGGCGTGATCATCGTCGTCGCACCGCGCCTGTCCGGCAGCGGCGGCGGCTACCACCTGGTGATGTTCGCCTCGGCGCCGATCTTCGCCGCGTCGTTCCTCTTGACCAAGGCGCTGACGCGGTATGAGAGCGCCGGCGTCATCGTGCTCTGGCAGGCGATCACGGTGACGCTCTTCAGCCTGCCGCTGGCATGGCCGGTGTGGCAGTCGCCGTCAAGCTGGCAGTGGATAGGCTTCGCCGTCAGCGGCGTGCTCGGCACCGGCGGGCACTACTGCCTGACGCGAGCCTACGTGGCGGCCGACATCTCGGCCACGCAATCGCTGCGCTTCCTCGACCTCATCTGGTCGGCGCTGCTGGGCTGGCTGATCTTCGCCGATGTGCCAACATCTACAACGTTAGCCGGCGGCGCGCTCATCTGCGCCGCCACTTTGTGGGTGGCGCACCGCGAGTCGCGCGCGCTGCCCACGCCGGACGAGAGCCCATGACGACGTTTGCTGCATCGACGGATGCCACCTCGCTGGTCGATTCGCTGGTCGACTCACGGACGGCCTGGGCCCGGCTCGGCTTCGCGCTGGCCTTGATGACCATAGGCAGCAGCGCGATGTACGTCGTCTCCGTGGTGTTGCCGGCGGTGCAGGCCGAGTTCGGCGTGGCGCGTGCCGACGCGTCCTTGCCCTACACCGCGCTGATGCTGGGCTTCGGCCTGGGCGGCATCGTGATGGGGCGGCTGGCCGACCGCTACGGGGTCTTCGTTCCCATGCTCATCGGTGCGGCGGGTCTCGGCCTGGGCTTCATCACGGCGGCGATGGTGCACACCATCTGGCTCTTCGCGCTGGTGCACGGCCTGCTGCTGGGCATGCTCGGTTCGTCGGCCACTTTCGCGCCACTGGTGGCCGACACGTCGCTGTGGTTCCAGCGCCGGCGTGGCATCGCGGTGGCCATCTGCGCCAGTGGCAACTACCTGGCGGGTGCCGTGTGGCCGCCGCTGGTGCAGCACTTCGTCGACAGCGTGGGCTGGCGCCAGACCTACATCGGCCTTGGCATCTTCTGCGCCGTCACCATGCCGCTGCTGGCACTGTGGATGCGGCCACCGCCCCCGGTGGCGTTGCCTGCGGCACCAGGCAGTGCCGCGGCCAGCCGTGTTTCCAGCACGCCATTCAACCTGACACTGGGTCAGGCGCAAGCCGCGTTGTGCGTGGCCGGCGTGGCTTGCTGCGTGGCCATGTCCATGCCCCAGGTGCACATCGTGGCCTATTGCAGCGACCTCGGCTTCGGTGCCGCGCGTGGCGCGCAGATGCTGTCGCTGATGCTGGCCTGCGGCATCGCCAGCCGGCT
>JANLYV010000247.1:0-1775 GCA_031365825.1 Rubrivivax sp. | reverse complement strand
GTTCCAGCCGCGCGCCGCGGCGTCGAGCGTCTGGCCGCGCGTCTGGCGCGACTGCGCACCCAACGCGGTGGCGCGCTCCTGCGCCGCGCGGTTGCGCTCCGGCGTCATCAGCTTCAACACCTGTTCGGTCAGCGGCGGCAGACTGGATTGCGCGTCGCCGTTGATGGACAGGTCGGCGGGCAAATAACGCTGGAAGTCCTGGTAGTTGGCGCGGATGTAGACGTCCTGCATCGACAGGTTGATGACCTTCACGCCGCTCTTGGCGACGAAGCGCTGGATCTTGTGCGGGTCGCTGAAACTGTTGAATTGGCCCCAGGGGTCGGCCACTTCCAGGAGCAGCACGACGTCGGCCTCGCGCATCAGCGCGCGGCGCCGGTCGCTGTGCGACAGCGGGTGCTGGTTGGGGAAATTTAGTCGCGCACCCATGTCGACCACCGGCGCGCCCAGCGCCTCGGCTAACTTTACAAGTGACTGCACACCGGTCTGGTCGCGCGCCATGCGGTCGGCGACGATGACCGGGGACTTTGCCTCGACCAGCCAGCGTGCGGCCTCGGCCAGCGCGGCGCTGTCGCCCATCGCCGGGATGCTGCGCGCCAGCTTAGGGATCTTCAGCTCCTTGTCATGGATGGCGTCTTCCTGCAGGTCGATGTCGGCCATCACCAGCACCGGCTCCATCGGCGGCGTGGTCGCGATCTTGTAGGCGCGCACGGTGCTTTCGGCGAAGTGCTGCAGCGAGCCCGGCGCGTCGTCCCACTTCACGTAGTCGCGCACCATCGCTGCGGCGTCCTGCACCGAATGGTTCCACTCGGTGCCGGGGCGGCGCTTGTTGGCGTCGACGCCGTTGCCGGCAATCATGATCACCGGCACACGGTCGACCCAGGCGTTGTAGATCGCCATCGAGGCGTGCTGCAGGCCGACCGTGCCGTGCAGGAACACGCCCATCGGTTTGCCCGCGGCTTTGGCGTAACCATGGGCCATGGCCACGGCCGACTCTTCATGCAGGCAGGTCAGCAACTCGGGTTTTTTGTTGCCGCCGTAGTTCACCAGACTCTCGTGCAGGCTGCGAAAACTGCTGCCGGGGTTGGTGCTGATGTAGTCGAGGTCGAGTGTGCGGATGACGTCGAGCATGAAGTCCGAGCCCGGGCGTTCGATCAGACGTTCGCTCGCGGCGCTGGGCGCGTTGGCGCCGGCCGCCGGCCGCGCCGGTGTATCGGTGGTCTGCGCTGCGGCCGTGGCTGACGTGGCTGCAGCCACGGCAGTGCCGGCGGCCACGGCCGCCTGCTTGAGGAAGTCGCGGCGCGGTGCGGCGGTGGGGTCGTCAGCCGGACGGGACTCGGACATGGTTTGTCTCCTGGAACGTGGGCACAAGCGCGTCGATGGCGTGAACCAACTGGCGCGCAATGGACGGATGGCTGGATGCATGGCCGGCCGTGGCCACTTCACACAGCTGCGCTTGCGGCCAGACGGCGTGCAGCGCGCGCGCAGCGGTGGGTGGGGTGACGAGGTCGCGCTGGCCTTGCACGATGACGCCGGGCAAGCCCGCCAGCCGCACGGCATCGGCCAGCAGCCGGCCTTCTTCGATGAACCACCCGGCACGGGCGTAGTGCACGGCGATGCGTGCCTGCGCCAGCGCCTGCGCATCGGCGAGCGGCGGGCGCGGCGGCGGCGCGAGCGTGGTCTCGGCGTCCATCAGGTCATGTTCCCAGGCGCACCAGGCGTGCGCCGCAGTCAGCACTTTTTCATCGTTAGCATCCTGACCTTGCAGATGGCCGTGC
>JANLYV010000223.1:0-8570 GCA_031365825.1 Rubrivivax sp. | reverse complement strand
TGAGCTCGTGGCGCGGCCAGACCATGCTCAATGCGGCGTCGATCGGCATCGAGATCGTCAACCCGGGGCAGGTGACGACAGTGCAGGGCAGGCAGTGGGTGCCGTACACGCCCGAGCAGATCGAAGCCGTGGTCGCGCTGGTGCAGGACATCGTGCGCCGGCACCAGATCCGGCCCGAGCGCGTGGTCGGCCACAGCGACATCGCGCCGCAGCGCCGTGTCGACCCTGGGCCGCTGTTTCCGTGGAAGCGCCTGGCTGACCTGGGGATCATTCCCTGGCCAGACGCGACGCGTGTGGCGGCGCAGCGCGCGGTGTTCGAGGCCGCGATGCCCGATGTCGCCTGGTTCCAGAGGGCGCTGGCCACGCACGGTTTCTTGCTGCCACAGCACGGCGAGCTCGACAAGGAGACGCGCACGGTGCTGGCGGCCTTCCAGATGAAGTACCGGCCGGCGAACTTCGACGGTATGCCCGATGCCGAGACCGCCGCCCTGCTGCAGGTGTTGAACACGCCGGTGGTGGCGCGTTGAAGCGGCGCGACGCCACCGCCGCCGCGCTGTTGACGCTGGCCGGTTGCGCCACGCCGCCGGGTGTGCTGGCACCGGTGGAAGACGCGCGGCCGACTGGCCTTTTGATGCCGCCCGCCGCGCCACGCGAGCTGCGCGGCGCCTGGGTCGCCACGGTCGACAACATCGACTGGCCCAGCCGCCGCGGCCTGCCCGCAGCCGAGCAGCGGGCCGAGATGCAACGCCTGCTCGAGCGTGCGCTAACACTCGGCTTGAACGCATTGATGCTGCAGGTACGGCCGGCCGCCGACGCCATCTACCCCTCGGCGCTGGAGCCCTGGAGCGAATACCTCAGCGGTGAACAGGGCCGCGCACCCGAGCCCGGTTGGGATCCGTTGGCGATGTGGGTGCGTGAAGCGCACAAACGCGGCATCGAGTTGCACGCCTGGTTCAACCCTTACCGCGCCTGGCACCCGAGTGCGCGCAGCGCGGCCGCCGTCAACCACATCTCACGCAGCAAACCGCAGCTGGTGCGGCGCTACGGCGACATGCTGTGGCTCGACCCAGCCGAGCCCGAGGCCGCGGCGCACACGCTGGCGGTGGTGGCCGACGTGCTGACGCGCTACGACATCGACGGCGTGCACATCGACGACTACTTTTACCCCTACCCGGTGAAAGCGGCGGATGGCGGTGATGTCGAGTTCCCGGATGCCGCTCCTTTCCAGCGTTATCGTGACGGCGGCGGCGTACTGGCGCGTGACGACTGGCGGCGCGAGCAGGTCAACAAGCTGGTGCAGGCGATGTTCGAGACGGTGCACCGCATCAAGCCGGCCGCGCGCTTCGGCATCAGCCCGTTTGGCCTGGGCCGGCCCGACCTGCGGCCCGCGGGCATCGAAGGTTTCAGCCAGTTTGACAAGCTCTACGCCGATGTCGAGACCTGGGTCGAGCGCGGCTGGTACGACTACCTCGCGCCGCAGCTCTATTGGCCGATCGACCGCGAGAAGCAGGCCTTCCCGGTGCTGCTGGACTACTGGTCGCGCCGCGTCGGCAGCGGCCGGCACCTGTGGCCGGGACTCTTCACCAGTTCGATACCGGCGGCCAACGTCACGCCGGCACCCGGTGCACGAGCCTGGCGCGCGGACGAGATCCTGAAGCAGATCACGCTGCAACGCTGGCAGGGCGGCGCGACTGGCCACATCCACTTCAGCATGGCGGCGCTGATGCAAGACCGCGATGGCGTGGCGACGCAGCTGCGCCAGGGGCTGTACCGCGAAGCGGCACTGGCGCCGGCTTCGCCCTGGCTCGATGCCCGCGTGCCCGCCGCACCGACGTTGCGCGTGGAGGCGGGACAGCTCCACATCGTGCCGGCACCGGGCGACGCAGCTTTCGTCTGGGCACTGTGGTTGCGCCAGGGTGAACGCTGGAACTTTCGCGTGCTGCCCGCGCCGCAGACGCGCCTGGCACTGACGGCGGAGGGCGTCGCAGTCGACGCCGCCGTGGTCAGCGCCGTCAGTCGCAGTGGCCAGGAGAGCGCGCGGGTGCCGTGGCGCGCGGCTGGAATGTCAGCACCTTTGGCGCGTTAGCCGCCGGCGTGGCAGCACGTGCGCGCAGCTGGCCGCAGCCGGCATCCACGTCTTGCCCGGCCGAGCGCCGCAGCTTGGTGAGCACGCCGCGGCGTGTCAGCGCGCGTGCCATCGCCGCGGCGCGCTCCCAGCTCGGGCGGCTGAAAGCCAGGCCGTCGACGCGGTTGTAGGGAATCAGGTTCATCAAAGCAAAGCGGCCTTGCAGCAGCCTGGCGATGCCTTCGACCTCGTCGTCGCCGTCGTTGATGCCCTCGAGCAAGGTCCACTGGTACTGGACGGGGTAGCCGGTGGCACGCGCGTAAACCTCGCCCAGCGCCACCAGCTCGGCCGGCTCGAAGCGCGGCGCGCGCGGCAGCAATTCCGCACGCAAGGCCGCCTTGGTGCTGTGCAGCGACAGCGCCAGTGCCGGCTTGACACGGGAGAGCGGCAGCCGCTCGAACACACGACTATCGCCCACCGTCGAGAACACCAGGTTCTTGTGGCCGATGGCGCCGCCACTGCCGAGCAGATCGATCGCTTCGAGCACCGCGTCGAGGTTGTGCGCCGGCTCGCCCATGCCCATGAACACCACCTTCTTCACCAGGCGCAGCGTGCGCGCGAGTGCCACCTGGGCCACGATCTCGGCGCTACCGAGCTGGCGCACGAGGCCGCCTTGGCCGGTCATGCAAAAGACACAACCGACGGCGCAGCCGATCTGCGTCGAGACGCACAGGCCATCGCGCGGCAGCAGCACCGACTCCACCGCCTGGCCATCGCTCAAGCGCACCAACAGCCGCGCCGAGCCGTCAACGCCTGCGTGGCTCGATTGCAGCTGCGCCAGCTGCGCGAGCTCGTCCACCAGCACCGGAAGGGCCTCGCGCAAGGGCCGCGGCATGAAGTCGTCGAGCCGCTTGCGACCGCTGTCCTGCGGCTTGGCCTGCGCCCACAGGCGCAGCACACGCTCTTCATGCGCTGGCGCCGCGCCGAGGCTGCGCAGACGCTGGCGCAGGCCGCTGACCTGCGTGCTTGCCAACGCGGGACCTACTGCCACAGCACCGCCGCACCTTGCCCGTACCAGCCGTCGACCAGCGGCGCCACACCGGCTTCGATGCGGCCGCGCTTGATCTTCATCGTCGGCGTGAGGCAGCCGTTGGCGATGGTCCAGGGTTCGCGCGCCACCACCAGCATCTGCAGCCGCTCATGTTTGGCCAGGCTTTGATTGACCTCATGCAGCAGCGTCGTCAAGGCGTCGTGTACGCGCGCATGCACGGCTGCGTCGGCCAGCTGTGGCCGCAGGTTTTCTTCCAACACGACCATGGCGTACGCGGCGTTCTGGCCCACGCCCGAGACCATCGAGAGTTCCACCATCGCATGCGCGTTGAGCTGGTTCTCGATCGGCGCCGGTGCCACGAACTTGCCCTTGGCCGTCTTGAAGAGTTCTTTCTTGCGCCCGGTGAGCTTGAGCATGCCTTCGGGCGAATATTCGCCCAGGTCGCCGGTGCGAAAGAAGCCGTCTTCGGTGAAGGCTTCGGCGTCGAGGTCGGGGCGCTTGTAGTAACCGGCCAACTGTCCAGGTGACTTGACCAGCACTTCACCATCGACGTCCAGACGCGCCTGCACGCAGGGGTAGGCGACACCCACATATCCCGGCGCGTGGATCTCGGTGGTGCAGCGGTGCGAGACGCAGAAGTCTTCGGTCATGCCATAACCTTCGAGCAGGTTCAGCCCCAGGCGCCGGTACCAGTGGATGAGCTCGACCGGGATCGGCGCCGAACCGCTGCGTGCCTGCGTGCAGGCGTCCAGCCCGATGCTGGCCAGCACCTTTTGCCGCACCGCCGGCGCGATGGCGGGGTTGTCGAGCATGGTCTCGAGTTGTGCGGCGGGCATCACCGCCAGCACGCCTTGCTGGAACTTCGACCACAGCCGCGGCACCGAGCAAAAAAACGTCGGCCGTGCGCGCTTCAAATCGTCCATGAAGCTCGCCAGCGACTCCGTGAAGAACACGTGTGTTGGCAAGGGCTGCATCAGCGCCGTGCATTCGACGCAGGCGCGTTCGTAGGCATGGGCCAGCGGCAGGTAGGACAGGGCACGGATGGGATCACCGGCTGTTTCCGCGGTGTTGAAGCTGTCGAGGATGGCCTGCGTGGCGCGCGTGATGCTGCCGAAGCTCTGCATCACGCCCTTGGGCTGGCCGGTCGAGCCCGAGGTGTAGAGCAGCATGGCGATGTCTTGGTCGCGGCGCGCGGGCCGGCCGGGCATGGGTGCGCAGCGCGCGACGATGGCGTCCCAGCCTTCGAACTCGGTCGCGGGCGACAGCGGCAGGGCAATGCAGGGCAGGCTCGCTGGTACGGCGTCGCGTTGCTGCGACCAGGTGTCGAGCTTGCCGACGAAGAGCAGGCTGGCTTCGCTGTGGTCGAGTACATAACGCACGTTCTGTGCGCTCTCGGTCGGGAAGATGGCCACGGTGGTGTGGCCGGCCATCCAGATCGCCAGCTCGGCCATGATGAAGTGGGCGCTGTTCTTGGCCAGCATGGCAATGCGCGCGCCGGGCTCGAAGTTCAGGCCTTGCAGATGGCTGGCCATGCAGCGCGCCTGCGTCAGCACCTCGCCCCAGGTGTAGTCGACCACCTGGCCGCCGCCCAGGGGCTGCGTGAAGAAGATCTGGCCAGGGTGGGCGGCTTCCTGCTCGTAGACGCGGTCGAGGATCAGCGGGTTCGGTGTCATGCGGTTTCCTGCGTGCGTTGCCATCCTGGGCCGCGAGTGTCGGCGATGGCGCGTACGGCCGCCATCATGGCTTCGCCGAGCAGGCACACTTGGCGACTCACCAAGGAACCATCGTGACGTTGACTACGAACCCTCATGTCGCCACCAACCTGGCGCGCTGGCATCACATGGTCGCCAGCGGCGACCTGCGCGACTTGCATCACATCGTGCATGCCGACGCGCTGTTCCGCTCGCCGATGGCGCACAAGCCTTACCACAGCGCGGCGGCGGTGGTGCTCATCCTGCGCACCGTCGTCGGCGTGTTCCAGAACTTCCGCTACCACCGCGAACTGGCCAGCGCCGACGGCCTGAACATCGTGCTCGAGTTCAGCGCCGAGGTCGGCGGCAAGGAGCTCAAAGGTATCGACCTCATCCGCTTCGATGAGCAAGGGCTGGTCTGCGAATTCGAGGTGATGGTGCGGCCCATGAGCGGCCTGGCGGCGCTGGGCGAAGAGATGGGGCGGCGCGTGGGCGCGGCGTTACCGGCGTTCAAGGGGGCCGCGAGGTGAACTACGTCGCCTTGTGATTTCCCGAAACACCGCGATTTCGGCTTGCATGTAGATTGCGTCGAGCGGCACGAATGCCGTTGTGCGAGCACGCGACGTTCATATGCCCCCTGCGCCGCAAACGCGCTGAAACAATTGACCGCTAGGCGATCTACCAGACCAACTAAGGTGACCGCATGCATTCATCGCTAGTCCGAGAGGCCATTTCTTCTCGGAAGGACCAAATCCTTGAGGGCCTTGCTGTTGGTCGAATGGTTGGCGCAGAGATTGGCCCTCTGGACAAGCCACTGGTGACTAGGGCTGAGGGCCAGATCCTCTACGTTGATCACTGCGACACCGAGACACTGAAGACCAAGTGGTCAACGGATCGAACAGTGGACGTGTCACGGCTGCACGTCGACGCCGTCTGGGGACAAGCATCCCTGCGGGAGGCTCTCGATCGGGCGCATGCCTTCGACATTGCGCCAGCTGGACTTGACTACGTCGTCGCCTCCCACGTCGTCGAGCACGTGCCAGATTTGATCTCATGGCTCCGCGAGCTTCGCGCCTCGCTTGCACCCACAGGCTCGGTCCGTCTCGCGATACCGGACAAGCGATTCACGTTCGACTATTTGCGCAACACGTCAACACTCACTGAAGTGTTCGATGCATTTGTCAGGAAACGCAGGGCTCCCAGCGGCAGCAGAGTTTTTGACTTCATAGCCAACATTGCAGATGTTGATTGCGCCGCAGCTTGGCGTGGAGAGATCGATTCCGCAAGTGTCACCCGCAAGCACTCTGTGCAGACTGCGTTGGATCTTGCATACGATGCTGAGTCAACTGAGTCGTACCATGACGTCCACTGCTGGGTGTTCACTCCGCGGTCGTTTGTCGAGCTAATGATGTCGCTGGGCGAAAGTGAGTATCTCGAGTTCACATGCGACTGGTTCACACCAACCGCACGAGACACCTTTGAGTTTTTCGTGAGCCTGACGCCGGAGTCGGACCACCGAGTGGTCGCGAACAGTTGGCGGCAACTCAACATTCAACTGAACCAATAGAGGGCGTTCCGCTACTCAGTGGTTCTTTGGCGCTGCGCGACAAAATCCTCCAACCCCAGCCGCACCGCGCGTGCGATGCGCGCGCGAAACGCCGGCTCGAGCAACAACGCTTCTTCGGCGGGGTTGGACATGAAGGCCTGCTCTACCAGCACGGCGGGCATCCAGGTCACCAGGCGGATCGGCGCGTAGTTGAAGTTGGCGATGCGGCCGAAGTCGGGCAGGGCGGTCGCTTCGAGCAAACGCCGCTGCACGGCGACTGCCAGGTCGCGGCCAGTGCCGTGTTTGTAGTAGCTGCTGGTGCCGGCGGCGCGCAGGTAGCCGTTGCTGGTGTCGCTGCTGTTGGCGTGCACGCTGACGAAGAGCGCCGCGTCGGAGGTGGTGACACGCAGCGCGCGTTCGCGCAGGCTGGGGTTGTCGTCGCCTTCGCGCACCACCCGCACGCGCGCCCCGATGCCCTCGAGCTCGGTCTTCAGCGCTTCCACGGTCCAGCGGTTGATGTCCTTCTCGGGCACGCCCGTGGCCCCCACGGCGCCGAGATTCGTCGCTCCACCGTGGCCAGGTTCGAGTGCGATCAACATGCCCGTTAGCGGCGATGCGCCCGTGGCCGGCCGGGGTGCGCTGCGCACGACGATGCGCAGGTTGGCGCCGTCGCGCTCGGCGCGCCAGCCCCACAGGCGCCCGCCCTGCGTGCTGATGTTCAGACGCAGGTGGCCGTTGGCCACTTGTTCCGCGCTGACATCGCGCACCACCGCCGCGTTGGCGCGATGCGTGATCCAGGTGGTGGCGAGGTGGCTGCCGTAAAGCTCGAGCTCGAGGTGCTGCTGGCCGTCGGGTGCGGCCACGGCGCGCAGCGCGTACGGCAGGCTCGCGGGCCAGGGCAGGGTGACCACGTCGCCGCCATCGCCGCCGGCCACCGACAGCGAGGTGAAGACGCCGCGCGGTACGACGCTGCCCGGCGCTGCGGCGGCCACGCTCTCGCCGCCGACCCAGGCGTCGGTGTCGGCCGCCAGCGCGACGCGATAGAAAGCACCGTCCTGCCCGGTCGCGCGCAGCAGCACGCCCGCGGGCAGCTCACTGAGATAAGGCCCGCCCAGGCGCACCTCATGCAGGCCGTGCGTGAGGCTGGCGCCTTCGCTGCCGGCGACGAATAGGTGGCGGCTGCGGCTGTGCCACAGGCCAGCCGCGCCGGCGCTGCGGGTGCCGAGCGTGCGCCGCCCTTGCAGGCGCTGGCCGGATGCGGCGCTCAGGCGCAATTGCACCGGCGCGGCGGCGATGTCGGACACACCGTTGAAGAAGAGGCGGCCGCTGTACTGCCCGGCGCGTGGTTCTTCAAGCGACTGCCAGCTTTGCCCGGCCAGCCTGGCTTCGGCGCGCTGGCCCGGCGTGGCGCTGAAGGACACGTCCACGGCTTCGTTCTCGCTGACGATGCGCGTGGTGTGTGGTTGCACGGTGCCGAGGTCGATCACCAGACGATCGACGGGCAGCGGCGGCGGCGGTGGTGTTGGGGGTTTGCGCTCGACCTCCAGACGCATCTGCGCGGTCTCGCCCTGGGGCGTGGTGGCTTCGATGTCGATGCCGTTCATGCCCAGCGTCAGCGGAACGCGGTCGCGCACGAAGACGCCGCTGCTGTACACCGGCACGGCCTCGCCGTTGATGCGCACGCTGTGGCCCGGCACGGTGCGGCCAAGCAGGTTGACAAACGTGCGAGTGGTGCTGCGGCCGGCGGCGTCGGGCGCCATCAGCGTCAGGTTCTGCGCCCAGCTGGCGCATGCGGCCAACACCAGCGCTGCCGCACACGAGACACGCCGCATCAGGGCGCCGCCCGCATCAGCGTGCTCTTGCCAAAAAGGCTCTCGATCAGGTCCACCGCCAGCTCGGCGGTCTTGTTGCGCACGTCCAGCGCCGGGTTGAGCTCCATCACGTCGAGCGAGGCGAGGCGACCGCTGTCAGCGATCATCTCCATGCACAGCTGCGCTTCGCGGTAGGTCGGGCCGCCAGGCACCGTGGTGCCGACGCCGGGCGCAATGTCGGGGTCGAGGAAGTCGACATCGAAGCTGACGTGCAGGTGCGTGTGCGCGTCGAGCGTGGCCAGCGCCAGCTCCATGGTGTGGCGCATGCCCATCTCGTCGATGTAGCGCATGTCGAAGACTTCCATGCCGACTTCGTGCACCAGGCGCTTCTCGCCCTGGTCGACGC
>JANLYV010000211.1:0-9161 GCA_031365825.1 Rubrivivax sp. | reverse complement strand
TCACGGCCTGGCGCTTGGCCGAGGCGCCGACGAGGATCTCGTCGTTGTCCTGGTAGGCAATGATCGACGGCGTGGTGCGCGCGCCTTCACTGTTCTCGATGACCTTGGTGGTGTTGCCTTCCATGATGGCCACGCACGAATTCGTCGTGCCCAAGTCGATGCCGATGATCTTTCCCATGTGTCTTGCTCCTGGAGATGAAATCCTGTTGTGCTTGAGTTGCGGCCCGCGACGCGGCTTTCAAGGCCTGGCGACGGTGCAGGCGATGCGCGTGATCATTTCGGCGCGCTAACCGTCACCAGGGCCGGGCGCAGCACGCGTTCGGCGATGAGGTAGCCCTTTTGCAGCACGGCCACCACAGTGTTGGCCTCCTGCTCGGCCGGCACGACGCTGATCGCCTGGTGCTGATGCGGATCAAACTTGGTGCCCGCAGGCGGCGCGATGACCATCACCTTGTTGCGCTCGAGCGCCTGACTCAGCTGGCGCAGCGTGGCGTGCACACCTTCAAGCAGTTGCTCGGGCGTAGCATTCTGGATGGCGATCGCGGCTTCGAGGCTGTCCTTCACCGGCAGCAGGCTTTCGGCGAAGGCATCGACGGCGAACTTGCGCGCCTTGGAGACTTCTTCATCGGCGCGGCGCCGCGTGTTTTCGGCCTCGGCCTTGGCGCGCAGGTAGGCGTCGCTGACCTCGGTGTGTTTGGCCTGCCACTGCGCCAGCTGGGCTTCCAGCGAGGGTGCCTCGGCAATGGGCTCAGTGGCTTGGTTGGCTTGGGCGGCGCCGTTGGCGGCTTGTGTGGCGCCTGTGGCGTCGGCGTTCGGGGGTGTGTCTTGGTTGTCCATGGGCATGATTGTTCTGGGTCGGTGGGGATATCAGGGCGTCGGATGGCAGTTCAAGAGCCGGTACGCTGCAATTCACTTGCTGTCGTCGTCCACGCTCGCGCTCCAGCGTTGCCAGTCGGCGATCTGTCGCCGGTCACGCTTGGTCGGGCGGCCATGCTCAAGGCTCTGCGCCGGCTCGCTGCCCTGGCGCCGCGCCCGGGCCGCCTGCTCGCGGCGCTGTTGGCTCTCGGGCGTTTCTTCGTACAGCGCCTGCGCCAACGGGGCCGGTCCGCGGCTCTTGCTCAGCCCCCGCACCCAGACTTCGCGCAGCAGTCCGGCATGGCGCCACTGCACCATCTCGCCCAGGTGCACTTCGCGCGAGGCCTTGGCCACCTGCCCGTTGATGGCCACCCGGCCGTGGCCGATGTCCTCGGCGGCGAGCGCGCGGGTCTTGAAGAAGCGCGCCGCCCACAGCCACTTGTCCAGGCGAATGCGGTCGTTCTTGTCGGGCTCGTCGGTTCGGTTCATGTCGGGCCGGCTTGGGTCAGTGGAAATTCAACCACAGCATCGAGGCCCGCGGCATCGTGTGCCTGGGCCTCGCGGTTGTTCAACCGGATCGACGCCTCCAGGGCCAGCGCGATCTGGTGGCAGATGGCCAGTCCCAGGCCGGAGCCTTCGCCGGCCGCGGCGTCACTCCCGGCCGCTGCCGGTGCCGTCGCGCTCGCGAAAGGCTGGAACAAACGCTGGCGCATGTCCGTGCCGATGCCCGGGCCATCGTCGGCCACCACGAGTCGTGCTTTGCCATTCGCAGCGTGCCAACGCACCTGCAGCCGCCCGCCCGGCGGCGAGAACTTGATGGCGTTGTGCAACAGGTTGCGCGTGAGTTCGCGCAGTGCCCAGGCATGGGCGCGGATTGACGCCGCGCCGGTGTCGATCTCGAAGTCGAGCTGACGCTGTGCCATCAATGGCGACAGCTCCAGCGCCACGGCCCGTACCACCTCACCGCCTTCGATCACCGGCGCGTCGCGTTCTTGCTGCAGCTGTTCTGCCTTGGCCAGCGCCAGCATCTGGTTGGCAAGCTGTGTCGCCCGTTCCACGGTCAGCGCGATCTCTTGCCATGCGACTTCGGCCGTCACATCGCCGCGCCTTGCCGACTGCACCTGCGCCTTCAGCACGGCCAGCGGCGTGCGCAGCTGGTGCGACGCGTCACGCACGAAGCGTTTCTGCTGTTCGAGCAATTGCGCCAGGCGCGACATCAAGGTGTTGGTCGCGGCAATCACCGGTTGCAGCTCGCGGCCGGCGCCGCTGGCGTCCACCGCCGACAGGTCGTCGTCGGCACGGCTGCGCAACGTCGCGCTGAAGGCACGCAGCGGCCGGGTTGCACGCTGCACGACCCACACCACCACTGCGGCAATCACCGCCAACAGCGCCAACTGCCGCCACAGCGTGTCGACCAGCAGCCGCTGCGCGAGTGCACGCCGCAGCTCCAGCGTCTCGGCCACCTGGATCGTGGCCATGCCCAACCCCGCCTGCCCCGCCACCGGCTGCAGCAGCACGGCCACGCGTACCGGTTCGCCACGCACCGCGTCGTCGTAGAAATGCACCAGTGCGGCGTAGACGCTGTCGTGCGGCAACGGGCCACGCCAGCTGGGAAGTTCATCGAAGCCCGAGACGAGCTCGCCGGCGAAGCCGCTGACCTTGTAGAACATGCGGCTGCGGTTGTCGGCCTCGAACGGCTCGAGCGCCGAGTAGAGCAGGTTGCCGCGCAACTTGGCCGTGCTGCCATCACCACCAAGTTCCACATCGAGCAGCTCGCCAATGGACTTGGCCGAGGCCAGCAGCGTGCGGTCGTAAGCCGTGTCGGCGGCGGTCAAGGCCTGTTGGTACAGGCTCATCGAGTTGAACGCGATGAGCAGCGCCACGGGCAGCAGGATGCCCAGCAGAAGCTGCCCGCGCAGCGATACCGTGCCGACGCGCCTCAAGGTCACGGCGTAACCTGCAGCAGGTAGCCCAGGCCGCGCAACGTGACCAGTTGCGCTGCGGTGGCGCCGAGCTTCTTGCGCAAGCGGTAGGCCACGACCTCAACCGCCTCGGCCTGCACTTCGGTCTGCCCGGGGAACACCAGCTCCAGCAGCCGTTCCTTGGCCACCGCGTGCCCAGGGCGCACGAGCAGCGCACGCAGCATCGCGCCTTCACGGCTGCTGAGCTCCATCGGCTGGCCATCGTGGTACACCGCGCCGCTGTCGACATCGACCACGAGGCCGCAGAACGCCAGCGTGTCGCGGGCACCCGCCCCGCTGCGGCGTGCCAGCGCGCGCACGCGGGCTTCGAGTTCGTCGAGGTCGAAGGGCTTGGGCAGGTAGTCGTCGGCACCGGTGTTCAAGCCGAGGATGCGGTCGCCGACGGCAGCACGCGCGGTGAGGATGATGACCGGCGTGGTCAGGCCTTCGGCGCGCGCTGCAGTGAGCACGCTCAAGCCATCGCGGCCGGGCAGATTCAGGTCCAGCAGCACCACGTCAGGCACCGTCGCCCGCCAGCGCTCAAGCGCCTTGGCACCATCGTCGCACAACATCACCTGGATGCCACGTCGCTCGAAGCTGCGCTGCAGCGTGGTCTGCATCGCGGGATGGTCTTCGACCAGCAGCAGTTTCATCGGGCACGCATTATCGGCGGCGTCCCTTGCCCAGCGAATGCACCCCGGGTTTCCCTGGGTGCCGACGACAGCTGATTGACAGCCCGGCAGTGCACCATTGCCGCACTTTTTGCTTGCCCCATGCGGGCACACCCACAGGAGACTTCACGATGCGTCGCGACACTTTCATCAAGTCCTTGGCTGCCATGGCCGCCGCCGGTTCGCTGCCGCTCTCGGCGCAGGCCGCGGCCAACCTGAAGATGATGATTCCGGCGAATCCGGGCGGTGGCTGGGACACCACCGGTCGGGCGTTAGGCAAGGCGCTGCAGGAAGCCGGCGTGGCATCGACGGTGACCTTCGAGAACAAAGGCGGCGCCGCCGGCGCCATAGGCCTGGCGCAGTTCGTCAACGCCGCCAAGGGCGACGGCCACGCCATCATGGTGATGGGTGCGGTGATGCTTGGCGGCATCATCACGGGCAAGCCGCCGGTGACCGTGACTCAGGCCACCGCATTGGTACGCCTGACGAGCGAATACAACGTCTTCGTGCTGCCCGAGAGTTCACCACTGAAGACCATGAAAGACGTGGTCGAGCAGATGAAGAAGGACCCCGGCAGCGTGAAATGGGGCGGCGGCTCGCGCGGCTCCACCGAGCACATCGCCGCGGCCATGATCGCGCGTGAAGTCGGCGTCGATGCCGCGAAGATCAACTACGTGCCTTTCCGCGGCGGCGGCGAGGCCACGGCGGCCATCCTCGGCGGCAACGTCACGGTCGGCGGCAGCGGCTACAGCGAGTTCCAGCAGTACATCGAAAGCGGCAAGATGCGCGCCATCGCCGTGACCTCGGCGACGCGCCTGAAGGGCATCAACGTGCCGACGCTGAAAGAGTTGGGCATCAACGTCGAGATCGGCAACTGGCGCGGCGTCTATGGCGCGCCCGGCATCACGGCTGACCAGCGCAAGACCTTGATCGAGATGATCGTCAAGGCCACCAAGACCAAGGCCTGGGCCGAGGCGCTGGAGAAGAACGGTTGGTCGTCGGCGCTGATGACGGGTAACGAGTTCGAAGGCTTCGTCGACCGTGAGTTCGCCAGCCTGCGCGCGACGATGGTCAAGTCCGGGATGATCTGATGGAGCCGGCGGCGGCTCTTCACCCACAGGCGCGCCTGTACCAGACGTTGGTGGGCGCAGCCGCCCTGGTACTGGGTGTGCTGATCGGCGTCGGTGCCACCACCATTCCCGCGCAGGCCGGTTATGCCGGCGTCGGGCCGAACTTCCTGCCCTGGGTGGTGGCGGTGGTGTTGACGGTGTGCGGTGCGATGCTGGTATGGGAAGCGCGCAGCGGTGGCTATCGCGAGATGGATGAACCCTCGGGCGCGGCCAAGGCCGATGTGTCGGCGATGGCGTGGGTCGCTGCGGGCGTGCTTGCCAACGCGGCACTCATCACCGTCATCGGCTTCATCCTTTCGTGCACGCTGTGCTTCATGCTGGCCGTGCGTGGTCTGCGCCTGGCCGAAGGCAAACCCGCAGGCAACAGTGTGCGCACCTTGATGCTCGACTTCGTCACTGGTTTCCTCATCGCGGCACCGGCGTTCTGGCTCTTCACCAAACTCCTGGCCATCAACCTGCCCGGGCTCACCAGCACCGGCTGGCTCTAGACCCGAAACCTGGACGCGAGACCCGCCGATGGATATCTGGAACCTGCTGCTTCAAGGCTTCGCCACGGCGGGCACGCCGGTCAACCTGTTGTGGGCTTTTGTCGGCTGTGCGCTCGGCACGGCCATCGGCGTGCTGCCCGGCATCGGGCCGGCGGTGACGGTGGCGATGCTGCTGCCCATCACGTCGCAGGTGGAGCCTACGGCGTCGATGATCTTCTTCGCCGGCATCTACTACGGCGCGATGTACGGCGGCTCGACGACCTCGATCCTGCTGAACACGCCCGGCGAGACCGGCACCATGGTCACCGCGCTCGAAGGTTTCAAGATGGCCAAGAACGGCCGCGCCGGCGCGGCCCTGGCCACCTCGGCCATCGGCTCGTTCGTGGCCGGCACCATCGCCACCATCCTCGTCACGCTGTTCGCGCCGGTGGTGGCGGTGTTCGCTGTCAAGCTCGGCCCGCCGGAATACTTTCTGCTGATGCTGCTGGCCTTCACCACCGTAAGCGCGGTGTTGGGCAAGAGCACCTTGCGTGGCATGACGGCGCTGTTCGTCGGCCTGGCCATCGGCCTGGTGGGGTTGGACCAGATCACCGGCCAGGTGCGCTACACCGGGGGTGTGCCCGAGTTCCTGGACGGCATCGAGGTCGTGCTTGTCGCCGTGGGCCTCTTTGCCGTGGGCGAGTGCTTCTACAACGCCATGTACGAAGGCCGCAGCGTGTCGGAGCTGAACCGCGTGACCAAGGTGCACATGACGCGTGAAGAGTGGCGACGCTCGTGGCCGGCCTGGTTGCGCGGCACCGCCATCGGCTTCCCCTTCGGCACCATTCCGGCCGGCGGCTCCGAGATCCCGACCTTCCTCAGCTACGCCACCGAACGCAAGCTGAGCAAGCACCCGGAGGAGTTCGGCACCATCGGCGCCATCGAAGGCGTGGCCGGCCCTGAAGCGGCGAATAACGCTGCGGTGACGGCCACACTGGTGCCCTTGCTGACCCTGGGTATCCCGACCTCGGTGACCGCCGCCATCCTGCTTTCGGCGCTGCAGAACTACGGCATCCAGGCCGGGCCGCAACTGTTCCAGACCTCGTCGGCGCTGGTCTGGGCATTGATCGCATCGCTGTACATCGGCAACGTCATGCTGCTGGTGCTGAACCTGCCGCTGGTGGGCATGTGGGTCAAGCTCCTGAAGATCCCCAAGCCGCAGCTCTACGCCGGCATCCTGATCTTCGCCACCGTCGGCGTGTACGGCATGCGCCAGAGCTCGTTCGACCTCTTCCTGATGTTCGGCATCGGCCTCGTCGGCGTGCTGATGCGGCGTTTCGACTTCCCCACCGCGCCGGTCATCGTCGGCATGATCCTCGGGCCGTTGGCCGAAGCGCAGATGCGCAACGCGCTGTCGATCGGCGAAGGCAAGTGGGGCGTGTTCATCGAGCGGCCGATGTCGGCCGTGCTGCTGGCCGTGGTGGTGGCGGTGCTGGTGCTGCCGCGGCTGATGAAGCTGCTGCGCCGGCGCGGCCTCTGAAGCGAGGCTTGTGGGTCCTTAGTCGGTCGCGCCCAGGGCGATGGCGGCGGCGCGCTGGCGCTGCAACGCCGCGGTATCGGGCGCAGCACGCGTCTCCCAGCCTTGCAGATGGCGTTCGGCGACAGCGGCCAGGGCGCGTATGCCCGCGGCTTGATCGTTCAGGCAGGGGATGTAGTGGAACTCGGTGCCGCCTGCCGCCATGAAGGCGGCGCGCGCTTCCAGGTTGATTTCTTCCAGCGTCTCCAGGCAGTCGGCCACAAAACCCGGGCACATCAAGTCAACGCGCTTCACACCCTGGGCTGCAAGCGCTTGCAGCGTCGGCTCGGTGTAGGGCTCGAGCCATTTGGCCTTGCCGAACCGGCTCTGAAACGTCAGTTGCCATTCGCCCTTGCCCAGCCCCAGCGCATCGGCCAGCAGCCGCGCCGTCTTGTGGCACTGGCAGTGGTAGGGGTCGCCCAACAACAACGAGCGGTGCGGGATGCCGTGAAAGCTCATCACCAGCTTCTCGCCGCGGCCGTGCGTTTGCCAATGCGCATGCACGCCGTGGGCCAGCGCGGTGATGTAGGCCGGATCGTCGTGGAACTCGGCGACAAAACGCAACTCGGGCACACGGCGCTGGCGTGTGGCCCAGGCCATCACCGCGTCGCCCACGCTGGCGGTGGTGGCCGCGGCGTACTGCGGGTACAGCGGCAGCACGAGCACGCGCGTGATGTGTTGTGCCTTGAGCTCGTCCAGCGTCGCGGCAATGGCCGGCTGGCCGTAGCGCATGGCATGACGCACGATGATCCGATGGCCGCGCTCGCCCAGGCTGCCCAACAAGAGCGTCGCCTGGCGCCGGGTCCACATCGCCAGCGGCGAGCCCTCGTCGGTCCACACCGACGCATACTTCGCAGCCGACTTGGCCGGCCGCACGCGCAGGATCACGCCGTGCAGGATCAGCCACCACAGGGCACGAGGGATCTCGACCACGCGCGGGTCACTCAGGAATTCGGCCAGGTAGCGGCGCAGCGCCTTGGGCGTGGGCGCGTCCGGCGTGCCCAGGTTCACCAGCAACACCGCCGTGCGCGCCGGCGTGCCGTGGCTGAAGGCCGCTTCGGGGGCAAAGGCCATGCGCTTCGGTTCGGCGTTAGCGCAGTTGCTGCGGCTGGGTGTCGCCAAAGCGCAGCACGTCGAACTGCACGCAGGCCGAGCCCGGGTCGCTGGGCGAGCCGCCCAGGCCGATCGAGCCGTTGCCGTGCAGGATGCAGCTGCCGCGGCGCAGGCTCACGATCTCACCGTCGTTGAAGCGCACGTAGGTACCGTTGTAGCTGAGGTCGGCCAGCTGGAAATTGCCGCTGTGCCAATCGACGCGCGCGTGTGAGCGCGAGACGCGCGCATCGTCGACACAAAAACTCGCCTGCGGGCTGCGGCCGAGCACCACCGGCATCTGCTGGATGGCGAAGAGTCGGTTCAGGTCGACCCACACCAGGCGCAGGCCATCGGGCTCGTCGGCCACCGAGACGCTGCCGAACTGGGTGATGGCGGTGTCGCCCGCGCCGCGCCGGCCGCCGAGCACATGCACTTCCACCGGCTCGACGCGGCCGCGCAGCACAAGGCGGTCCAGGCTGCGGTAGCGCGCGCGGTGTTCCAGCGGCAGGCCGCGCAGCACGCTGTAGGTCACCAGCGTTTCGTTGTCGCCGGCGTGGTCGAGCAGACGTGCCGCGACGTTGACGGCATCGCCGTAACAGTCGCCGCCCATCTCCACCACTTCGCCATGTGCTAACGCCACTTGCAAGCGCAATGCGCGCAGGCCCGGCGAGGCACCGCGCTCACTGCCGCGCGAGACCATGGCGTCGAGCACGTCATGCATCACGGCGGCGGACTGCGCTGCGGCCCAGGGTGTGCTGAAGACGGCCATCAGGCCGTCGCCCAGGGTCTTGACGACGCGGCCTTCGCTGTCGGTGACGGGCCGGGTGAGGGCGTTTACACAATGCGTGACGACCGAGGTCGCCTCGGCGTTGCCCAGTGTCTCGAACAGTGCGGTGCTGCCGCGGAGGTCGGCAAAGAGGACGGTGCGTTCGGCGATCTCTGTCATGCCGGCGCGAAGTGTATCGCCGCGCCGTCGAACGCCTGCGCCGACAGGCACTCGACGGCACCGAGCATCACAGGTTGTCGAGGTAGGTGCGCAGCTTGTCGGAGCGGCTCGGGTGCTTGAGCTTGCGGATCGCCTTGGCCTCGATCTGGCGGATGCGTTCGCGTGTGACGTCGAATTGCTTACCGACTTCTTCGAGCGTGTGGTCGGTGCTCATCTCGATGCCGAAGCGCATGCGCAGCACCTTGGCTTCGCGTGGCGTCAGGCTGTCGAGGATGTCTTTCACCACGTCACGCAGACCGGCCTGCATCGCGGCCTCGATCGGTGCGGTGTTGTTGGTGTCCTCGATGAAGTCGCCCAGATGCGAGTCGTCATCGTCGCCGATCGGCGTTTCCATCGAGATCGGCTCCTTGGCGATCTTCATGATCTTGCGGATCTTGTCCTCGGGGATCTCCATCTTCTCGGC
>JANLYV010000180.1:0-14372 GCA_031365825.1 Rubrivivax sp. | reverse complement strand
AGGCAAGGTGGAGCGCACGTCGACCGCGCTGGACGCCCTGCTAAGCGAACCGAACCGAGCCGCCGTGGCCAGCGCACTGACCGACATGGCCACCGTGTCACGCACCATCGCGGCACGCACCAGCACGCTGGACGCGGCTATCAGCAACGCCGCCCGTACCGCAGAGCACAGCGCCCGCGCCACGGCGCAGCTGGGCCCGGTCATCGTGCGTGTGGGGCGCGGCGCCGATGCGGTTGAGAAGATGGGCAACGAGGCGGCGCTGGCCAGTACGCAGGCCGCCCAGACCGTGACGGCGCTGGGTGTGGATGTGAAACGCCTGACGGCCGACACAGCACCTGAACTGCAACGTCTGATGGGCGAGCTGGAAGTGCTGTCCGCGTCGCTGCGGCGCTTCAGCGAATCGACCGAACGCAACCCGGCCAGCCTGCTGTTCGGCCGCAGCGCCGTACCCGACGGCCCCGGCGAATCACCCCCGGCCGCGAGGTCCCCGCGATGACACCAAAGTTCCTTTGCCGCAGGCACCCGCAGACGGCTGCGGCGTTGATGCGAAGCATGGCAGCGGCCGCCACCCTGGCAACGGTGGTCGGTGGCCTCACCGGTTGTGCTTCGCTGCTGCCTGCGGCCGAGCCGCCGCCGGCTCACTTCACGCTGCAAGGTGTGCCGAGCCTACAACTCAACACAAAGCAGGGGCAGGCACCCGCGCCGCTCGCCCCACAAACCGCTGCGCCCATGCTGGTCATCAACGTGCCGCGCGCGGCAGCGGGTTTTGACAGTGCACGCATCATCTACACGCGCTACCCGCAGCGCCTGGAATACTTTGCCCGCAGTGAATGGGTGGACACACCGGCGCGCATGTTGGCGCCACTGATCGTGACCGCCGTGGCCGAGCGCGGTGCCTTTCGAGCCGTCGTGCAAGCGCCCAGCACGGCTGTGGGTGACCTGCGGCTCGACACGATCGTGTTGCGTCTGCAGCAAGAGTTTGGCGCGACACCCAGCCGCGTGCGATTCACGCTTCGCGCGCAACTGATCGACGACAAGACGCACCGCGTGATGGCCTCGCGAGACCTCGAAGGCCTGGCCACCGCAGCCAGTGAAGACCCGGTCGGCGGAGTGGTGGCCGCCCAGTTGGCGGTGCAAACCGTGATGGACGAGCTTGCCGCGTTTTGCGCCAATGAAGCGGCGGCGTGGCGCCCGACTCGCCCGGAGACATGAACAGCCCAAAGGTAAGGGGCCGGCAGGGCGGTGGGTGGCCCAGCGCAGCAACCGGGCAGATCGGAGCGCCTGATATCCAGCAGTGATCCCGCAACGTTCCAGCAACCATCAATCGGGCTCGCGCCCCACCATGTTTTCCGGGCGCACCCATGCATCGAAGTCGGCTGCACTCACCCCGCCCTCGACCATCGCTGCGTCGCGCAGGCTCGTTCCCCGTGCGTGTGCATGCTTGGCAATTTGGGCGGCACGGTCGTAGCCGATGTGAGGCGCCAGCGCAGTCACCAGCATCAGCGACCGGTTGAGCAGTTCAGAGGCGCGCTCCTGATCGACCTCGATGCCCTCGACGCAGTGGGCCGAGAAGCTGGCCATCGCATCGGAAAGCAGCGCCAGACTGTCGAGCACATCCAGGGCGATCAAGGGCTTGTAGACGTTGAGCTCGAAATGGCCCTGGCTGGCAGCGATGCCGATCGCGACGTCATGCCCCATGACCTGTGCGCAGACCATGGTCAGCGCCTCGACCTGGGTGGGGTTGACCTTGCCCGGCATGATCGAGCTGCCTGGCTCGTTGGACGGCAGCCGCAACTCGCCGAGACCGGCGCGCGGGCCGCTGCCCATCAGGCGGATGTCGCAGGCGATCTTCGTCAGCGCGATGCTCAGTGTGCGCAAGGCGCCATGCAGGCTGACGAGCGCTTCGTGGCCTGCCATCGCTGCAAACAGATTTGGCGCCACGACGAAGGGCGCGCCCAGCCGCTCTGCGAGCACGGCCGCAACCCTTTTGCCGAACGCCGGGTGGGTGTTCATGCCAGTGCCGACCGCCGTGCCGCCGATGGCCAGCGCGTGCACCGCTGGCAAGGCGCAACGAAGCGCGTCTTCGGCCAGGCCCAGTTGTGCGTCGTAGCCACTGAACTCCTGCCCGAAGGTGACCGGCGTGGCGTCTTGCAGGTGCGTGCGACCGACTTTGATCATCTCCGCAAACTCGCCGGCCTTGCCCTGCAGCGCGGTCCGCAGCCGCTTGAGCGAAGTCAGGAGCGGACGTGTCTGCAACACCACCGCAACGTGCATCGCGGTCGGAAAGACATCGTTTGACGACTGACCCCGGTTCACGTCGTCGTTTGGATGCACCTTGCGCTCGCCTCCCAGCCTGCCGCCCAGTGCGATCGACGCGAGATTGGCCACCACCTCGTTGACGTTCATGTTGCTCTGTGTGCCCGAGCCGGTCTGCCAGACGGACAGCGGAAACGCGTCATCGAATTCGCCGGCTGCGACGCGGGCCGCCGCCGTCGCTATGGCCGTCGCTGCGGCCTCATTCAGCAGGCCGAGTTCTGCATTGGTTTCGGCCGCCGCGCGCTTGATCTGTGCGAGCGCATGGATCAATTCAAACGGCATGCGTTGGTTGCCGATCGCAAAGAAGCGTCGGCTGCGCTCGGTCTGGGCCGCCCACAGCGCACCTTCGGGCACGTCGATGGGCCCGAAGCTGTCGAGTTCAGTCCGGGTGAGAGTCATGCTCAGCCTGTGGGTCTGGGCCCTGGAGCTGCGCCGCGGTCGCCATACCGCCTGAGCCGCTGTCGATCGCGTTCATGCAATCTCCCGTCGCTGCACATACGAAAGGCACGTGCCATCGGTGGCGATGGTGCATGAAAACAGTCAGCGCGTCGGTGCGTCGTCGAACACGGCCGGGCGCTGCATGCCTAGGGTGTGCTTCGCCCCTTCACCAGCGTTCCATGCACCGCTGGGCGCCCGTATGGGTCGGAATCGTTTCGCTCGGCGACATGGCACAGCTGCAGCTCGGTCCGGTGTGCCGCACGGTGATTCGATCGCGTGAGCCATGGTCGTGCGCACCGGGTCTGTACGTTGAGCAACAGACCCGCTGCGCGGCAACTGCAACCATCGGTCAACGGACCCTGGCGCTGCACAGCCCGGCAGCAAGCTGACACCCAGCGCGTCAACGCGCATGTCTTGCCAGTGCCCGCACACCCTCAGAGAACAAGGAACCGTCATGCCTCAGAAAGCCTGGAGTGCCAAGCGTGAGCGCCAGTACGTGCACATCAAGGACAGCTTGCTCGAGTCGGGCAAGCCCGAGCCTCTGGCCGAAGAGATCGCAGCACGGGTCGTCAACAAGGAACGGGCACAACACGGTGAGTCCGTGACATCCAGTGCCTCATCGATCAATGACATGTCGGCCAGCCGGCGCGGCGGATTGCGCTCGCATAGCGGCGCCGGTGGGCGCACCTTGCTGCAGCTTCGCAACGAGGCCCGCCAGCGCGGTTTGAAGGGGCGCTCATCGATGAACAAGGCGCAGCTTGAGACGGCCCTGGGGCCATGAGCCAGCAGATACCGGTCACGCCCATGGCTCCCGACGCACCGACCGAGACCCCCGAGAGCCCGCACGTGGCGGCGGCAGAGGCGCTGTCGTCAGGCGCGACAACAGGCGCGACGACAGGCCGATCGTCCTGGTCACGGGTGCTGCCGGCAACCTGGGCCGTTTCGTGGTTGGGGTCTTGGCGGGCAGCTATCGAGTGGTCGGCCTCGATCGCAAGGCAGAAGACCAGGCGTCGAAACTCTGGTTTCCGCTCCTCGAAATTGACTTCACCGCAGATGCTTCGGTGGCGTTGGCGTTGCGGAATTTTCGTGATGCCTATGGCTCGCGCATCGCAAGCGTCGTGCACCTGGCTGCCTACTTCGACTTCACCGGCGAAGACAACCCGCAGCACCAGTTGGTCAACGTCGATGGCACGCGTCTACGAGCGCGAGCTGCAGAGCCATCTGTATTCCGGCAGCAAGCTGGTCGGCCAGTCGGCGCTGCACCGCGACGACATGCTCGACGCGCTGCGTATCACCGCGCCGACGGGAATGGCATCACTCCAGTTTCGCTGCGTTGGATGTCGTTGCCGCTGCGGTCGCCCTGACGGCAGTCGCAGGGTCGCCTCAGCGCGCAACGACTGCAATATCGCCGACACTGCGGGTGGCTTTGACCTTGGATCGACAAGCCTTGTGACTGGTGTCTGCTTTCGCGCGAAGGGTGTCCTGTCGTGTTGCTGTCAACTGCCCCGACGCGGGAGGTGCCACTCGTTGGCGAAGCGCACCTGCCGCACCACCAGGCGACTTTTTTCCAGCTGATCGAGAACGCGCCCTTCGGCGTCTATGTGGTCGACGCACAGTTCCGCATGTGCCAGGCCAGCGCCGCGTCGCACCGCACCTTCAGCAACGTGCGCCCGCTGATCGGGCGCGACTTCGGCGAGATCGTGCGTGCGGTCTGGACCGAGCCCTTCGCGTCCGAAGTGTTGGCCCATTTTCGCCACACGCTCGACACGGGCGAGCCCTACACGGCGCCCGACACCACCGAGCGGCGCAAGGACGTCCCCGCCACCGAGTCCTACGACTGGAAGATCGAGCGCATCACCTTGCCCGACGGCCAGTTCGGCGTGGTTTGCTATTTCTACGACTTGACGGAACGCCAGCAGGCGGCCGAGGCCTTGCGTCTGCGCACGGCGCAGTTCGAGACCCTGGTCAACGCCGCGCCGCTGGGCATCTACCTGCTGGACAGCAGTCTGCGCATCCGCCAGGTGAACCCGGCCGCACGCGGCGCCTTCGGCGACATTCCCGAGCTCATCGGCCGCGAACTGGGTGAGGTCATGCAGATCCTGTGGGGAAGCGAACGCGCCGCTGAAATCGTGCACCAGTTTCAGCACACGTTGAGCACGGGCATGTCGCATGAGGTGCCCGAGTTGATCGACCAGCGCGCCGACCGCGGCACCACCGAATACTACGAATGGCAGATCCACCGCATCCCGCTGCCCGACGGCAGCCTGGGCGTGGTTTGCTACTTCCGCGATATCTCCGAGCGTGTGCTGGCGCAGGCCAAGATCCGCGACAGCGAGATGCGTTACCGCGCCTTCGTGATGGCCAGCGCCGACGTGGTCTACCGCATGAGCCCGGACTGGCGCGAGATGCGCCAGCTTCATGGCCGCGACTTCATTGCCGACACCCACAACCCCAGCCGCGACTGGATGCAGGCCTACATCCACCCCGACGACCGGCCGCAGGTGCTGGCAGCGATCGACACGGCCGTGGCTGCCGGCAGCAACTTCGAGCTTGAACACCGCGTGTTGCGCGTGGACGGCAGCGAGGGCTGGACCCGCTCGCGCGCCGTGCCGCTGCGGGGTGCGAACGGCGAGGTCGTCGAATGGTTCGGCACCGCCAGTGACGTGACCCTGCAGCACCAGGCGCAACACGCGCTGGCCGAGTCGCAAGAGCGCTACCGCCACCTCTTCGATTCGATGGACGAGGGCTACAGCATCATCGAGATGATCTTCGACGATGCCGACAAGGCGGTCGACTGGCGCTTCCTGGAAGTCAATCCGGCCTTCGCCAAGCTGACCGGACTTGACAACGCCGTGGGCCGGCGCATGCGCGACATCGCGCCCGAGCTTGAAGAGCACTGGTTCGAGACCTATGGCCGCGTCGCGCTGACTGGCGAGGCGGTGCGTTTTGTGAACAACGCCAAGTCGCTGCAGGACCGCTGGTTCGACCTGTACGCGGTAAAGGTGGGCGGGCCACAAAGCCGCAAGGTGGCGGTGCTGTTCACCAACATCACCGAACGGCGCCAGATCGAAGAGGCGCTACGCGCCAGCGAAGAACAGTTCCGCGCCACCTTCGAGACCGTTGCCATCGGCATCGTACACGTGGGGCTCGACCACCGCTGGCTGCGTGTCAACCCGGCGATGTGCCGCCTTACCGGCTACACGGCGCAAGAGCTGACCGGCAAGAAATTCACCGACCTGACGCACCCCGACGACTTGCCCGGCAAACTGGACAAGATCGACCGCCTGCTGCGCGGCGACATCGCTTCGTATGCGATCGAGAAGCGCTACATCCACAAGAGCGGCCGGCACGTCTGGGTGTCGACCACCAATTCGTTGCTGCGCGACGCCGAAGGCCGGCCGCAATACTTCATCGGCGCGCTCGAAGACATCAGCGAGAAGAAGGCCACGCTGGCGCAGTTGGAGCTGCAGCGCCGCTTCGTCGAAAGGCTGACCCACGGCATGCCCAACACGCTGCATGTCTACAGCCGCGCCGAGCAGCGCAATGTGTGGGTCAACCGCCACCTGGGCGATGCGCTGGGCTACGCCGAACAGGACATCGCGAAGATGGGCCGCGGCTTCATGCAGCAGGTGCTGCACCCGCAGGACACGCCGGCCCTGGACGCCCACCTCGAACGTGTCTTCGCCGCGGCCGACAGCGAGGTGCTCGACATCGAGTACCGCGTGTGCGACCGCTCGGGCCAATGGCGCTGGCTGCGCCAGAGCGACACCGTGTTCCGCCGCGACGCCCAAGGCCGGGCGGTGGAACTGGTGGGCACGGCCACCGACGTCACCGCACGCAAGCGCATCGAGGCCGAGTTGACCCGTGCGCTGGCCGCGGCCGAAGACGCCAACCGGGCGAAGTCGGACTTCCTGTCGAACATGAGCCACGAGTTGCGCTCGCCGCTGAACGCGATGCTGGGCTTTGCGCAACTGCTGCAAACGGGCACACCACCACCGACGCCGCTGCAGGCAGAGAGCGTGCACGAGATCCTCAAGGCCGGCTGGTACCTGCTGGGGCTGATCGACGAGATCCTGGACCTGGCGCTGATCGAGTCGGGCCGGCAGGCCTTCGTGCTGGAGTCGGTGCCGCTGGCCGAGGTGCTGGACGACTGCCACGCGATGGTCGAAGGCGAGGCCGCGCAACACGGCATCCAGCTGCGCTTTGCGGCTATCGACGGCGACCTTGTGGTCAGCGTCGACCGCACGCGGGTGAAGCAGGTGCTGATCAACCTCCTCAGCAACGCCGTCAAGTACAACCGGCCCCGCGGCACGGTCACGGTGGGCGTGGCGCAAGGCGAGCAGGGCGACTTGCGCATCAGCGTGGAAGACAGCGGTGGCGGCCTCAGCCCCGAGCAGGTCGCTCGCCTGTTCCAGCCCTTCGAGCGCCTGGGCCAGCACGCCGGCGTGATTGCCGGCACCGGCATCGGCCTGGCGCTGAGCAAGCGGCTGGTGGAACTGATGGGTGGGCGCATCGGTGTGCGCAGTACGGTGGGGCAAGGCAGCGTGTTCTGGATCGAGCTCGCGACCACGGATGCACCGCTGCCGGCCTTGCCGGCGACGCCGCCACTGGGGTTCACGCCCACGCAACCGGTTCAGGCGTGGCCGCAGTGCACGGTGCTGTGCGTCGAGAACGACCCCGCGAACATGCTGCTCGTGCAGCGGCTGCTGGCGCGCCACGGCGGCGTGCGGCTGCTGACGGCCAGCGACGGCCAACATGGCCTGCACCTGGCGCGCAGCTTGAAGCCCGATGTGGTGTTGATGGACATCAACCTGCCCGGCATCAGCGGCCTGGAAGCGCAGAGGCAGTTGGCCGACGACCCGGTCACGGCGCACATCCCGGTGATTGCCATCAGCGCGCACGCGATGCCCCACGACGTCGACCGGGGCCTGCGGGCTGGCTTCTTCCGCTACCTGACCAAACCAATCAAGATAGACATCCTCACGGAAGCGCTTGACACCGCGCTGACCCTGGCCCACCCGGGCCTAACTTCCATACCGCCGAAAGCCGCCCCGCCATGATCACCGACAGCGACATCCTGGGCGCACGCATCCTCATCGTCGACGACCAGGACGCCAACCTGCGCATGCTGAAGCGCCTGCTGGGCGACGCCGGCTACCAGCACGTCACCGCCACGAGCCAGCCGACCGAGGTCTGCGCACTGCACCGCCAACACGACTACGACCTGATCCTGCTGGACCTGCAGATGCCCGGCATGGACGGCTTCCAGGTCATCGACGGGCTGAAGACCAACAGCACCGACCCTTACCTGCCGGTGATCGTGCTCACGGCGCAGCCCGGCCACAAGCTGCGTGCGCTCAAAGCCGGCGCCAAGGACTTCATCAGCAAGCCGCTGGACCTGGCCGAAGTGCTCATGCGCATCCGCAACATGCTCGAGGTGCGCTGGCTCTACCGCCAGCTGGAACGACACGCCCAACAGCTTGAAGTCACGGTGCGCGAACGCACCGCCGAACTGCGCGAAAGCGAAGCACGCTTTCGCAGCCTGACCGAACTCGCCAGCGACTGGTACTGGGAGCAGGACGAGAGCGGCACCTTCACCAAAGTCTCGGGGCCGGTGCTGGAGATGTTGGGCATCCAGATGGGTGCGCTGGACGATGCCGGTGCGCCTGTCGCAGGCGGCGCGGAGAACGTCGGCTGGGACGAGACCGAACGTGCGGCGCTGCGGGCGCGCATTGCCGCGCGCGAGCCGTTCCTGGACTTTGCCTTCAGCCGCCAGCCGCCAGGCGGCGAGCGCCGGCAATACCGTGTCAGCGGGCAACCGATGTTCGACAGCACCTGCCGCTTCATCGGCTACCGCGGCGTCGGCTTGGAAGTGTTTACCGTGGGCGCCTGAGCCGTGGCCGCCTTGCTGCTTCAAGCCCAACCACTGCCCACCAGCCGGCGGTTGAATCAACTTTTGCGCACCTTGCCGGAGGCAGACTTTCAAGCCCTGGCGCATCACCTGGAGCCGGTGCATCTGCGCCTGGGCGAGTCGATCTACGAGCCCGGCGGGCGATTGCCGTATGCCCTCTTCCCCACCACATCCATCGTCTCGCTGCACTACGTGACCGAGAGCGGCGCGTCGGCAGAGAGCGCCAGCGTGGGCAACGAAGGCATGGTCGGCGTGGCACTCTTCATGGGTGGCGACACCACCACCAGTTCGGCCCGCGTGCTGCGGGCGGGCGACGCGCTGCGCTTGCCCGCTGCTGTGCTCAAGTCGGCATTCGAAAGCGCAGGCCCGCTGCGCCGTTTGCTGCTGCGCCACGCGCAGATGCTGATCACGCAGATTTCGCAGATCAGTGTCTGCAATCGGCACCACGCCATCGAACAGCAGTTCTGCCGCTGGTTGCTGACCACCCTGGACCGCGCGCCTGCGCAGGAACTGGTGACGACGCATGACCTGGTGGCGCACACCCTGGGCGTGCGCCGCGAGAGCATCACTGAAGCAGCCGTGCGCTTGCAGCAAGCGGGCGTGATCCGCTACCGCCGCGGTCACATCTCGGTGCTGGACCGCGCCGGCCTGGAGCTGCGCAGCTGCGAGTGTTATGGCGTGATGCGCAAAGAACTCAGCCGGCTGGTGATGGTGCCGGTCGTCGTGCCGGGCTGAGGCGGCGCAGCGCGACGCTGCGAGAGTCGACGCGCGCCCCGGGTCTCGACCGCAGGCCATGCGCGCGCTAGGATGCCCGACCAACTCGGGGATGCACCATGCCTGGCGACGAAGACCTGTTCCAGAAGGACTTCAAGTTCGAGCTCTCGAAGTTTCGAACCAAGACCAAGCCGACCTTGGCTGAGGCGATCGCGCTGCGGCTCGAGAAGGCTGAACTCGACAAGAAGGCAGACGAAGAGCGCTTGAAGCAGATCGACCTGCGCCTCAAGAAGCTGACCGCCGACTGCACGAAGGAGGCCGGCGTCACCGGCTCCTGTCTCACTCAGAGCCTGAAGAAGTACAAGCTTCAGCCCAAGGACGCGCGCGGTCTGGCGAAGTGGTACGCGGATCTCGTCGACAAGGAGTCCGGGATCGATCTCGGCAGCGACGTGAAGCTCTGGGGCGACGTCAGCTTCGAGAAGAAGGAGTTCAACCTCGTGCTCAAGGGCAAGTTCTGAAGGCTCGTGTAGGCATCGAGCCGACGAGCCAACGTTGGGCAGTCCTGGGATCCGGATGCCGATGCCAGGACGCTCAAAGCGAAGACGCCGACTGCTTGTAGTTTCCGAGCTGCGACAGGTGCCGCGTCAGTTCATCGAAAGTCTTGTCGTTCGTCTTGAAATCCTTGATGCCCTCGTCGAGGCTTGCGAGAAGCATCTTCTGCGCCTGCTCGATCTTCTTCGCGTCCTTCTTCTCGTCGAGCTTGAAGTCGCTCTTCTCCAGCTTCGCCCTGAACTGCTGCACGGCGTTGATCAGGGCCGAGTTGGCGTTGTCGAGCCCGAGCACCTTGCTCTCCAGCTGGTCCCGCACGGCCAGGAACTCCTCGGCCGCCTTGTTCCAGGCCGCCAGCGCCTTGTCGTAGGCGTCGGGCATGTCGGGCACCTCTGCGCCACTGCCGAGGATCTTCAACGCCTGCTGCTTCGTGTTGCTCCACTTGCCCATGGCCCCTCCTTCGGTCTTCGACAAGTTTGGCGCCGGAGGCAAGCCGACGCGGTGAGGTTGGTAGGCCGTGTTGGACTTGAACCAACGACCAAAGGATTATGAGTCCTCTGCTCTAACCAGCTGAGCTAACGGCCCGGTGAAGGAGGCGCGATTCTAGGAGGCTCGCGCGTGACAGCTGGCGTGAAAGCTCACCCGCGCCGCTACTTCATCGACAAGGCGTTGCCCACCAGCCGCGCGGTGATGTCGACGATCTGGATCATGCGTTCGTAGGCCATGCGTGTCGGGCCGATCACGCCCAGCGTGCCGACGATGCGGCCGTCGACCTCGTACGGCGCGGTGACCACCGAAAGCTCCTGGAACGGCACCACCTGGCTTTCGCTGCCGATGTAGATGCGCACACCCTCGGCGCGGCTGCTGACATCGAGCAGTCGCATCAGTTCGGTCTTCTGCTCGAACACATCGAAGAGGCGGCGCAAGCCGCCGAGGTCGTTGCCGAAGTCCTGTACGCCGATGAGCTTGTGCTCGCCCGCCACCACCACCGCTTCGCTGCTTTGCGCCATCGCGTCGCTGCCGGCCTGCACCGCCATGTGCATCAGCGCGGCGATCTCGCTGCGCAAGGCGTCGACCTCGTGCTTGAGGCGTTCGCGCACCTCTTCGATGGTCAAGCCAGCGTAGTGGCTGTTGAGGTAGTTGGTGGCTTCCAGCAGCTCGGCCGCGCTGTGCTCGCGCGCGGTGATGATGACGCGGTTCTGCACGTCGCCATCGGGCGCGACGATGATCACCAGCACGCGCTGCGGCCCCAGGCGCATGAACTCGATGTGGTGGAAGACGCTGGTCTTGCGCGGCGCGGTGATGACGCCGACGAAGCTCGACAAGCTCGACAACAAGTTGGCCGCCTGCGTGATGACGCGCTGCGGCTGGTCGGGGTGCAGTTGTTCGCGTGCGGCGGCCACTTCGGGCGAGGTCGCATCGAACTCGCGTTGTTCGATCGGCCGCGCCGTGAGCATGGTGTCGACGAAGAGCCGGTAACCACGCGCGGTGGGCACACGGCCGGCGCTGGTGTGCGGGCTGGCAATGAGGCCGAGTTCCTCCAGGTCGGCCATGACGTTGCGGATGGTCGCGGGCGACAGCTCCATGCCCGAAGCGCGCGACAAGGTGCGCGAACCGACGGGTTGGCCGTCAGCGATGTAGCGCTCCACCAAGGCCTTGAGCAGGGTCCGCGCGCGGTCGTCGAGCATGCGGGCGATTGTAGGGAGGCCGTGTGCTTGCACGGCGCTGTGAGCCCTGATGTGCGGGGTGCCCTATGGTGTAATGCCGCGCATGTCCCAGGGCTTCCGTCACGCCGCCATCGTGGGCAAATTCCAGGCTCGCGGCATACGCCCCTTGCTTGAGGAAGTGGCGCATTTCCTGCTCGGCCAGGGCCTGGAAGTCTCGTTCGAGAAAGAGACCGCGCAGGCCACGGGCGTCGCCAACTTCGACGCCCTCACACACAGCGAACTCGGGCAACGCTGCGACCTCGCCGTGGTCGTCGGCGGTGACGGCACGATGCTCGGCATCGCGCGCGAACTGGCACGCTGGAACCTGCCGCTGGTGGGCATCAACCAGGGCCGGCTCGGCTTCATCACCGACATTCCGCTGGACCAGTACCGCGACGCGCTGGCGCCCATCGTCGCCGGCGACTTCGAGGAAGAACACCGCACCATGCTCGAAGGCGGCGTGTGGCGCGAGGGCGAGAAGATCTTCGACGGCCTGTCGATGAACGACGTGGTGGTGAGCCGCGGCGCCACCGCCAGCATGGTCGAGTTGCGCGTGGATGTGGACGAGGACTTCGTCGCCAACTTGCGCGCCGATGGCCTGATCGTCGCGTCGCCCACGGGCTCGACGGCCTACGCGCTGTCGGCCGGTGGGCCGATCCTGCATCCGGGCATCGCCGGCTGGGTGCTGGTGCCGATCGCATCGCACACGCTGTCGAACCGGCCGATCGTGCTGCCCGACCACGGCGAGGTGCGCATCACCGTCGTCGCCGGGCGCGATGCCTCGGCCAACTTCGACATGCAAAGCCTGGCCAGCCTGCTGCACGGCGACCAGGTGCGCGTGCGCCGCTCGGCCTTCAAGGTGCGTTTTCTCCACCCTCGCGGCTGGAGTTATTACGCCACGCTGCGGCGCAAGCTGCGCTGGTACGAAGGGGTCTAGGTGCTGCGCCGCCTGAGCCTGCGTGACGTGGCCATCGTGCGCGAGCTCGAGCTCGAGCTCGGTGCCGGCTTCACCGTGCTCACGGGTGAGACCGGCGCGGGCAAGTCCATCCTCATCGACGCCTTGCAGTTCGCGCTGGGCAGCCGCGCCGACACGACACTGGTGCGCGAAGGCGCGGCGCGGGCCGAGGTCAGCGCCGAGTTCGATGTGCCTCAGACCTTGCGGTCCTGGCTCGACGAAGGCGGCTTCGATACCGGCGGTGGTGCGCTGCTGCTGCGCCGATCCATCGACACGCAAGGCCGCAGCCGTGCTTGGGTCAACGGCAGTGCGGCAACGATGACACAGTTGCGCGAAGCGGCCGACTTCCTGGTCGACATCCACGGCCAGCATGCCTGGCAAAGCCTGACGCGGCCGGCCGCCGTACGTGCGCTGCTCGACGAACGCGCGCAGGTCGATACCGCCGCGCTGTTGGCGCTTTGGCACGCCTGGCGCCAGGCTCTGGCCGCGCTGGCCCACGCGCGCCAGCAACGCGACACGCTCGCGCAGGAATCCGAGCGGCTGGCCTGGCAGATCGGCGAAGTCGAGCGCCTGGCACCTGGCGCGAACGAGTGGGACGAGCTCAACGCCGAACACCAGCGGCTGGCCAACGCTCAGGCGCTGATCGACGGCGCACGCGTCGCGCTCGACGCCTTGCGCGACGGTGAACTGGCGGCCGATGCCCTGTGTACGCGCGCGCTCGACTCACTCGAAGACGTGCAGCGCTACGACCAGGCGCTGGCCGAGGTCAGCACCGAAGTGCGCGAAGCCTTGCTGCGGTTGCAGGACGCCGCGCACTCGCTGCACGGCTACCTCGGCCGCAGCGAACCCGACCCGCAGCGCCTGGCGCAACTGGATGAGCGGCTGGCCAGCTGGGTTTCGCTGGCGCGGCGCTACAAGCGCACGCCGGCGGAACTGCCGGCCTTGCTGCTCGGCTGGCAGGACGCGTTGCGTGCGCTGCAGGCCAGTGCCGACCTGGCCGCGCTGGAGCACGCCGTGGGCGTGGCTGAAAGCGCCTGGCGTGCCGCTGCCGTCAAAGCCACGAAGGCGCGCAAACGTGCGGCACCGCTGCTGGCCGAGGCCGTGACGCTGGCAATGCAACAGCTGGGCATGGCCGGTGGCCAGTTCGAGGTCGCCTTGCCAACGCTCGAAGTACCTGAAGCCTGGGGGCTTGAGTCGGTGGAGTTGCGCGTGGCCGGCCACAGCGGCAGCACGCCGCGGCCGCTGGCCAAGGTGGCTTCGGGCGGCGAGCTGTCGCGCCTGGCGCTGGCCATCGCCGTCACCACCGCGCGCGAGCGCGACGCGGCGACGGCAGTGCCGACGCTGATCTTCGACGAGGTCGATGCCGGTGTCGGCGGCGCGGTGGCCGACAGTGTCGGCCGCCTGATGAAGCAGCTGGGCCGTAGCGCGCAGGTGCTGGCCGTGACCCACCTGGCACAGGTGGCGGCTTGTGCCGACCAGCACTTCGTGGTGAGCAAGTCGCAACGCGCGGCGCAGACCTTGAGCGACATCCTTGCCGTCAGCGGCGAAGCCCGCGTCAGCGAAGTCGCGCGCATGCTCGGCGGCGAGCGCCTGGCCGGCACCAGCCGTGCCCATGCCGCGGCGCTTCTGAACGAGCAGGAACCCAAATGAGTGAGTGGATGCCGCTGGAGAGCCACGCGCGTGACGAAGTCATCATCGTCACCGGCATCTCGGGCTCGGGCAAATCGGTGGCTTTGCACGCGCTCGAAGACGCCGGCTTCTTCTGCGTCGACAACCTGCCGCC
>JANLYV010000127.1:0-3850 GCA_031365825.1 Rubrivivax sp. | reverse complement strand
ACGCTGACCCAGGCCAGCCGCCAGACGCCGATCGTCTTCGTCGCCGTCGACTTCGACCCCGTTGCCACCGGCGATGTCGCGAGCCTGGCGCGACCGGGTGGCCGCGTCACGGGTGTGACCGCGCTGCAGTCGGAGCTGCCGGCGAAGCGGCTTGAGTTGCTGAACGAGTTGTTGCCAAGCCTTAAGAAGGTGGTGGTGTTCACCAACGAGCAGACCTCGGCGCAACTCGGGTTGGTGCAGGGCACGGCAAGGCGGCTGGGCCTTGCGCTGCATGTGGTCGATTTCAAGCGCCCGCCTTTCGACTATGACGCGGGCTTCGCCGATGCGTCGGCCGTCCGGGCCGATGCGCTGTTCGTGCTCGGGTCGGGCCTGTGGGTGCCGGCGCGGCAACTGATCCCGGCATTGGCACTCAAGGCCGGGCTGCCGACGATGTTTCACCAGGCACAGTGGGTCGAGTCCGGTGGGCTGATGTCTTACGGCTTCAACTTCGCCGGCATGTGGCAGCGTGGCGCGGAGATGCTGGCCAACATCTTGCGTGGCGCCACGGCGGGCAGCATCCCGATGGAGCAGCCGACGGTTTTCGAACTCGCCGTCAATCTGAAAACCGCTAGGAGCCTGGGCGTGAGGGTCCCGCAGTCGTTGCTGGTGCGCGCCGAGCGCGTGATCGACTAGGGCCTGTTGACGCTACGGGACGGCGCGCGGCACGGTCCAGTCGCTCCAGCGCAATGCCAGCGCACAGCTAACGCCGTAAATGATCATGCCCGCCGCACCCAGCGCGAACAGCTGCCAGGCCGGCGCGCCGCGCGCCACCAGCCAGGCGCCCACCAGCGCCACCAGCACCAGGCGCAACGTCGCGGCGAGCACCGGGCCTTGCACCTTGCCCGCGCCTTGCGAGGCGAAGAACAGCGTCACGCCGAAACCGAAGAAGCCAAACGCCGGCCCGACCCAGTGCAGGTGCTGGCGGCAGTAGGTGAGCACGGCTTCGTCGTGCGTGAACATCGCCGCCCACAGGTCGGGGTAAAGCGCCACCACCATGCCGACCACGCCCAGGTTCACCGCAGACACCGCGCCCGCCGTCCACGCAATGCGCCGCGCGCGCTCGATCAAGCCCGCGCCGACGGCCATGCCAACCATCGGCACCGAGGCCAGGCCGACCCCAAACGCAATCGTGCTGAGCAGGAATTCGAGCCGCTGCCCGATGGCGTAGCCGGCCAGCGGCAGCACCCCGAGCCGCGCCACGAAGCCGGCCAGCAGCAGCATCGTCAACACCGCCTGCAGCGGCGACAGACAGGCCATGGCACCGACGCGCAGGATGTCGGCAAAGAGCCCGCGCTGCAGCGCGATGCCGTGCCAGCGCAGGGTCAGCCGCGCGCGGCCCGAGCGCAGGTAGCAGAAGAAAATAACCACGCCGACGAGGGTGGCCAGCAACTGCCCCAGGGCCACGCCCGGCATGCCCAGCCGCGGCAGCCCAAGCAGGCCGAGGCCCAGCGCATAGCCCAACATGACTTGCAGCACCGCCGCCCCCACCACCACCAGCGACGGCACGCGCATGTTGCCGGTGCCGCGCAAGATCGACGCCATGGTGTTCAGCAGCCACACCAGGATGGCGCCGGGAAACAGCACCGCGGCGTAGCCCAGCCCTTGGGCCAGCACCTCGCCCTTGCCGCCGAGCAAGGCCAGCAGCCACGGCGCGCTGACGGCCAGCAGCAGCGAGTACAGCGCACCGACACCGGCGCCGATGATCAAGGCGTGCAGCGCCACCGCTTGCGCACGCTCGGGCTGCTGCGCGCCGAGCGAGCGCGCCACCGCCGACGAGACACCTCCGCCCATGGCCCCGGCCGAGAGCATGCCGGTGAGCATGACGAAGGGGAACACCAGCGCCATCGCCGCCAGCGGCGATATGCCCAGGCGGCCGACGGTGTAGGTCTCGGTGATGCCCACCAGCACCGTCATCGCCATGGCCAGCATGTTCGGCGCCGCCAGCCGCAGCAGCGTGGGCAGGATGGGCCCGTCGGTGAGGTTCAAGGCAGCAGCATCAGGTTGAACGTTAGGGGCCAACGCCGCGGGCGTGCAGGACCGGCACGCAGCATCAGTCGAGCTTGATGCCCAGCTTCCTGATGACGGCGCCCCAGGTGTCATAGCCGCGCCGGTTCAGCGCCCCAAGCGCCTCGGGCGACGAGGCCACGATCTCGGTGCCGCCGCTGACGAAGAGGGCGTTGACCTCGGGGTCTTTCAATGCCTTGGCCAACTCTTCGTTGACGCGCTTGACGATGGCCGCGGGCGTGCCGCCGGGGGCGTAGAACATCATGCCGCCGTCAAGGTCCAGGCCGGGCACGCCGGCCTCGGTCATGGTCGGCACGTCGGGGATGACGCCGTAGCGCGCGCGATCGGTCACACCCAGCATCTTCACGCGACCGGCCTTGGCCTGGTTGATGGCGGTGGTGGGGCCGTCGAAGAGCAGTTGCACCTGGCCGCCGATGAGCGCGGTGCTGGCGTCGGCGCTGCCCTTGAAGGGGATGTGCACCATGTCGATGCCGGCCTGCTCTTTCATCAGTTCACCGTACAGGTGCGAGGTCGAGCCGTTGGAGAACGACGCGAAGTTGAGCTTGCCCGGGTTGGCTTTTGCGTAGGCCACGAGTTCGCGCACGTTGTTGTAGGGCGCATTGCTGGGCACGATCAGGATCGTGGGCGAACGCGCCGCGAACATCACCGGGGCGATGTCGCGGAAGGCGTCGTAAGGCAGCTTGGCGTAGAGGTGCGGGTTCTGCATCACCGTCACGCCGATGGTGTACAGCAGCGTGTGGCCGTCGGCTGCCGAGCGCATCAGCTCTTGCGTGCCGATGATGGTGCTGGCGCCGGGTTTGTTGTCGACGATCACCGGCACGCCCAGCGCGGCCTGCAACTTGGGCGCGAGCGCGCGCGCCTGGATGTCGGTCTGCCCGCCGGCCGGGAAGGGCACGATGATGCGCAGGTTCTTGCCCGGCTGCGGGAAGGTCTGCGCCAACACGGTCGGCAGCAGCAGGCACGAGGCGACGACGGCCGCACTGAAAGCGCACAGCGCGCGGCGCAAGGCAGTTCGGTGCAGGATGGACATGAGGTGCTCGCTTTCGGTCACGGCCCGGCTCGGGCTGCGGCGCATTCTAGGAAGCGCCGCGGCGCGGCGTGGAGAATGGCGCCAACCTTGGCAGGAGACGGCACCGCCCCATGTTCGAGCAGACCTTCAAGAACATCGACGACATCCTGCACAAGGACGCCGGCTGCACCAGCGAGCTGGACTACACCGAACAATCATCCTGGTTGTTATTCTTGAAGTACCTCGACGCGCTGGAGGTCGACAAGGCGGCCGAGGCCGCGCTCGAAGGCAAGAGCTACGGCTTCATCCTGGCCGAAGCCTTTCGTTGGGAGGGCTGGGCCGCACCGAAGACGGTGGACCGCAAGATCGACCACAACGCCGCGATGACCGGCGACGACCTGCGCGACTTCGTCAACGGCAAACTCTTCCCCTACCTGGCAGGCTTCAAGCAGCGTGCCAGCGGCCCCAACACCATCGACTACAAGATCGGTGAGGTCTTCGCCGAGATCAAGAACAAGGTGCACAGCGGCTACAACCTGCGCGACGTGATCGACCTGGTGGACGAGTTGCGCTTTGGCTCGCAGACCGAGAAGCACGAGCTGTCGCACCTGTACGAAGCCAAGATCAGGAACATGGGCAACGCCGGGCGCAACGGCGGCGAGTACTACACGCCGCGCCCGCTGATCCGCGCCATGATCAAGGTGCTGGCGCCGAAGATCGGCGAGCGCATCTACGACGGCGCCTGTGGCTCGGCCGGCTTCCTGTGCGAGGCCTTCG
>JANLYV010000124.1:0-2884 GCA_031365825.1 Rubrivivax sp. | reverse complement strand
CGTCCATGCCCGCGGCCAGGCACTCCTCACGGTCGCCGGCCATCGCGTTGGCGGTCATCGCGACGATGCGCGGGCGCTCGTCGGGCTTGAATTTCGCCGTGATGCGGCGCGACGCTTCGAGCCCGTCCATCTCCGGCATCTGCACGTCCATCAGCACCAGATCGTAGGTCTGGCGCTCGACGCTTTCGATCGCCTCGATGCCGTTGCTCGCCAGGTCGGCGCGGTAGCCCATCTGCGACAGCAGCCGCAGCGCCAGCTTCTGGTTCACCACGTTGTCCTCGGCGAGCAGGATGCGCAGCGGGTGGCGCGCGGCCAGCGTGGGGTCGATGATCGACTTGGCGGCGGTCTGGGTGGCCTGGGTGGCGTTGGTGGTGGTCATCGGCGCGCGATCGCCTGCCGCCGGCAGGGCGGGCAGCTCGGCCGGCGGCGCGTCGATCGTGAAGTGAAAGTTGCTGCCCAGCCCGGGGCCGGCGCTGTCCACCCCCATCGTGCCGCCCATCAGTTCGGCCAGCAGCCGGCTGATCGCCAGCCCGAGGCCGGTACCGCCGTACTTGCGCGTGGTGCTGCTGTCGGCCTGGCTGTATTTCCGGAAGAGCCGGCTCTTGTCCGATTCGGACAGGCCGATGCCGGTGTCGTGCACCGTGCAGTGCAGCTGCGCGCCGCGCATCGCCACCGTCAGCACCACCACGCCCGCCTCGGTGAACTTGATGGCGTTGGACAGCAGGTTGAGCAGGATCTGGCGCAGCCGCGTCACGTCGCCGTTGATGGTCGCTGGCACGTCGCCTTCGAACTCGTAGGCGATGTCCAGGTGCTTCTCGGCCGCCCGCGCGCCGATCAGGTCCAGCGCCGACTCGACGCACTCGCGCAGGTCGAAGGGATGGGCCTCGATGTCCATCCGCCCGGCCTCGATCTTCGAAAAATCCAGGATGTCGTTGATGATCGTCAGCAGCGCATCCCCGCTGTCGCGGATGGTGCTGGCGTAGTCGCGCTGTTCGTCGTTGAGCGGCGTGTCCAGCAGCAGCCCGCTCATGCCGATGACAGCGTTCATCGGCGTGCGGATCTCATGGCTCATTGTCGCCAGGAAGGCGCTCTTGGCTTCGTTGGCGGTCTGGGCGGCAGCGCGCGCCTCCTGCGCCTCCTCGAACAGGCGGACGTTTTCGAGCGCCACGCCCATCGATGCAGCCACGGTCTGGACCAGGCGCACGTCCGAATCGCTGAAAGCGTGTTCGCGTTCGTGGCTTTCGATCAGCACCGAACCCAGCGCCATGTTGTTGGCCACCATCGGCGCAATTACATGGCACAGGCCCTGCTCGGTTCCCGGCTCGAGGATGACTCCCGCAGCGACTTGCTCGGCCAGCGTGTTGCGCACCAGGGCCTCGCGCCGCTCGATGAGTTTGTCCCAGCGGTCGCCCGGGCCGACAACGCTGTCGGGCAGTTGCAAGCGCACGCCACGTTCCATCTCGTAAAGGAAGCGTATGGCATGGCGCGCGTGGTCCAGCCAGCGGATGCCTATGCCGTCGTTCTTGAGCACCCGGTGCAGCGTGTCGCCGACGAGATCGACGATGCCCTGGAAGTCCAGGTTGCCGGCAATGCCCTGCTGGATGCTGTTGATCACGGCCAGCTCGGAGCTGCGGCGCTCGGTCTCCTTCAGCAGGCGCTGCGTCTCGTCGAAGAGGCGCGCGTTCTCCAAGGCCAGGCCCATGCTGGCACCCACCGTCTGCAGCATCTGCGCCATCGAAGCGTCGAAGGCGTAATCGCGCTCGTGGTCTTCGAGCGTGATCGTGCCCAGCACCTTGCCGTTGCCGACGATCTGCACGCTGATGCGCGACTTCGACGCGTCGGTGCCCGGGATGTGCTGGATGCCGGAGGCGGTCTGCTCAGCCGCGGTGTTGAAGATGGTGGGCGCCCGGCGGATCAGATGGCGCTCATTCAGCGCGTCGGGTTCGAAGCGATGGCGCCGGCCGTGCTCGAATTCATACATGAAATGGCGCAGGCCCGCCTGCCGGTCGTACCAGCGGATGCCGACATCGGGCGAGTGCAGCACTTCGCGCAGCGTGTCGCCGACCAGATCGACGATGGCCTGGAAGTCCAGCTTCGCCGCCATCCCTTGCTGAATGCTGTTGATGATCGCCAACTCGCTGGTGCGCTGCTCCAGCAAGGTCGAACTGCCCTGCTTTTCATGCTGCAGGGTCCTGCGGGCGGGGCGGCGGCTGCTCAAAGAGAGGACTCCTTCAGTGCGAATGCGCGCGCGTCCATTATTGGGCGTCGCTCGGTCCCGGCAACATGCAGGCGCACGGCACCAGGAGGTGCTGCCCACCGCGGTGCAGCGCTTTGTCGCTGCACTCTGTCCTTCCAATCCCGGACAATACCGCGCTGGAGGATAGACGCCATGACCGCAAGAACGCTCTACGACAAGCTCTGGGACGAGCATGTCGTGCACACCGAAGAGGACGGCACTGCCACCCTCTACATCGACCGCCACCTGGTGCACGAGGTAACCAGCCCACAGGCCTACGAAGGCCTGCGCCTGGCCGGCCGCAAGGTCTGGCGCGTGAGCAGCATCGTCGCCACCGCCGACCACAACACGCCCACCCACGGCTGGGCCGACGGCTACGACGGCAATGCCGACCCGATCAGCAAGCTGCAGATCACCACGCTGGACAGCAACATCGCCAGCTTCGGCGCGGCGGCCTACTTCCCGTTTCTGGACAAGCGCCAGGGCATCGTGCATGTGATTGGCCCGGAGCAGGGCGCCACGCTGCCGGGCATGACGGTTGTCTGCGGCGACAGCCACACCAGCACCCACGGCGCGTTTGGCGCACTGGCGCATGGCATCGGCACCAGCGAGGTCGAGCATGTGATGGCCACCCAGACCCTGCTGACC
>JANLYV010000078.1:0-1504 GCA_031365825.1 Rubrivivax sp. | reverse complement strand
CCGCACCAGCGCCTCGGCCTTGCGGCCCGCCGACACGTTGCATTCGCCGTCGCTGGCGATGACTTCGTCGAACAGGCCCAGATGGTCGGCCACGGCCCGCGCGTAGCGTTCGTCCGACGCCGTGCAAAGCACCACGCGCCGCCCCCGGCTGCGCTCGCCGCGAATCCATTCGACGAGCGATTCGTCATAGGGCAGCGTCTGGACGTCGATGGCCACCCGCTCTGCAATCCGGCGCTTGAGATGCGCCTTGCCCCGGGCCAGCCAGAACGGCAAGCAGAAGGCGAACTGTGGCTGCCTGCCCACCAGCTTGAGCACGGACTCCTGCAGCAGGTCTGTTCGGATGAGGGTGCCGTCGAGATCGATGACCAGTGGCACCAGCGACGAATGCTGGGTAGCTGCGGAGGTCGGCAAGGTCAGCGTCTGGGTCATCGGCCGGGGAGAGGACGGTCGGCCACTTGAGTGGCAGGATTTCGTGCAGCGAACGTCATCAGCGCAGCCAAGCCGATTATCCATGCGAACCAGAGCGTTGAAGCCCGCACGGCCAGCGCGGCGCCCATCGCATCGGGCCAGGCGACACCCTGCGCATGCAGCTGGAACACGAGCGCCGAGTCCATGGCGCCCAGCCCGCCCGGAAGCAGGCTGGCCGCGCCGATCAGCGTCGAGGACGAGAAGATGGCGATGCAGGCGGCCGTGTCGATGTCGGGCGCAATGCGGCGCACGTAGCCGGCGAAGACCAGCGCCTGAAGTCCGTAGGCCGCCAGGCCCAGGCTCACATAGCCGAGCGGCCGCCATCCCCGCCACGTCTCGGCCCAGGCAAAGGCAGGCGCGCGGGCCAGAACGAGCCAGCGCGCCAGACCGGTTCGCCGCAAGACCCGTTGCAGCCCTTCGACACGCGGTTGCGCACGCATCATCGTCGCCAGCAGCACGCTTCCCATGATCACCACCGCAGCGATCGCCTCGAGCACGAATTCGCGCCGGCCGGCGACCCAGCCGGCCGCGGCGCCCAGGACAGCAACGGCGATCACGTCGGAGAGGCGGTCCACCACGAATGCAGCCAGCGATCTCGACACCGGTACCTGCACGGGAAGCAGCAGTGCGCTACGCAGGGTCTCACCCACCTTGGCAGGAGTGGACGACAGTGCCATTCCAGCCAGATAAACGCGCAAGTTGTAGGGCAGTGGCACGGTATGTCCAAGTGAGGCCAGGATCCACTGCCAACGCAGAAAGCGAACGAGAAACGTTGCGCCGCACACCACGGTACCCGCGCAGAGACTCATGGCGCCGATGCGAGTGAAGGCCATCGCCACATCCGCCCAGCCGCCCCAGAAGATCAACGCCATGTACCCCGCGCAGGCGATGAATATCGACGCAGCGGCTGGACGAAGCCAGATTTGCAGCGGCCGAGACGACAACGATGAGACCGCGGACATCAGCCATTATCCGGCGCCACTGCGGCCCCGCTCTCACGGCCAGGAACTTTCTCGTGCGAGACGAGTGAACTATT
>JANLYV010000343.1:0-1597 GCA_031365825.1 Rubrivivax sp. | reverse complement strand
CGGAGCGTTTGAGGAGCCGGAAGCCGTCGCGGCGGGCCTCCTTCTCCTCTTGGTGGCGAGACCATGCGCGAACCCGGAAGGCGTTGACTGCATCGACCTTGACTTGAAGGGCTGCAATCTGCTCCATGAGTTCGGGCAGGGTCAGGTCATCGGTGATCGGCTTCTCTTGACCGACCACATACAGGCCGTCTTTGCGGAGTGTCGGAAGAACAGTTCCTGTGACCCATCGGCGGAAGGCTTTGGCCTCGGCCTTCGTGCTGCGCAGGATCAAGGAGTACAGGCCCGATTCGCTGATGACTGCCCGCGTGGGGTTGCCTCGCTTACCAGTGCGTAGGGTTATGGAATTGCGTTCGTCTTCGTCGGTGTGATCTGCCAGTGCCTTCGGGCCGTTGATGTAGCCGAGTGCATCGCAGACATCTTTGGCAACGAACCACGGCAGACCATCCTTGACGATGGCCTGAAGCGACATTCCGGGGGCGAAGTCGAAGGATTGGGCAGGGGTGATGTTCGTGGGAGTCATGGTCTTTGGGTTAACTGAAGATGTGCCGTAGGCATGCCACAGAGCCGGCCCCACAAAACTGAACAGTCCGATAAGTGTGGACACTGCTCCCGAGGGCGAGGACATCGCCCGTGAGAACTGGAGCAAGTATGAGCAGAAGACCCCGCCGCACGCACTCAGCGGCATTCAAGGCCAAGGTAGCGCTGGCCGCCGTACGTGGCGACAAGACTCTGGCCGAGCTGGCGCAGCAGCATGACGTGCACCCCAACCAGATCACGGACTGGAAGAACCAGCTGCTGGCCAAGGCCGCCGACGTGTTCGGCGGCGAGCCTCGACCGGACGAGCCGACGGTTGACCTCAAGGTGCTGCACGCCAAGATCGGCCAACTGGCACTGGAGAATGATTTTTTAGAAGGCGCGCTCATCAAGGCCGGCATGCTGAGCGCAAAGCGATGATCGACCGCACCCACCCCCTGCCGATCACGCGCCAGGCGCAGATCGTGAACATCAGCCGCGGCTCGGTGTACTACGAGAGCGAGCCGGTCAGCGATGCCGATCTCAAGCTGATGCGGCGCATCGACGAGTTGCACCTGGAACTGCCGTTCGCCGGCGCACGCATGTTGCGCGACCTGCTGCGAGCCGAAGGCTTCACGCCGGGCCGCAAGCACATGACCACGCTGATGCGGCGCATGGGCATCACGGCGCTGTATCGCAAGCCGAACACCAGCAAGAAGGCACCCGGTCACACGATCTGGCCGTACCTGCTGCGCACGCTGGCGATCACGCGCTCGAACCACGTCTGGGCGATGGACATCACCTACATCCCGATGGCGCGCGGCTTCGTCTACCTGGCCGCCGTGATCGACTGGCACAGCCGGCGCGTGCTGGCGTGGCGCCTGTCTATCTCGATGGACACGGCGTTTTGCACCGAGGCTGTCGAAGAGGCGATCGCGAAGTACGGCAAGCCGGAGATCTTCAACACCGATCAAGGCAGCCAGTTCACCAGCAGCGCGTTCACCGGCTTGCTGCTCGAACACGGCATCCGCATCTCGATGGACGGCAAGGGCTGCTGGCGCGACAACGTGTTCATCGAGCGGGT
>JANLYV010000044.1:0-1577 GCA_031365825.1 Rubrivivax sp. | reverse complement strand
GAGATCGGCACGCCCTCGGGATCGTCCCAGTGCGGATCGAGCGCCGGGCAGTGCGCGATCGGCACGGTGAAGCGCGCGTTCGGCTGGGCCGCCGGCCTGCCGCACCCGGGCTGCCACTCCCTGCCCTGCCAGTCGACCAGGCCCGCGGGCGGGGTCTCGGTCATGCCTTCCCACCACACGTCGCCATCGTCGGTCAGGGCGACGTTGGTGAAGACCGTGTCGCTCTTCAGCGAAGCCATGCAGCTCGGGTTGGTGAGCTGGTTCGTGCCCGGCGCCACGCCGAAATAGCCGGCTTCGGGGTTGATGGCGTAGAGCCGGCCATCACTGCCGGGTTTGATCCAGGCGATGTCGTCGCCAATGGTCGTGACCTTCCAGCCTGACAGCGCCGCCGGTGGCAGCAGCATGGCGAAGTTGGTCTTGCCGCAGGCGCTGGGGAAGGCCGCGGCGACGTGGAACTTGCGGCCTTCGGGCGAGGTCACGCCGAGGATCAGCATGTGCTCGGCGAGCCAGCCCACGCCGTCGACCTCGGCCGCCTTGCGCCCCATGGTCGAGGCGATGCGCAGGGCGAAACACTTCTTGCCCAAGAGCGCGTTGCCGCCGTAGCCCGAGCCGTAGCTCCAGATCTCGCGCGTTTCCGGGTAATGCACGATGTACTTGGTCTTGTTGCAAGGCCACGAAACATCGGCCTGGCCCGCCGCCAGCGGCGCGCCCACGGTGTGCACGCAAGGCACGAAATCGCCATCGGCGCCGAGCACGTCGATCGCGCCGCGGCCCATGCGCGTCATGACACGCATGCTCACGGCGACATACGGGCTGTCGGTCAGCTCGACGCCGATGTGCGAAATGTGCGAACCCAGTGGCCCCATCGAGAAGGGCACGACGTACATGGTGCGGCCGCGCATGGCGCCGCGGAAGAGGGCCGGGGTGCCGTCCGCCTGACCGGTCTGCAGCAGCGCGCGCATCTCGGCCGGCGCCGTCCAGTTGTTGGTCGGGCCGGCGTCTTCCTTGTGTTGGCTGCAGATGAAGGTGCGGTCTTCGACGCGCGCCACATCGTCGGGGTCGCTGCGCGCCAGGAAACTGCGCGGCCGCAGTGCCGGGTTGAGTTTCATCAGGGTACCGGCGGCCACGAGTTTGGCGCACAGGCGTTCGTACTCTTCGGCGCTGCCGTCGCACCAGTAGACATCGGCCGCCTCGGTCAACGCGGCGATTTGTGCGACCCATTCGATCAAGCGCGTATGGGTCACGTAAGCCGGTACGTTCAGGCGCAGTCCTTCCAGGGCAGGATGGTTCACGGGGGCTCCAATCATGATGAGATGCAGATACGGGATTGGGCGAAACCCGTGCCGCTGGGGACACGACGTTCGCCGAATACCGCGCTGGCCATTTCAGTGCTGAATGCCGGTGGCTGACCTGGGGAGGGGCATTGTCGCGGCAATGTAATCACGCGGTAACCACCCGGCCACAGGGGGTCATGCAAAGCCGGTATGACGTGATGCCTGGCACGAAGGCCGCGGCAGTCATGGCACAGTCGGCGCATGCTTGCCTACCGCCACGCCTTCCACGCCGGCAACCATGCC
>JANLYV010000031.1:0-3407 GCA_031365825.1 Rubrivivax sp. | reverse complement strand
CTCGCCGGAAACGCTGAGCCGGCTGCGCCACAGCGGCAAGATCTGAGGCTGACCCTGGCCGGTGGTCGGCACTCATAAACGACGAGTAGTCGGCAATTCCGGCACTAAATCCGCCGATCGCGGCATTCATTGGCACGGCATCTATCGGAAGCGGCGCGGCAAACCTGAGCGACCCTGGCGTGTGCCGTGCCAGCTGCGACACACCGCGTTGACAATGCCGATCCGACCTCGTCCCTTCGCGCCCCGTCGACATGACCTCCCCCCTCGTTTCGTCCGGCACCGGCTCGCGCTGGCCGGCGCTGCGTGGCGGCCTGATGGCGCTGGCCGCGGCGCTGCTGTTCGGCATCAGTACGCCGCTGGTGCAGCGCCTGGGTCTGGGCGTGGGCAGTTTCACAACGGCGGCGCTGCTGTATGCCGGCGCCGCGCTGGTCGGGGCCTTGCTGCGCCGGACTATCGAACACGAAGCCCGCGTGCGGCGCGGCGATGCGTCACGGCTGGCGTTGATGGCCCTCTTCGGTGCCGTCATCGGGCCGGTGGCGCTGGCCTGGGGGTTGCAACACACCAGCGGCGCCAGTGCGTCGCTCATGCTCACGCTGGAGGCCGTGTTCACCGCCGTGCTGGCGCGGGCCTGGTACCACGAGACGCTGGACCGACGCGTCACGCTGGCGCTGCTGTTGCTCACACTCGGCGGCATGCTGCTGGTGCTCGACCGCCTGCGTGTCGACAGCGGCGGCGCGGGCCAATCATTGGGCCAGCCACTGAGTCAGACGCTGGGCTTGCTGGCGGTGCTGGTGGCCACCGCCGCCTGGGGTGTGGACAACACCTTGTCGCGCGCGCTGGCGGAGCGCGACCCCGGGCAGGTGGTGATGTTCAAAGGCGGGCTCGGCGCTGCCGCCACCACGGCAGTGGCGCTGGCCCTGCGCGAGCCGATGCCAACGCTGCTGCCGGCGCTGGGCCTGCTGGCCGTGGGCGCCACCGGCTACGGCTTGAGCCTGCGCTTCTATTTGCTCGCGCAGCGGGCGTTCGGCGCCGCGCGCACGGGCTCGGTCTTCGCTTTCGCCCCGTTCGTCGGTGCCGTCTTCGCCTTCATGCTCGGCGAGCGCGACGGCAGCGCCTGGATGTTGGCCGGCGCCGTGCTGATGGCCGCGGGTATCGTGTTGCACCTGGCCGAGAGCCACGGCCACGAACATGTGCACGACGCCGCCGAACACGAGCATGCGCATGGCCATGACGATGGGCACCACGGCCACGCGCACGAAGGCTTGCCGAGCGAACAGCACAGTCACGCGCATCGGCACGAGCCGCAGCGGCACGTGCACGCGCATGTGCCCGACGAGCACCACGCGCACCGGCACTGACAACCACATCACGAAGAGGAAGCGGCATGAAACTCGCCACCTGGAACGTCAACTCGCTCGCGGTGCGGCTGCCGCAGCTGCTGGACTGGCTGGCCGCCAACCCGGTCGACGCCATCGTGCTGCAGGAAACCAAGCTCGTCGACGAGAAGTTTCCGCAGACCGAAATCGAAGCCGCGGGCTACCAGGTGCAGCGCTTCGGCCAGAAGACCTACAACGGCGTGGCGCTGCTCAGCCGCGGCGAGGCCTTCGCGGTGGTGAAGAACATCCCCGGCCTGGACGACGCGCAGGCGCGGCTCATCGCCGGCACGGTGGCCGGCGTGCGCGTGGTGGGCGGTTATTTCCCCAACGGCCAGGCGCCCGACAGCGACAAGTTCGAATACAAGATGCGCTGGCTGCAGGCGCTGCAGGACTGGCTGCGCGACGAACTGCAGCGGCACCCGCAGCTGGTGGTGCTGGGTGACTTCAACATCGCGCCGCAAGACCGCGACGTCTACGACCCGGTGGCCTGGGCCGGGCAGATTCATTGCACGCCGCAGGAACGCGCGCACTTCCAGGCGCTGGTCGAGCTTGGCCTGGCCGACGCCTTTCGGCTGTTCGAGCAACCGTCCAAGAGCTGGACCTGGTGGGACTACCGCAACCTGGCGTTTCGCAAGAACCAGGGCCTGCGCATCGACCACATCCTCGTAAGCGAGCCGCTCAAGGGCTGCGTCTCGGCCTGCCACATCGACAAGCTGCCGCGCAAGAACGAGCGCCCTAGCGACCATGCGCCGGTGGTCGTAACGCTTGAAATGAGCTGACTGCCGCCGTCTCGCCAGCACTTGGCGACTTCATCGGGCATTTCGTCGCATGCCGGCTGCGGCGGGGCCGTGGCACAACGATGATGGCCTTCCTCAAGCCCCACGGAACCCCCATGCCACGTTCATTCATTTCAATCGCAGCGCCCGGCCTGGCACTCTGGCTGGCCCTGTGCCTGCATGGCGACGCGTGGGCCGCTCAAGCCGGCTGGCGCCAGATCAGCGTGCCCGGCGGCGCACGTGAAGCCGCGCCCACCGTCGTGGCGCTTTACTACCCGACCTCGGCGCCGGCGCGCGCGGTGGCGATGGGGCCGTTCACCGTCACCGTCGCCATTCAGGCCCCGCCCGACACCAAGGTCAAGGGTTTGATCGTGCTCAGCCACGGCACCGGTGGCAGCGAACTCGGCCACAGCAGCCTGGCCCAGGCGCTGGCCCAGAGTGGCTATCTGGTCGCGGCGCTGCGCCACCCCGGCGACAACTGGCAAGACACCTCGTTGCGTGATGGCCCGGGTGCGGCGCGCTACTTTGTTCAGAGACCTCTGCAGGTGTCGCAAGTCATCGACGCCTTGCTGCAGGACCCGCTGTGGAAGGACCGGATCGCCAGCGACAGCCGCGGCCCGCGCATCGGTGCCATCGGCCATTCGGCCGGCGGCTACACCGTGCTGGCGCTGGCCGGCGGCCAGCCCGACATGGCGCGCCTGGCGGCGCACTGCACCAACGAAAGCGCTGAAGACCCCATCTTCTGCGGCCTGGCGCGAACGCTGCCCACCTCGACGTCGAACCCCGCAGCCGCGGCGCCCGTGCTGCCGTCGAGCAGCGACCCGCGTGTGCGGGCCGTGGTGGCACTGGCGCCTTTGGGCGCGCCGTTCAGTGCCAGGTCGTTGGCCAGCATCACGGTGCCTACACTGCTGTACGAGGCCGAACAAGACCGCTTCCTGGTGCCACGGTTTCATGCTGGCTGGATCACCCGGAGCATGCCGCAGGCACAGCACATCCGTGTGCCCGGGGCCTGGCACTTCGTGTTCATGGACACGCCGAGCATGCCCTTGCCGTCGCCCGACGGTGACGTCGGCGCCAATGCGCCGGGATTCGACAGGGCGGCCTTTCTGGAGCAGCTTGGCCGATCACTGCCAACGTTTTTCGACCAGGCCTGGCAGTGACGCCGCGTTAGCTGTCGAGCTTCAGATCCTGGATCTTGCGCGTGATGGTGTTGCGCCCTATGCCCAGGCGCTGCGCCGCTTCGATGCGCCTCCCG
>JANLYV010000521.1:0-16481 GCA_031365825.1 Rubrivivax sp. | reverse complement strand
AAAATCGCGGGTGGTTGGGGTCGCGTTTGCAAACCCCCCGCGGCTCCCTCACAACACAAGGTTACAGCGTTTTGACTTTCAAGCCAACACCCAACTGTTTTTGGCCCACATGTTTGGGGGCGGGGGCGCGCGCGCGCCCCGCGGCCGCTTCCAACTTCGCGGCCAGGCCGCAATTGAAGAGGAAGTGCGCCTGCGAGGTGTAGCCGCACACGTCGAGCCCGGTGGCTTGCGCCGCGAGCGCGATACCGCTGAAGTTGACGTGGGCGGTGATGTCTTTGTCGCCCACATCAATCAGCGGGTCGGCATCCACCAGGTGCGCGCGGTGGCACATCAGCGTGCCGCCCGTGCGCTGCGGGTGGTAGTACTCGGCCTCGGGGAAACCGTAGTCGATGAAGAAGGCGGCGCCGCGTTGCAGCACGTCGGCCAGGGTGCGGATGAAGGCCTCAGCTTGTGGATGGATCTCGGTCACGGTGCCGGGCGCGAACGCGGCGTTGGCCAGTGGCGGGCGCAAGGCCGTGGCGCGGTCGGCCCAGGCGAAGGCCCTGCCTTGCTCGACTTGCTCGCCTTGCATCACCACGCCGCGTTCGAACCACGCGTCGCCGTCGAAATGCAAGAGCTGCACCGGCATCGCGTCGAGCACTTCGTTGCCGACGACCACGCCGCTGAAGCGCTCGGGCAGACGATCGAACCACCGCACCCTGTCGCCGAAGCGCGCAAGGCGCTGGCGCTGCCGTTCACGCAGCGCGCCCGATAGCTCGACGATGGCGTAGCGCTGACACTGAGCGCCAAGCTCGTCCAGCAGCACTTCGGCCAACGCGCCCGAGCCGGCGCCGAACTCGAGCACGTCGCCCGAATCGCACAGCGTCAAGGCCTCGCACAGCTGCGCCGCGAGCGCCGCGCCAAACAAAGGTGAGAGCTCGGGCGCGGTGACGAAGTCGCTGCCCGACGCGGGCATGGCGCCGAACTGGCGGCTGTCGCGGGCGTAATAGCCCAGCCCCGGCTCGTACAAGGCCATCGCCATGAAGCGGTCGAAAGACAGCCAGCCACCTTGGGCGTGGATGGCTTCGACGAGCCGCTGCCGCAGCAGCGTCGATACACTGGCCGAATCCTTGGGCGTCACCGGCGCATTGTAGAAAGCATGGACTCACGACCTGTCGTCCTGGTCACCGGCGCGGCGCGGCGCATCGGCCGCTGCATCGCCTTCGATCTGGCCACGCACGGCTGGGATGTGGCGGTGCATTGCCATGCTTCGGTTGGCGCCGCGCAGGACACAGCCGCGATGCTGCGCGAACAAGGTGCGACGGCCGACGTGTTCGTGGCCGACCTCGGCGATGAGGCCGCCTGCAATGCGCTCGTGCCGCGCGTGGCCGCGCACTTCGGCCGTATCGACGCCGTGGTCAACAACGCCTCGCGCTTCGAGCACGACGATGTCACCAGCTTCAGCATGGCGGCGATGGAACGCCACTGGCGCGCCAACACCGCGCCAGCCGTTTTGCTGGCCCGAGCGCTGGCCGCGCAAGGCGCGGGCGTGGTGGTCAACCTGCTCGACCAGAAGTTGTGGAACCTCAACCCCGACCACTTCAGCTACACGCTGTCCAAAGCCGCACTGCAGGCCGCGACCACGATGCTGGCGATGGCGCTGGCGCCGCGCGTGCGCGTCTGCGGCGTGGCACCTGGTGTGACGTTGCTGTCGGGGCCCATGGCCGAGGGCGAGTTCGAAGCCGCGCATCAGATGACGCCGCTGCGGCGTTCATCCACCCCCGACGACGTGGCGCGCGCCGTGCGCTTCCTGCTCGAGTCACCCGCCATCACCGGCACCACGCTGCTGGTGGACGGCGGCCAGCACCTGCAGGCACAGCCACGCGACGTGATGTTCCTCGCACGCGAAGGCAAGGCCTGAGATGCCGAACACACCAGACACCTTGCTGCTGAACTGCCGCCGCCTCTTCTTGCGCCAGCATGAGGTTCAGGTGCACATCGGCGTGCATCACTTCGAGAAGCAGGGTACACAACGCATGCTCATCAACATCGACCTGTACGTGCCGCTGGCGCTTTCAACGCCCAAGGCCGACCAGTTGGCCGAGGTCGTCGACTACGATTTCATCCGCGCCAGCATTGCCGCGCGCATCGCCCAAGGCCACATCGAATTGCAGGAAACGCTGGCCGATGACTTGCTGGCGAGTTTGCTGGCCCACCCGCAGGTACGTGCCGCGCGCGTCTCCACCGAGAAGCCCGATGTCTACCCCGATTGCCAGGCCGTGGGCGTGGAAGTCTTCGGCATGAAGGATCTTTGATATGAACGACATGACCGAGCAGCAAGCGGCCAAGCGCGCCGCCTTCGAAGCCAACAAGCTCAGCAAGCGCCTGCACCGCCAGGTCGGCCAGGCCATCGGCGACTTCAACATGATCGAGGCCGGCGACAAGGTCATGGTCTGCCTGTCGGGCGGCAAGGACAGCTACGCCATGCTCGACATCCTGATGAGCCTGCGCCAGCGCGCGCCGATTGACTTCGAGCTGATGGCCGTCAACCTCGACCAGAAGCAGCCCGGTTTCCCCGCGCATGTGCTGCCGGCCTACCTGAAGAGCCTGGACGTGCCGTTCCGCATCGAGAACCAGGACACGTATTCCATCGTCAAGCGCCTCATCCCCGAGGGCAAGACGATGTGCAGCCTGTGCTCGCGCCTGCGCCGCGGCATCCTCTACCGCGTGGCGAGCGAGTTGGGTGCGACCAAGATCGCCTTGGGCCACCACCGCGACGACATCGTCGTCACGCTCTTGATGAACATGTTCTTCGGCAGCCGCATCAAGGGCATGCCGCCCAAGCTGGCCAGCGACGACGGCCGCCATGTGGTCATCCGCCCGCTGGCCTACGTCGCCGAAACCGATCTCGAACGCTGGGCCGAACAGCGCCAGTTCCCCATCATTCCGTGCACGCTGTGCGGCAGCCAGGACAACCTGCAGCGCGTGCAGGTGAAAAAAATGCTGCGCGAATGGGAACGGCAGTATCCAGGCCGCACCGAGAACATGCTCAGCGCGATGGGCCACATCGTGCCTTCACACATGCTGGACCGGAACCTGTTCCCCTTCACCACGCTCAAAGCCACCGGCGTGGCCGAAACCGGCGGTGACCGCGCCTTCGACGACGACGAGACCTGCGCCGCCGCCCCCAATGTCACGTCAGGTACGGCGCCGATACGGTTCGATGTGCCAACTGCCAAGGAGAGCTGACCATGAACATCCGATTCCCACGACGCACGATGCTGGGCGCGCTGCCGGTTCTGCCGGTGCTGGCGGCCCTGTTGCTGGGCGGCTGCGCGGCCTTGCGCAACGTCACCAGCGACGTGTCGAGCTACGGTGAGTGGCCGGCCGAGCGCAAGCCGTCGAGCTATGCGTTCGACCGCCTGCCCTCGCAGGCGACGCAGCCGCAAGCCACTGAAGCCGTGGAGGCCAGCGCGCGCGACGCCCTGGCCAAGGCCGGCTTCCAGCCCGTGGCCGCCGGCCAGCAGCCTGACGTGCTGGTGCAGGTGGGCCAGCGCAGCAGCCGCACCGTGCCCGGCCTGTGGGCCGACCCGCTGTGGGTGCGCGGCGGCTTCGGCTACTGGCGCCCCTCGCCCTGGCTCCACCCCGTCAACAGCCCCTGGTACTGGCAGACCAGCTCGCCGCGCTACGAGCGCGAAGTGGCCATCCTGATCCGCGACCGCGCCAGCGGCAAGCCGCTCTTCGAAGCGCGTGCCAGCAACGACGGCGGCAGCTGGGGCGACAGCGCGCTTGCCAGCGCCATGTTCCAGGCAGCCTTGATGGACTTCCCCAAGCTCGGCGTCAACCCGCGGCGTGTGACGGTGGCGCTGCCGCAGTAGTGGCCAAGGCGCCGGCGGCGGATACTCAAGGCGAGCGTTCCGTCGCCAGCGCGCGCAGGTCGACTTCCCATTGTTTGAGCTGCGCACGCGCCGCCTGACGCTGTGCGTGCGTGGTGCTGTTGTGCAGTTCGGCCGTGGCCAGGCAGTTGTGTTCAACGGCACGTTGCAGCGTCGCGCGCTGCGCGGCATCCGCAGGCCTTTCGTTGCGCTCGACCAGCTGGCGTATCGAGGCCAGCAGCACGCCGCGGTCGGGCTTTTCGGCAACCCAGCGCCGCATGGTCAACACGATGTCGCGCTGGCGCCGTTCGCGGTCGGCGAGCGAAGCGGCGGCATCGAAAGGTGACGACGCCAGGTTGGCGTCCAGCACCTTCAGTTGCACCGCCCCGAGCTTGCCGTACAGCCGCTCGGCACTTTCCAGCGCGCGCTTGCGCCGTGCCTTGCGTCTGTCGTCAACGCTGACGTCGATGGTGGTCTCGCGGAACTCGGCGTTCTTCTTCGCATAGCGCTGCTCGAGGTGCGCGATCTGCGCCATGCCCAGCGTGGGCAGCAGGTCGGAGGCCATGACCATCGCGCGGTCGATCGCCGGTTGCGCCTTCTCGCGCGCCTGGTCGAAGAGGGCACAGACCTCGGCCCCGGTGGTCGGCTCGTGCACGCGCTTTTCCAGCGCGGCGAGCCAGTTCGCGTAGTCGGTGAGTTGCGTCTGCCGGTGCCAGCTGAACCACTGCTCCAGCGCTTCCTTCACGCGCGGGCTGTGCTCGGCGCTGAAGTCCATGTAGCCATCAAGCCACCACCATGCGAACTGTGGCGCATTGTTGTAGGCCAGGCGGATGGCGCTGCAGCCCGTCAGCAGCATCAGCCCACCGATAATTGCGGCCTTGCTGAACCAGCCAGACAAAGAGGAACGCATGTCGTTGAACGTGGTCATCATGGCGGCGGGCAAAGGCACCCGGATGAAGTCGGCGCTGCCCAAGGTGCTGCACAAACTGGGCGGCAAGAGCCTATTGCAGCATGTTCTCGACGCCGCCGCGGCGCTGCAGGCCACGCGCACCGTGGTCATCACCGGCCACGGAGCCGCTGCCGTGGAACAGGCCGCAGCGGACAGCGGCGCGCGCTTCGCAAGGCAGGAGCCGCAGCTGGGCACGGGCCACGCGATGCAGACGGCTGCGCCGGCGCTGGACGACCGCCTAAGGACCACGCTGGTGCTGTACGGCGACGTGCCCTTGATCCGCGCGCGCACGGCGCAGCTGCTGCTGGACGCCTGCGCTGGTCAACGTCTGGCGCTGCTGAGCTTCGTGCCCGACGACGCCGCCCGCTACGGCCGCATCGTGCGCGACGACGCCGGGCTCGTTCGCGCCATCGTCGAATACAAGGACGCGAGCCTCGAGCAGCGCGCGATTCGCGAGGTCTACAGCGGCATCATGGCCGCGCCCACTTTGATGCTGAAACGCTGGGTCGCCGCACTCACGAACCAGAACGCGCAAGGCGAGTACTACCTCACCGATGTGGTGGCGATGGCCGTGGCCGAGGGCGTGCCGGTGGTGGCCGAAGTGGCGGCCGACGAATCGGAAGTGGCGGGCATCAACGACGCCGCGCAACTGGCCGAACTCGAACGTGTGTACCAGCGCCGCCAGGCCGCCGCACTGATGGAGGCCGGCGTGCGCCTGGCCGACCCGGCACGGCTGGACGTGCGCGGCAGCCTGCACTGCGGGCAGGACGTGGAGATCGACGTCAACTGCATCTTCGAAGGCCGGGTGAGCCTGGGCGACGGCGTGCGTGTCGGCGCGAATTGCATCGTGCGCGACGCCAGCATCGCCGCCGGTGCGGTGCTGCACCCGTTCACGCACATCGACGGCGCCACGGTCGGCGCCGGTGCGCGGATAGGGCCTTTTGCGCGGCTGCGCCCCGGCGCCGAGCTCGGGCCCGAGGTGCATATCGGCAACTTCGTCGAGGTCAAGAACGCGACCCTGGCGCGCGGTGCCAAAGCCAACCACCTGGCCTACCTGGGTGACGCCACGGTGGGTGAACGCGTCAACTTCGGCGCCGGCAGCATCACCGCCAACTACGACGGTGCTAACAAACATCGTACGGTGATCGGCAACGACGTGCATGTCGGCAGCAACTGCGTGCTGGTGGCGCCGGTGACGCTGGGCGAAGGCGCCACCATCGGCGGCGGCTCGACCGTGAGCCGCGATGTGCCTGCCGGGCAGCTGACTGTGGCGCGCGCCAAGGCGGTGTCGATTCCCGGCTGGCAGCGGCCGAAGAAGGCCAAGCCTTAGTACGCGGGCGCGGAGCCTTCGACCACCTGCGCTGCCAGGCACAGGTCTTCCCAGGCCCGCGCCTTGTCGACGAGGTTGCGCAGCAGGTAGGCCGGGTGGTAGGTCACCACCAGCGGCACGCCTTGGTATCGGTGCACTTGAGCGCGCAGCTTGCCCACGGGCTCCTGCGTGTCGAGCAGCATCTGCACCGCAAAACGCCCCATCGCCAGGATCACGCGCGGGCGCACGAGTTCGATCTGGCGTTTGAGGAAAGGCTCGCACGCGGCCATCTCGGCCACTGCCGGGTTGCGGTTGCGCGGCGGCCGGCATTTGAGCGTGTTGGCGATGTAGACGCGCCGCGCCGGTGGTGTGTCGCCCTCGGTGCTGCGCGTCAGCGACAGCGCGCGCAGCATGTTGTCGAGCAGTTGGCCGGAAGCGCCGACGAAGGGTTCGCCCTCCCGGTCTTCCTGTTCGCCCGGCGCTTCGCCCACGACCATCCAGTGCGCCTGCGCGTGGCCGACGCCGAACACCGTCTGCCTGCGGCTTTCGCACAAGCCGCAGGCGCGGCACGCGGCCACGGCTTCGCGCAGGGCCGGCCAGTCCAGGCTCTTGATGTGCAGGGCGCGGGCATCGTCGGGTATGGCGGGCGGGGGCGGTTCCTGGACCGAAAGCGCGGGCGGCGGCGCGGGAAGTGATGCGGGTTCGGGCGCCTGAACGACGACTTCCGCCACGGCTGGTGAATTGGCTAACGTTTCAGTCACCCACACACGCAGGCCCATGGCCAGCAGCATCTGCTGCTGGCGTTCGGTCCAGCTCATGGCAACGGCTCCAAGGCCGCGCGCATCACCACCGCGTCTTCGCGCTGGCCCAGCGCCGCGGGGTAATAGCCGCGGCGCTGGCCGACTTCATGAAAACCGCGGCGGCGGTAGATCGCGCGCGCGCGCTGGTTGCTGCTGCGCACTTCCAGCCATATCAGCGGCAGCACCTCATCGCGGCAGGTCTGCTCCAGCGCGCCCAGCAGCTGCGACGCCAGGCCGCGCCCTTGCCATTCCGGCGCGACGGTGATGTTGAGCAAGTGCATCTCGCCCACGCCGCGCATCGCCATCAGGTAGCCGGCCAGGGCGCCGCCGCGCACCACCAGCGCCAACGCGAGATAGCCTGCGGCGAGCGAGTCGATGAAGTTGCCGCGCGTCCAGGGGAAGTCATAGCAGCGCGCTTCGATGGCCAGCACGGCGTCGAGGTCGGCCGCGTGCAGCGCGCGCAGGTTCGGCACGAAGTCAAGTTGCGCGCTCATGGCGACATCATGGCGACGCAGCTTGCGCCTTCAGCGCCTTGGCCGCCATGCGCTCGACGGTGGTTTGCGCCACCTTGTCGCGCAGGTACAGCGGCAGCGCCAGCGCGGCGTCGAGCACCTCGCCGCGGCGCCACTGCTGCTGGGCCAAGCGCAGCAGCGCCGCAGCGCGGTCCTGCTCCTGCGGCACAGGGGTGGCAGGGGCATCGACGCAAACGAGCGCGTCGCCAAACGCCGCGAGTGCCGAGCCGCTCACGGCCTGCGCGCGCCAGCCCATCGATGCCAGCGCCGGCAAGCCGTACAAGGCCGGCGCAACAAGGGCCTGCCATGTCACACCGTCCCAGCGGTACAGGCCGGCGTAGACCTCGTTCATGCGCGCATCCATGCACACGGCGATGTCGACGGCATCGCTCGAGCCGAGCTGCACGCGCGCGTCTTCGGCGTTGATCATCAAACTGTCCAGCGCCAGCACCGGCCGCGCGGCGCCCAGCGCCAGGCCTTGCGCCACCGCCGCGCTGGTGCGCAGGCCGGTGAAGGCACCCGGGCCGCGGCCGAAAGCGATGGCGTCGAGCTGCGGCAAGCGCAGTCCGGCTTGCGCCAGCAGCGACATCACGCAGGGCACCAGCCGCCCCGACGCCAACGCACCGCCGGCAAGGTTGCGCGTGAACGTCGCCGCGCCATCGCACACGGCCACCGCAAGGCTTTCGGTCGAGGTGTCGAAGGCCAGCAAACGCGCCGTATTGACGGGGATCATCGCGCCAGTTTAGCCGTGCGATCATGCTTTGCATGCGCTGCATCCCATGGCTGAAAGGCCTCGCCACGACACTGCTCGGCGCCGCACTTCCCGTGCTGGCCCAGAGTGTTTTGCCGAGCGACGTGGAAGCCGCATTGCAGCGCGCGCGCGTGCCGCCAGAGGCGGTGGCTGTGGTGGTGCAAGAGGTCGGCAGCGCGCGCAGCCTGCTCAGCGTCAATCCGCGCACGCCGATGAACCCGGCCTCGGTGGTGAAGCTCTTGACCACCGCCGCCGCGCTCGACCAGCTCGGGCCGGCGTGGACCTGGTCCACGCCGGTGTGGCTGCAAGGCCGGGTGGTGGACGGCGTGCTCGACGGCACGCTCACCATCAAAGGCAGCGGCGACCCCAAGCTCGTGCTCGAGCGCGTCTGGCTGCTGTTGCGCCGCGTGCAGCAGCTCGGTGTGCGCGAGATCCGCGGCGACATCGTGCTCGACAGCAGCGCCTTCGTCGTGCCCGAGGTCGCGCCGGGCGAATTCGACGGCGAGGCCATCCGTGCCTACAACGTGCACAGCGGCGCGCTGCTCTTCAACTACAAGGCTGCCCTCTACACCTTCGTGCCCGATGCCGCGCGTGGTGTCGCGTGGGTTGTTAGCGAGCCCCCGCTGGCGGGCCAGCAGGTCGAGCGCAGCGTGCCGCTTTCGGCCGGCTCTTGCGACGACTGGGCCGGCGCCTTGAAGGCTTCATTCAGCGCCACGCGCGTGCGCTTCGGCGGCAGCTACCCGGCCGCGTGTGGTGAGCAGACCTGGGTCCTGGCCGACCCCGTGCCCGCGACCTACAACCAGCGTTTCATCGAAGGCCTGTGGCGCGAGATGGGTGGCAAGCTCGGCGGCACGGTGCGCGAGGGCACGGCGCCGGCCGATGTCAAACCGAGTTTCGAGAGCCGCTCGCCGCCGCTGATCGAGGTCGTACGCGAGATCAACAAGTTCAGCAACAACCTCATGGCGCAGCAACTCTTCCTGTCGCTGGCACTCGTGCGGCCGGGTCCCCAGGTGGCCACGCCCGAGGCTGCGCGCGACGCCATGAAGCGCTGGCTGGCGGATCGATTCGGCGAGCTGCCGCCAGAGCTGGTGATCGACAACGGCTCGGGCCTGTCGCGCGAGACACGGCTGACCGCCGCCTGGCTCGCGCGCGTGCTGCAGCTGGCCTGGGACAGCCCGTGGATGCCCGAGCTGATGAGTTCGCTGCCCATCACCGGCGTCGACGGCACGTTGCGCCGTGCGCGTGGCGCGGTCGGCCGTGCGCATCTGAAGACCGGCTCGCTGCGTGAAGTGGCCGCGCGCGCCGGCTACGTGCTCGCCGCCAACGGCCGCCGCTACGTGCTGGTGGTGATGGTCAACCACGCCAACGCCATCGCGGCGCGGCCAGCGATGGACGCGCTGGTGCAGTGGACGATGAACCTGCGCGACAGCGCCAAACCTTGAACAAGCTCTGCCATGGCCGCTGACGACATCACCACCTGGCTGGGTTATGCCGCCGCCGCGCTGACCACCGGCTCGTTCGTGCCGCAGGCGCTGTTGACGCTGCGTACACGTGACGTTAGCGGCATCTCGGGCACGATGTACGCCGCCTTCACGCTGGGTGTGGCCATCTGGCTGGTGTACGGCTGGCGGCTCGGGCAGTGGCCGATCATCGTGGCCAACGTCGTGACGCTGGCGCTGGCGGCGACGATCCTCGTCATCAAGCTGCGCGTTGAGCGCGCAGGGTCTCGTGCCAGGGCTCAGAACTTGTAGCTCAGCCCCGCGGAGAAGATGACCGGCCTGAAGTCGATGGTGGTGGTGAGCACCGTGCTGGCCGTAGCCACCAGGTCGCTCTTCACCTCCACGCGCGCGACGCTGGCAAAGAGGCCCAGCTGCTTGTTCAAGGCGTAGCTCAAGCCCGCCTGCACGGCCAGGCCGACCGAGTCGCTCATCTCGACCTTGGGCGCCAGACTTGAGCGGATGCTGCGGAAACTGGTGTAGTTCACGCCTATGCCGACATAGGGCCGCAGGGCCTGTCCCGGGTCACCGAAGTGGTAGTTGATCAATGCCGTGGGTGCCCAATTCTTGGCCGACAGGATGTCACTTCCGAGGAAGGCCACGCTGCCGGTGGCCCGGGCATGGATGCGCGGCGGCACACCCAATACCAGCTCGGCGCAGAGGTTGGGCGTCAACACGCGGTCGAGGACGAAGATCACCGTGGTGGCGTCCCCCACCTGCGCGTCGGCGCCTGGCGGAATGCCGATGCCGCTGATGCCAGTGGTCTTCGAGTGCGTGTCGTAGCGCGAGACACCGACCTTGAAGATCCAGTCCTGCGCCATCGCGGCCGGGCTGAGCACCAGGGCCGTCAGCGCGGCGGCGAGTGGGCGAAGCGTGGGTTGCATGGGCGTGCCTTTGCAGGGTAGGTGGACTCAGAGCCAGCCGAAACTGCGCAGCTGCCGCAGCACTTCATCACTGAAGACCTTGTGGCCGGCGGTGGTGGGGTGCACGCCGTCGGCGAAGTACCAGGTGTTGACGTCGGCCCCGGTGCGCAAGCCGTTGAAGGGCGCGCCCGGCGTGCTGTTGCAAAAGAGTGATGAGCCGTCGGTGACCGCGCCGCGGGTGATGGCGCTGATCTTGGCGGCGTCGCAGGCCGGTACCGTGGCATTGGTGATGCCGTACTTGCCCGGATTGGCGTGCGCGTCGCGGAAGAAAACGAACAGATCGATGATCTGCACCGGCTGGTTGCCAAGGCCTTCACGCAGCCACAGGTTGAAGATCTCGGACAAGCCGGTCAGCACCGGTTGCACGTTAGCCGGCAGGCTGGCGCCGAAGGGCGTGCCCGCGGTGTCGGGCAGCGTGCCGATGGCCACGTACTTCGCGCCCTTGGCCAGGATCTCGGCCTTGATGTAGAGCGAAAGCTCTTCGGCCGCGAGCTTCATCGCGCCCTGCGCCGCCAGTTGCGCGTTCAGCAGCAGGCCGTTGGCCTGGTCGGGCGTGATCTTGCCGGCGGCAGCGTCGGTTTGAATTTGCGTGGCGGTGGCCGAGAACGCGCCGAACTGCGTGAAGACATCGTTCGAGCCGCCAAGGATCAACACCAGCTCCGTGCCCTTGAAGCTGCCGAAGCGCGCGAGGTGGTTGGCGATCTGGGTCTTCAGAGGCACCGTCAGCGCGCCGCCCGACTTGCCGATGCCGTTGGCGTCGGTCACGCGCGAGCCGCCCTGGCCGTAGGCCGTGCACGAGGCCGCCAGCGCCGGCACCGCCGCCGCCGGGCACTTCACCGACTGGCCGGCGAAGCCGACTTCGTGCGGCGTCAACGCCAGCCCCAGACTGGTGGCAATGTTCTCGACCCAGACCTTGCTGGTGGCGCTGTTGTTGGTGAACCTGCCGCCGAAATACGGTGCTGCGCCATTGCCCGTCAAGGACGTGGCCGGCGCGTAGCTGCCGGCGTCGCTGAGACTGTCACCGAACGAGACCACCGAGGTGAACGTGATCTTGGTGGTCGGCGCGCCGGCGGTGGGCGTGCTGCCGGCGATGTAAGGGTCACTGCCGCCGCACGCTGCGAGCAGCAGGCAGGCCAGGACCATCGATGCGAGGCTACGTTTGATCTTCATGCCCACTCCGCTATAGCCATCACGCTGCACCGCGGACGGCAAAAAAGTACGCCCCGCGCTGTAACACTCAGAAGAAGGGGTTGTTCAGCGCGCGCTGTTGCGCCAGCACGCCCAGCCGCGACTGGCCTGCAGCCGACAAGCGCGTGCCATCGGCCCACAACCAGGTGGCCGCGGTGGCCGTGCCCAGCAATGTCTTGGTGGTGCAGTTGGGCAGCACGGCGTCGCAGGCCACGGTGGTGGCGTCAGTGAGGCCGAAGCTCGCCGGCGAGCGCACCATCAGCTGCACCATCTCGTCGCCCAGCACCAAGCCGACGAAGCGGCCGTCGTTGAGGATGTTCACGCGGATGCGACCGTTGAGTTCGGCCACCAGGCGCGACAGCAGCGCGGCCCGGTCGGTGTCGGTGAACGCCGCCTTTTGCGCGATGGCGTAAGGCGACAACCCGAGATCGATGATGGTCGAGACCACCACCTTGCCGCCCAGGCCGATGACGCGGTTCACCTGCTCGGCGATCAGGACGCCACGCGCGCGCAATTCCGTCGTGATGTCGGCTTCGGAACGTGTCGGGTACTGTGCATAGAGCTCCAGCACGTCGTTGGCGCCAACCATCATCGTCACCAGGTCCTTGCTGTTGAAGCCACCGGCCGCGACTTGCGCGTCGACCTGGGTCTTCAGGTTGGCCACCTTGGCGCCCAGCGCTGCGCGCATGACGGCCTTGGTCGCCGTGGACGCAGTCGGGTTGCATTCGTTGAAGACGAAGCTATAGCTCGTGGCCACGGCCTGCACCCACAGCGGGTTGCCGACGCAGTCGAGCGTGTCGTCGGCGTTGAGGGCGTTGACGGCGAACTTGCGGCCGTCGGCCTGCAAGAGGCTGGACTCATCGCCGAAAGCGATGACGCGGTCGGGCAGGAAGGTCTGCTGCTGCGTCGAGCCGCCGCCGCAGGCCACCAGGATCGCGGCCAGGCCGCCGCACCACACAAGCGCTCGCGCCAGCCCCACAAGGCCGGGCCGCAAGTTGCCGCTGAACATCATCGTCACTCCAAACATCGAACGCGGCACGCCGCAAGGAATCAAGCCGTGGCGGCCCGCTGCAGCCGGTCTCGAACGCCTTCCCAGGCAGGGGATGAAGGCGGTGTCTCGACCCAGATCTGCGTCGCACCGGCGGCATCCAGGCCGCGCAGCACAGCGAACAACTCGCGAGCCACCAGCTCAGCATCGTCTGGCATGGCCCGGTGCATGACGCCGCCCGGAAGCGGCAACAGGCTGCGGGAATATACCGCCACGCCCGGCCCGGCCTGTGCCAGGCGCGCCGCCAGCTGCGCGGCGTCAAACAGGCGCAGCGTGGCCGTGGGCGCGTAGTGCGATTCGAGGCTGCCCGATACGCGCGGCGCCATCGCGTCGCGTTCGTGCAGAGGCTGGCCGAGCGCGGACTGCAAGGCCTCGCGGCCGAGCTGGCCCGGCCGCAACAACACCGCCTGGCCACGCGTGACGTCGACGATGCTCGACTCGATGCCCACCGCGCACGGCCCGCCGTCGAGCACCATCAGCTCCGGCCCGAACTCGTCGCGCACATGCGCGGCGGTGGTCGGGCTGACGCGGCCGAAGCGGTTGGCGCTGGGTGCCGCGATGCCGGCCACGCCCAGCGCCGCTGCGGCACGCAGCAAAGCCAGGGCCGTGGCATGCCCGGGCATGCGCAGGCCGATGCTCGGCTGGCCACCCGCCGCGGCCGTGCCCATGCCGTCGCGGCGCGGCACGATCAGCGTCAGCGGCCCCGGCCAGAAGTGCTGGATCAGGGTCGCCGCCAGCGGGTTGATCTCGGCCGCGAACTGGTGCGCTGCGGCGACCGAAGCCACGTGCACGATCAAGGGGTGGTCGCTCGGCCGGCCCTTGAGCGCGAAGATGCGCGCCACCGCCACGTCGTCATCGGCGCGCGCGCCCAGACCGTACACCGTCTCGGTGGCAAAGGCGACAAGGCCACCGGCGGCGAGACGTTCGGCCGCGGCCTGCAGCTCTGCGGTGACGGAGGATGGGGATTCGGGCTGGGCGGCGGCCACGTTCGGCTTGCTTGTTAGCTCATTGAGCCTAGAACGACGCGAATCCGAGCAATGCGGCCGCTTGCTGCGCCACCGCGCGCGCCTGCGCGGCGGTGGCGGCCGTCACCGTCAGATGGCCCATCTTGCGACCGGGCCGCGCCTCACCTTTGCCGTAGAGGTGCAGATGCACACCGGGCAGGGCAAGCACGGGTGACCAGTCGGGCGCCACGCGTTCACCGGTAGCGCCAAGCGGCCAGAGCTCGCCGAGCAGGTTGAGCATCAGTGCCGGCGAATGCTGGCGCGGCGCCACCAGCGGCAGACCGGCCATGGCGCGCACCTGCAAATCGAACTGCGAGAGCTCGCAGGCATCGATGCTGTAGTGGCCCGAGTTGTGCGGCCGCGGCGCCATTTCGTTCGCCACCAGCTGGCCGTCATCGAGTACGAAAAATTCGACGCACAGCACGCCGACGTAGTCCAGACCCTGGGCCAGCCGCTGCGCGCAGTCAACCGCCTTGGCCGCCACGGCTTCGGGCACATCGGGCGCGGGCACCTGCGTCAGCGCCAGGATGCCGTCGCGGTGCAGGTTCTGCTGCACTGGCAAGTGCACCGTTACACCATCGCGACCACGCGCGACGATGACGCTGATCTCCCGCGCCAGCGCCAGCTTCTTCTCCAGCAGGCAGGGCGCCTGCGCCAGGCTGGCCCAGGCGGCGGGCAGCGATGCCAGATCGGGCACCAGGCACTGGCCTTTGCCGTCGTAACCGAGCTGCATGGTCTTCAGGATCGCCGGGAAGAGCGAGAAGCCCAGCGCCGACAGGTCGGTGTCATGGTTGACGAGGGCATGGGGCGCACAGGGCACGCCTACCTGCACGAAAAACGCCTTCTCGCGCGCACGGTCCTGGCAGACGCGCACCGCCGCCGCGCCCGGCGCCACCGGCACCGTCAAGGCCAGGCTTTCCAGCGCCGCCGCCGGCACATTTTCGAATTCCGTCGTCACTGCCACACATTGCTGCGCCAGTGCCTGCAAAGCCGCCGCGTCGAGGTACGGCGCTTGCAGATGCACGTGCGACACGAGCCCGGCCGGGCTGAGCGCATCGGGGTCGAGCACCGCCGTGCGAAAGCCCAGACTCTGTGCGGCGTGCACGAACATGCGGCCCAGCTGGCCGCCGCCCAGTACGCCCAGGGTCGGCGGGGCGGACATGGAATTCAAGGTTTCAAGTCCTGCGTCATCGCCCGCGCCGCGGCCGTCTGCGCGTCGCGCCAGGCCTGCAGCCGGCCGCGCAAGTCGGCATCGCCCGCGGCCAGCATCGCCACTGCGAACAACGCGGCGTTCGCCGCGCCGGCGGCGCCAATGGCGAACGTCGCCACCGGAATGCCTTTGGGCATCTGCACGATCGAGTACAGGGAGTCGACACCCTGGAGATGCTTGCTCACCACCGGCACGCCAAGTACAGGCACCAGCGTCTTCGCCGCCAGCATGCCCGGCAGATGCGCCGCGCCGCCGGCGCCGGCGATGATGGCCCGCAATCCGCGACCTTCGGCCGCTTCAGCAAAAGCAAACATGTCGTCAGGCATGCGATGCGCCGACAACACGCACGATTCATGCGGGATGTTGAATTGCGTGAGGATCTCAGCGGCGTGGCGAAGGGTGTCCCAATCGCTGGAAGAGCCCATGGTTAGGGAGATGAGGGGGCGTAGATTCATTTAGAGATCACAGCGTGTTCATGAGATGAACGTTCCCACGGCAAGATCAATTGATATGGACGCAATATCAAACTAGCTACGCGCCCTTTAGCCGCAATGGACAGCTAACGGAAGCTAGCGCGGACACGACTCGCAATTGTGATTTTTGATTGATCTCGAATAGGGCAATGGCGGCCGCAAGATTTTCAGTGGCACTCGAAGCATCGCCAACTAGACGGGCGATTTGAGACTGTCTAAACCGGAGCAATGCAAACTCGTCGTCAGCCATGTCGGCCGGCGTGCCATCAACTGCGTCGGCAAGTCCATTGACCGCACGCTGTCTGTCACCACTCTGGGCAACGACCAACGCGTAGTCAGCAAGTGCCAGAACAAGGTGTCGCTTAGGGACAAGGCTGCGAAACGACTCAATCCATTTCGGTAGTTGCTCTAAAAGCAGGTCCGTTCGCCCCAATAGCAAGTTCAATTGCATTTCTATTAACGGAATAGTCCATCGAAACGATTTCGGCGCTTTCGCAGAGTCGTAGTTAAAACTAGATCGCAGTTCCATTTCGGCTCGAATGAGCTCCTCACCATCGACCGCCAAAGCTATCTCCGATAGCCGTAGATTGTGAATTCGAAGAGCAGCAACATTGTATAAATTTGCGTCGATGGTCAGATCGTCGCCTTCATCAACAGCGTGCTGCCTTGCAAACTCGTACCAGGGGCGCGCAAGATCAAATCTGTTGCCGAAGTGCAAGCCCGACGCCACCGTTGAGCCGATACGCGACAACACCCAATGTTCAGTGTCTGGGCTGTTCGCAATCAGGTCTTCGGCATATGGTCGTACCATTTCGGCGCGACCTAGGTTTAGCTCAAGGTGCGCGAGCCATGAGTCGACCCACCGCGCGACTTGAGGCACAGAAGTACCACTCAGTACCTTTGAACGTCTAAACTTGTCGGCAGCCAGCGGATAGTTGTCCACGCAAATAGCGGAGACACCTTC
>JANLYV010000493.1:0-3508 GCA_031365825.1 Rubrivivax sp. | reverse complement strand
CCGCTCATCACCTGCGGCCACTGCGACTACTGCCTGCAGGGTCGCGACAACCTGTGCGCGAATCGCACGATGATCGGCATGACACGGCCCGGCGCGTTCGCCGAACGCATGAGCATTCCGGCGCGCTGCCTGATCGAATTGCCCGCGGCACTGGGCGCGGTGGCCGCGGCGCTCACCGAGCCGGCGGCCACCGCCTTGCACGCCATCAACCTGTCGCTCAAAAGCCTCGTGCGGCCGTTGCCCGAATGCCGCGTGCTGGTACTGGGTGGCGGCGCCGTCGGCATGCTCAGCGCTTTGCTGCTGCGTCACTACGGCGCGGCCGAGCTGCAGGTGGCCGAGACCAACCCGCTGCGACGCGCGTCGATCAACCTTCATGCGCATTGCGCCAGCTTCGATCCGCGCGAGACCGCTGCGGCCGAGAACGCTTTCGAATTCGTCATCGATGCTGTGGGCAGTGCGGCCACACGCCAGGCCGCACTCGCCGCCGTCAAGCCCGGCGGCGTGGTGATGCACATCGGATTGCAGGACTGGGCGAGCGAGATCGACATGCGCAAGCTCACGCTGGCCGAGATCACGCTGCTGGGCACCTACACCTACAGCCAGGCGGACTTGCGCGCCACGGTGGCGGCGCTGACGCGCGGTGCGTTCGGCGACTTGTCGTGGGTCGAGACGCGCCCGCTCAGCGAAGGCGCGGTCGCATTCGCCGACCTGCATGCCGGCCGCACGGCGTCGGCCAAGCTCGTGCTGCAACCTTGAGCGGCGCTGGCCGCGGCGCTGCAGCGCCATGATCGACAGCGCCGGCATAGACTTTCCCATCCCTTTGCGTCGTCATCGAACCTTGCCCATTCCGCAGCTTCTCATCCTGGCCTTCACGCTGGCCGCCGCCTTCGTGCCGTGCGCCGCGCAGGTGCCTTCGCTCACGCTGGAATCCTTGCCACGCCCGGCCACGCCACCGGCCGAAAAAGGCCCGGTGGTACCGGCACAGGTGGAGCGCTGGCGCAAGGAAGCGCTGGCGCTGGAGCACGGTGATGGTGTGATGCGCGACGCCGTGCGCGCGGCCCAGCTGTACTGCCGTGCGGCGCGTTACGGCGATGCCGAATCGCAATTCAATCTCGCCTGGATGCTGACCAATTCACGCGGCATCGAGCGTGACGACGCGCAGGCCGCGCACCTCTTCGCCGCCGCCGCGGAGCAAGGCCTGGCGCAGGCGCAGAACATGCTCGGCGCGATGGGCACGCCGCGCGGCGAACCGCCCGCCTGCCTGCGCCCGCCACCCGAAGATGTGCGGCCGCCGACACCACCACCTATGCCCAACGCACGCGCCGGCTTCAAGCGGCCGCCACCGCCGCTGCCGGCCAACGCTTCGCCGCAGATCGTGAACTTCGTCAACATCATCGCGCCCGACTACAAGCTCGAGCCCTACCTGGTGCTGGCCATCATCGCCACCGAATCGAACTTCGACCCGCTGGCGCAGTCGCCCAAACGCGCGCAGGGCTTGATGCAGTTGATCCCGGAAACGGCGGCGCGTTTCGGCGTGCGCAATGCCATGGACCCGGCGCAGAACATCCGTGGCGGCATGGCCTACCTGCGCTGGCTGCTGGCGTACTTCGAAGGCGACGTGGTGCTGGTGGCCGCGGCCTACAACGCCGGCGAAGGTGCGGTGGAGCGCTACCGCGGCGTGCCGCCCTATGCCGAGACGCGCCAGTACGTGCGGCGCGTGCTGTCACTGGCGGGGTTTCGTTATTCGCATCCGTATGACGCCAGCGTCACCGGGCCTTCGCAGCTGGCGCTGAAGATACGCGAGCAGATGAAACGCTGAGCGTGCTGCCGCGTGGCACCAGCGACCAGGGCACGTTGGTGACGGTCTTGCCACGCGCTGCCGGGGCAGTGGCCATCAAACGCAGCATCGTCGCCGCCGTCTCCTGGCCGATCTCGTAACGCGGTGGATGCACGGTGCTGATGCCGCTGCCGAGCTGGCGCGCCAGCGCGAAGTCGCCGAAGCCCATCAAGGCCAGCGCGCCCGGCACCGCAATGCCACGCGCCTGCGCTTCGAGCCAGGCGCCGCAGGCCAGGTGGTCGTTGGCGCAGGCCAGTGCATCGGCGCCGGGGCGGCCGCCCGCGTTGAGCAACCCGGCCAGCACCGCGCGGCCAGCGTCGAAGGCATCGCCTTCGGGCGCGGTCACGACTTGCGCCGATGCGCCGGCCATTCGCGCCGCGGCGACGAAGGCCTTGCCCCGTTCGTGCGCGCGAAAGTCGGCAGCGACGCCGGTGTCGGCGTAGACCAGCTTGCGGTGGCCGGCGGCGAGCAGATGCGCGGCCATCGCGCGGCCGACCTCGGCGTGGTCGAAGCCGACCTGCACGAAGGCGGCGCCGCGCGGCTGGCGGTCCCACATCTCGATGATCGGCGTGCCGCCGTGCACCGCCGCCTTCAACATCGCTAACGCCGCCGCGGTGTGGTGGCGCCCGGTGACCGCCAGCGCGTCAGGCGCCCAGCCGAGCACGGCGCGGATCTGTTCTTCTTCGCGCTGCATCGAATAACCCGACGACGCCAGCAGCAGCTCCAGCCCCGCCGCCTGCAAACCTTCGGCCAGGCCCTGCACGGTCTCGGCGAAAACCGAGTTGGCCAGCGAAGGCACGATGGCCGCGACCACGCGCGAGCGCCCGCTGGCGAGCATGCCGGCTTGTTTGTTCGGCACGTAGGCGTGTTCGGCCAGCGCGGTGCTGATGCGTGCGGCCGTGGCCGGCGCCACGCGCGATGGTTCGCGCAGGAAGCGCGAGACAGTGATCTTGGTGACGCCTGCGGCCAGCGCCACGTCGGCCAGCGTGCTGCGGCCGTGGCCTTTGCGCGTTCGCGCCAGGTTTGCTTCAGCGGGGTCGTGGTCGGGGCCGACAGCCATGGTTTTTGCGCAACGTATACGGGAAGGGCCTGATGCGCATGATGCCCGCCCATCTTACGATGTTACCGGTAACATGACGAATCCAACCCCCGCCAAAACCCTGGACCAGCTGCGCAGCCGGCGCTGGTATGCCGACACCGGCATGCGTGGTTTCGCCCACCGCCAGCGCACGCAACAGATGGGCCTGCGTCGCGAAGACGTGCTCGGCAAACCCATCATCGCCATCGTCAACACCTGGAGCGAGCTCTCGCCCTGCCACGCCCATTTGCGAGAGCGTGCCGAGAGCGTGAAGAAGGGCGTGCTGATGGCAGGCGGCTACCCCTTCGAGCTGCCGGCCATGAGCCTGGGCGAAGTCATGGTCAAGCCCACCACCATGCTGTATCGCAACCTGCTGGCGATGGAGGTCGAAGAGCTGCTGCGCTCGCACCCCATCGACGGCGTGGTGCTGCTCGCCGGCTGCGACAAGACGACGCCCGGAACGGTGATGGGCGCGGTCAGCATGGGACTGCCGACGCTTTTCTGTCCGGCCGGGCCGATGCTCAACGACCGCCAGGTGGCCGGCGGCGTAACGCGGCAGATCGGCGCCGGAACCCACACCCGGATGTTCTGGG
>JANLYV010000468.1:0-15441 GCA_031365825.1 Rubrivivax sp. | reverse complement strand
CGCATTGGCCGCGAACACCGCCGTGCCGGCACTGCCCAGGCTGAGCCAGCTGGCGCGGCAGCTGCCTGTGGCCACACCGCAGGTGTTGCGTGCATCGAGCCAGCTCAAGGCCACGCTGCCGGTGAAGCCCGGGTGCAGGATGCCGCTCGCGGCCAGGGCCACGATGTCGTAGCTGCTTGCCGCGCCGGCCACGCGCGTGCGCAAGGGCCCGCTGGTGGCTCCGGCGGCGGTGCTGGTGTCGAAGGCGTCGAAGGCCGAAGGTGTGGTGCTGGCCGCGGTCGGCCGCAATGCCACCAGCGCGCCGATGCTGCGTGCGCTGCCGTCCGACGTGGCGGTCTTGCTGCCGCTGGCGCCGGCGCCAGCCTGCGTCGCATAGGCCACTGAAAGCGTCACGCCGTTGGGGCCGGCGGCGGTGCCGAAGTCGGCCGCTTCGGTCATGCCTGACGGCGGCGTCATGCTGTTGTTGCCATCGCTCTGCGCGAACACGCCAACCAGCATCGAGTTGGACGCTGATGTTGTCACGCCGTTGGCGGTGATGCTGCTGGTCGAGGCACCGGCCACCGTGCCCAGCGCGGCCGCGATGGGTGCGGCGCTGTCCACGCCGCTGAAGGCCAGCATGCTGCCGGCCACGCGGTTGCTGCTGCTCAGGCTGAAGCTGAAGCTGGCGCCGTCACCGGCTGCGCGCACGCGGTAGAACACGGCGACGGTGAGCGTGGCGCCGTCCTGCGCCTGTGGCGACAAGGCCGTCGACCAGCCCGCGGGGGGCGTGATGGTGCTGCCGCCGCGGCTGGAAATAACGGCCAACATGAGGTCACCCGCGCTGGCCGTGACCGGGCTGGCGAGGCTGATGCTGCCGGCGTTGGCGGTGACGGTGGTGGCGGCGACAAAGCTGATGGCCGCGTGCACCGTGCTCCACAAGGTGAGCATGCCGATCAAGCCCAGCGCCCGCAACGCACTGCGGCGCGGACGCTTGGGCCGGCGGCGCGTGTCGCGCAGGGCGCGGCAAAGGCGGGCGAACATGCGTGCGACTCAGCAGCTGTACAGCGGCGCCGTGCCGCCTGGGTTCTTGCACAAGGTGTGGCGCAGCTCGAACTGGCGCTGCACGAATTCACCGCTGCCGGCTGCGCCGCTGCTGGCCAACGCCAGCAGCCGGTAGCTGGCGAGCTTGAGCCCGCCTTCGTCGACCGCGCCGCTGCCAGGCACTCGGGTGCAGCTCACTTGCAGCGTGAGATCGGTCAATGGCGCTGGCAGCGCCAGCGTCTGCGTCGTAAAACAAGGCGGCAGGGTGTCGCCGGGCAGGCCCAGCGCGCCCTGCGGGTCGCTCACCTGCCACAGGCCCCATTCGCTGCCACTTTGTGCCGCCGCCAGCGCGCGCGCGGCCTGCAGCTGCAGGCCCTGCGAATGTTGCGATTGCGTCAGCATCAGCAGGCCGGCCGACAGCATCAGACCGACGATGACCACCAGGAAGACCATCGCCGGCAAGGCGATGCCACGTTGCGCGAGGTTCATGGCGCGGCTCGTGGTGCGGCTCATGGTGTGTTGTCCAGCGGCAGCTGCTGCAGGAAGTCCAGCGTCGCGCCACTGCCCGCGCTGCCCAGGCTCAGGCGCAGGTTCAAAAGGCCGATGTTGGCCAACGCACTGCTGTAGCTGGCGCCGCAGCTGCCCAGGCCGTCGAGCAGCAAGGCGCTGCCGGCACCGGCCAGCGCGGCGGCGCTGTCGGGCTGTGTCGCCAGCCAGCCGTAGCCGCTGTAGCGCCGCAGCTGCCACAGCCCGCCGGTAGAGGGCACGCAAGCCAACGTCACTGGTGTGCTGACAATGAAGAAGCGCTGCGAGTCGGTGCTGTGCGGCAGGGCACCGGCCGCGCTGAAGTTCAGGTGCGTGCCGCCGCTGCCCAGCACCAGTCCGGCGCGGCGGTTGTTGCCGGCGTAGGCGTCGGCTTCGGGCGTGCCCAGGTTTTGCAGCACGAGCTGGCTGCCGGAGGGCAGGCTGGCCAGCGGCGTGCCGACGACGTCGAAGCCGTTGTCGGCGGCGTCGTCGAGGTCGAGCACGTCGCCGGTGGACGTGGTCGCGTCGACGGCGCGGCGCCAGCGAGCGGCGTCGCGCACCGGCACCCACTCGACCCAGGTGCCGCCGGCGTTGTTGCTCACGCGCACGCTGTTGGGCAGGGCGGCCTGCAGCTCGTCGGCCACACGCGCCACTGCGCCGTCGGCCGTCTGCGCCAGGATCAGCCGGTCGCGGTTGGCTTGTTGCGACGAGGCGATGCGCGTCACCAGCGTGGCCGAGAGCGAAGCGATGAGGCCCATGATGGTCAGCACCACCACCAGCTCGACAAGACTCACTCCACGTTGCGAAGGGCTCATCGCTTCGCCCGCCACGCGCCGAGTTTGAGCGCGCGGCTGTCGGGCCCGGTGACGCTGACGGCAATCCAGAAGCCCTGGTCGGCGGCGATGCCGTTGAAGGCCAGCGGCTTGACGCTGATGCTCGCGCCGTAGGTTTGCAACCCGGGAACGGCCAGCCCTTCCACGTCGCTGATGCCGTTCATCACCAGTCCGTCGTAGTCGCTGATCGACGCAAACCCGGTGCGCCCGGGCGTGGGCGCCGCCGTGGCCGTGCCGGGCAGCGGCTGCAGCTGAATTTCACGCAGCAGCGACTGCGCGATGGCGAGTTGCTGACGCGCCACCAACGGGTCGGCACTGCGGCTGGACAGCAGGTTCCAGGCGCTCCAGATCGAGCTCAACACGACGGTGGCCAGCGTCAGTGCGACGATCAGCTCGACCAGCGTCACGCCAGTCTGCCCTTGCGTACGACATGCCAACGTCCGACGTGAGGGCTCAATGCACATGACCGCTCACCGGCTCGATGCGGATGGCGGGCGACACGACACTGCCGTCGGCGCTGCGCACGGTCAGGCTCAGCGTCGCGGCCAGGCTGGGGATACCACCGCCGTCGAAGTTGAAGCTGGCATTGCTGTTCAAGGTCAAGCCCTGGGCGTCGAGCAACCAGGCGCCGTCTCCTGGTGCGGCAACGGGCTGGCTGCAACCCGCGTCGCGGCACACGCTCATGGCCGCTGGCGATGCGGTGAGCGTCACGTACATCGTCTGGCGCTGCGCGATGGCAGTGGCCTGGGCGATGCGCAGGCTCGAGGTCAACTGGTCGGCCACCCCCTGCACGGCAAAGGGCTCGCGGTCGGCAAAGCGCGCCATGCCCACCGCCGTGATGATGGCCATCAGGGTCATGACGATCACCAGTTCCACCAGCGTGAAGCCGCGTGGCCCACAAGCACGAAGGCCGCCCGAAGGCGGCCAACGCTGCGCTGCGCGCACGAGCATGGTGTGGTGCCTTCGGGTCCGGGGTTAGCAGCCCGCGACCGTCGTGCTGATCACCGGCGGTGTGGTGGCGTTGGCGGCCGAGACGTAGGTCACCGAACAACTGGCCGGCGTGGCGGCGTCGCTGAGTTCGACCGTCAGTGTCGAGCCCGCGGCGGCGGCGCCGGCGTTGGTGGTGGAAATCTGCCAGCTGTCGCTGGCGGCGACGTTGGCCGCGACCAGCACGCCCGTGGCGAAGGAGCCCAGCGCTTGCGGGTAACAGTGGTTCAAGGCGACGGCCGCGCCTTCGAGCGTGACGCTGGTGCCGGTGGCCGTGCCGCAGGCCACGCCGTTGGCCATGGCGCTGGCCTTGGTCAGCCCGCTGGCGGCCTTGATCGAGCCGGCCACGGCCTTGACCTTGGCTTCACGTGCCTTGCCTTGCAGGTCGGCATAACGCGGCAAGGCCACGGCGGCAAGCACGCCGAGGATGAGGATCACGGTGACCAGCTCGACCAGCGTGAAGCCCGTCTGGTGGCGGGCGCGGCGCGAGAGTTGAATGGATGTCATGGCAGCTCCGAAAGAACGGGGTTGTGGCGGGGTTGTGTGGTCGGTTGGTAGTGCGGGGGCAGCACGCCTGCACTTGCATTGTTTTCGGCCGGGCCGCGTGGGACTTGAAGAAAAGCGGCGCGAATCAAGTGCTGATTTGCACGCCCTGCGCGTGGCTCTTCAGCGGATCTGCGTGCGCCCCAGGTCCCACATCGGCATGAACACACCCAGCGCCAGGATCAGCACGCCTATGCCCAGGAACCAGATGAGGATGGGCTCCAAGGTGGCCGACAAACGCTTCACGGCGTAGTCGACCTCGCCCTGGTAGTGCAGCGAGATCTCGCGCATCAGCTCTTCCAGCGAACCCGACTCTTCACCGATGGCGAAGAGCTGCTGCAGCGTCGGCGGCAGCACACCCATGTTGCGCGCGGCGCCGGTGATGGAGGTGCCGCGGGCGAGCTCGCCGCACATCTGCTGCACGCGGCTCTCGTACCAGGTGTTGCCCAGCGTGCGGCCGGTGACGGCCAGGGCGTCGGTGATGGTCAGGCCGGCCTTGATCGACGACGCGAGCGACGCCGTCAGCCGCGCCAGCACGATGCCTTCGAGGATGCGGCCGACGATGGGCAGCCTGAGCTTGACGCGGTCCCACCACATCCGCCCGCGCGTGCTGCCAAGCCAGCGCTTCCAGCCGAACACGGCGCCGCTGCCGCCCACCAGCAGGTAAGGCCAGCCGTGCAGCATCAGCCTGGACATGCCCAGCAGCACCTGCGTCAGCATGGGCAGCTCGGCGCGCGCCTGTGCGAAGACTTTGGCGAACGATGGGATGACCCAGACGTTGACGACGACCACGGCGATGAGCACCGTGAGGATCACGAACATCGGGTAGCGCAGCGCCGCGCCCACCTGCTCGTTCGTGGCACGCACGAACTCGCGATGGCGATACAGCTCGGCGAAGGCTTCGGCCAGGCGGCCGGTCTGCTCACCCACCTGCAACATGGCCACGTCGTAGGACGAGAGCAGGCCGGAGTGACGGTGCTCGCGCTCGGCCGCGGCGACGAGGGTGTGGCCCTGGTCGAGGTCGCGCGTGATGCGTTGCAGCAGCTCGCGCACGGGCAGGTCGGCGCTGGAATCGGCCGCGAGCTGCAGCGAACGCATCAGCGGCACGCCCGCGCGCAGCAGCGACGAGAGTTCGCGCAGCACCATGCCCAGGGCCTGTTGCACGCGCTTGGGATGGGGCCGCGACAGGCGCGCCAGCAGCCGGGTGAGGTAGGGCTCTTCGGTGTGGACAGGCGCCGTGCCCGGCGCCGCGATGGCAGGGCTCGTGGCGGCAGTTGCGGCCGCTTTGGCTGCGCCAGCCCTGGCACGCACCTCCAGCGCCACCAGCCCCTGGCCGGCAAGCTCGCGCGCGACGGCGCCGGCCGAAACACCGGGCATCACGCCCTGGCGCTCGGTGCCCGCGGCATCCCTTGCCCGATACGCGAAGGTGACGCTCATCTTGAACGTTAGCCGCCGTGACGCAAGCCGATGCGCATGGCTTCGTCGGCAGTGGTGTGGCCGCTGGCGGCGCTGCGTGCGGCTGCTATCGCCAGGCTTGAATCGGTGAGCATATGGCGCGCAGCGTTGGTGAAACCGGCCATGTCGCTTTTCATCAGCGCGCCGATCATGTCCGGGTTCATGGCCAGCACTTCATACAGGCCGTGGCGGCCTTCGAAACCCGACTGCCGGCAACGCGCGCAGCCGCGGCCACGCTTCATGCCGGTGGTGTCCCAGCCGTGGCGGCCGAGCTGCATGTCAAGCCAGCTGCGCTGGGCCACGCTCGGCTCGGTCGGTTCAGCGCAACTGCCGCAGACGCTGCGCACCAGGCGTTGCGCAATGATGAGTTGCAGCGCCATGCCCACCATGTAGCTCGGTGCGCCCATGTCGATCAAGCGCGCCGCGGCCGAAGCGGCGTCATTGGTGTGCATGGTGGAGAGCACCAGGTGGCCGGTGACGGCGGCGCGCATGCAGGTCTCGACCGTGTCCTGGTCGCGCATCTCGCCGATGAGGATGGCGTCGGGGTCCTGCCGCAAGGCCGCGCGCAGCACCTGCGAAAAACCCAGACCCACACGCTCGTTGACGTTCACCTGCGTGATGCCGGCGAGCCGGTACTCGACCGGGTCTTCGGCGGTGATGATCTTCGTCTGCGCGGCGTCGAGCGAGCCCAGCGCGGCGTAGAGCGTGGTCGTCTTGCCGCTGCCGGTGGGGCCGGTGACGAGCACCAGCCCGGCGCCCTGGCTCAACGCACTTTGCAGCGTCGCCAGGCCCGGCGCCGGGATGCCGAGCTTTTCGAGCGAGGCCAGCATCGGGTCCTTGAGCAAGAGCCGCATCACCAGCGATTCGCCGTACTGGCCGGGCAGTGTCGACAGGCGGATGTCCACCGTCTGCTGGCGCACCTGCACCACAAAGCGGCCGTCCTGCGGCAGGCGCCGCTCGCTGATGTCGAGTGCGGCCACGAGCTTCAGGCGCGAGGCCAGTGCCGGGGCCAGGCGGGTGTCGAACTCGGTGTGCGGGCGCAGATGGCCGTCGACGCGCAGGCGTATCGCCACGGCGTTGGCCATCGGCTCGATGTGGATGTCCGAGGCGCGTGTGCGCACGGCTTCATCGAACAGGCCCTGCAGCAGCTTGACCACCGGCGCGTCTTCGGCGCCGGCCGAGAGGCCCATGGCGCTGAAGTCGACGGCGTCGCCGTCGCTGCTCTTGAGCTCTTCACTGAGCTTCTTCGCCAGGCCCTGGATGTTCTCGTTGTTGCTGTAGATGCGGTCGATGAGCGCATGCAGCCCCGACTCGGCAATGACCTCGAGGTCGACCGAGGCGCGCAGCAACCTGGGCAGCTCGTCGATGGCCTGCCAGTCGGTGGGGTCGACCACGGCAACGCGGATGTGGTCGTCCTTGGCACCCACCGGCAAGGCCCGCAGCTTGCGCACCTGCAGCTCGGACAGACGCCTCGCCACGGCCGCGTCGACGTTCTCGAGCTGCGCCACGAAGTAGGGAAACTTCAGCTGCGCCGCCAAGAGCCGTGCCAGCGCTTCGTCGGTGACGAAACCCAGGTCCTGCAGCACCGCGCCGAGGCGGCGGCCGGTTTGTTTCTGGCGCGCCAGGGCCTGGCCCAGCTGCTCGTCGGTGAGCAGCTTTTCGCGGATCAGGAGTTCGCCGAGCCTGAGCTTGGGGACCATGGGTGGGCAGCGGTTGTGACGGTTGAAGTGGCAACCACGCCATGCATGCCCAGGGCTTGCACAGACGCCTTGCTTGCCGTCTTATCGGCCGCGGTGGCGCCGCGCTTGAGTGGCAGTCGGCGCTGCACGAAAGTCGGGTCGTCGAGCGAGACCACGCTCAAGTGCTCGGGCCGCGCGTCGGCCCACACGCCCGGCCCTGCCACGGCGAAGGCGGCACGCATCAGGCTGCCGAGTTTGGTCACCAGGCAGGCACCGCGCACGAGCGCCGGCCAGCATCGAGGTCGACGCTGGCCGCACCCACGGGCGGGGCCTGGTCTCCTAGTTGCTGTCGGTGCTGATCACGTCACCGAAGCGGATCCAGCTCTTGCCGTCGAAGCGCATCAGTTGCACCGACTGGATAGGCGCGAAGTCGCGTGCGCTGGTGTTGATCTTGATGCCCGGCAGCAGGGTCGCGGGCGCGTGGTCCTTCAGGCTCGCCGCCTGCTTCATGACGTTCTCGCGCGTCAGGTTGTCGCCGGCCTGCTTGAGCACCTGCACCAGTGTCTGCGCCACCGTGTAGCCATAGACGTTGGAGTTGTCGATCAGGCTGCCCTCGGGGTAGTACTTCTTCATGAAGGTCGTCCAGTCCTTGATCGCCGCATCGTTGATCCATTGCGGATCGAGCGGGTCCTTGATGTAGGCCGTGGAGATCAAGCCTATCGATTTGTCCAGGCCCGCCGGCGTCAGCACCGAACCGATCTGCGTCGACACGTTGTTCAGGTAGTGCAGTGGCTTCCAGCCTATGTCGAAGGCCTTGCGTATCGCCTGCGCAGCGAACTTCGGCGTGGTGATGTTGACGAAGACATCGGCGCCCGAGCCCTGCAGCTGGACGATCTGCGAGTCCACCGTCGGGTCGCTGACCTCGTAGCTGACCTCGGCGACGATCATCTTCGCCTTGTCCCCGAGGCCGTCCTTCAGGCCCTTGAGGTAGTCCTTGCCGTAGTCGTCGTTCTGGTAGAGCACGCCGATCTTCGCGTTCGGCTTCTCCTTCAGGATGTGCTTGGCGTAGATCGTGGTCTCGGTCTGGTAGTTGGGCTGCCAGCCCATGGTCCAGGGGTTGCCGCTGGGGTCGTTCCACTTCGTCGCACCGGTGGCGACGAAGAGCTGCGGCACCTTCTTCGCGTTGAGGTACTTCTGGATCGCCGTGTTCGATGGTGTGCCCAGGGTCTGGAAGACCAGCAGCACCTCGTCCTGCTCGACCAGGCGGCGCACCATCTCCACCGTCTTCGGTGGGCTGTAGCCGTCGTCGAGGGTGATGAAGTTGATCTTGCGGCCGTTGATGCCGCCTTGCTCGTTGATCATCTTGAAGTACGCCGCCTCGACCTTGCCGATGGTGCCGTAGGCCGAGGCCGGGCCGCTGTACGGCATGGTCTGGCCGATCCTGATCTCGGTGTCGCTGGCTCCCGGGTCGTACTTCTTTTGCGCGAGCGCGGGCACCGACAGGGCGACTGTCATGGCGAGTGGCAGGGCCAGGCCTGACCACAGATGTTTGGCTTGCATGAAATCTCCTCGGGTTGGGCGCAGTGCGTCAACCGGCTGGGTGCTGGGCTTTCCAGGTAGCACGAAGCCGCGCCCAGCCGAGGCGGATCGCACCGTTGATGCCCATAGGCATCAGGAACATGAAACCGATCAGGAACACGCCGTAGATCGCCCAGGGCGCGGCCTTGGAGATTTGGTCGGCGACGTTCGGTATGAACTGGATGAAGAAGGCGCCGAAGATCGCGCCCGGGATCGATGCCAGGCCGCCGATGACGATACCGATGAGCAGGCTGATCGACAGCCCGATGGCGAAGCTGTCGGGGGCGACGAACTGCACCGCGATCGCGCCCAGGGCGCCGGCGATGCCGGTGTACATCGCGCTCACGCCGAAGGCCAGCGACTTGAAGCGCGCGGTGTCTATGCCCATGGCCGAGGCGGCGATGGGCTGGTCGCGGATGGCCACCAGCGCGCGGCCTATGCGCCCGCGCAGCAGGTTCCAGCCGAGCACGAACATGGCCACGGTGATGGCCAGCGTGAACAGGTACAGCCACTGGTCCGGGCTGAGCTTCAGGCCGAAGGGCGCATCGGGCTTGACGATGACGATGCCCTGCACGCCGCCGGTCCATTGCTCGACATGCTTGTTCTTCAGCAGCTGCGGCATGGTGACCCCCAGCGCGAACGTGGCCAGCGCCAGGTAATGGCCCTCCAGCCGCAGCGCCGGCAGGCCGAAGAGGAAGCCGACCACGCCGCACAACACGCCGGCCAACGGCACCGTGGCCCAGTAGGGCACACCGAAGCGGTCCATGAGGATCGCTGCGACATAGGCGCCGATGGCGTAGAACGCGCCGTGGCCGAGCGAGATCTGGCCGTTGTAGCCGGTGAGGATGTTCAGCCCGAGCAGCGCGATGGCGTAGACCAGCACCAGCGTCAGCTGAAACGTGCGGTAGTTGCTCAGCACGAAGGGCAGCGCGACGGCCAGCGCGATGAGCACGGCCAGGCCGGCCAGGCGCCAATGGCGTTGCGTTGTCGCACTGGCCAGCGACGCAGCCGAAGGCGGGGCGATGGTGTTCATCACGCGGTCCTCATACCCGTGTGACCTGCACCGAGCCGAACAGGCCCGAGGGCTTGACCAGCAGCACGCCGATGATCAGCACCAGCGCCACGGCCAGCTTGAGCTCGTTGCCCACGACATAAGCACCGAGTACGTTCTCCAGCACGCCGACCAGGAAGCCACCGACCACCGCGCCACCCGGGCTGTCGATGCCGCCTATGAGCGCCGCGGCAAAGGCGTACAGCAGGATGCCGGCCATCATGTTCGGGTCGAGGTAGACGATGGGCGCGACCATCATGCCGGCGACGGCGCCGACGGCTGCCGCCAGCCCCCAGCCCAGCGCCAGCATCCAGGCCACGCGTATGCCCACCAGCCGGCTCGAACCCGGGTTCTGCGCCGCTGCACGCATCGCCAGGCCTAGCGAGGTGAAGCGGAAGAAGGCCCATAGCAGCAGCAGCACGACCAGGGTGACGATGATCGACCCCAGCTCGTGCGACGAGACGTACTTCTGGCCGAACAGCGGCTCCTTCGGGAACGGGCTGGGGAAGACCTTGATCGTGTAGGTGAAGATCCAGCCGGCGACGCTGTTGAAGATCACCAGCAGGCCGATGAAGACGATGACCAGCGGCAGCACCGAGGTCGCGCGCACGTTGCGCATGACGAAGTACTGGATCGACAGCCCGAGCACGAACGCGAAGGCGATGGTCAATACGAAGGCCATCCAGTACGGCACGCCGGCGTTGATCAAAGCCCAGGCGATGTAGGTCGAGAACATCGCCATCTCGCCTTGGGCGAAGTTCAGCAGGTGCGTGGCCTGGTGGATCATGACCAGCGCCAGCGCCAGGCTGGCATAGATGCCACCGGTGGCGAGCCCGGCGATGACCTGGTGGATGAAGCTGTCCACGGCTCAGTACCCCAGGTAGGAGGCGCGCACGGCCTCGTTGCTGCGCACCTCGCTGGCACTGCCTGAGAGCACGACGCGCCCGGTCTCGATCAGGTAGGCCTGGTCGGCCAGGTCCAGCGCCATCGCCGCGTTCTGCTCGACCAGCAGGATGCTGACGCGCTCGCGCTGGTTGATGGTGCGCAGGATCTCGAACAGCTCGCGCACGATGCGCGGAGCCAGGCCGAACGAGGGTTCGTCCAGCAGCAGCAGGCGCGGGCGCAGCATCAGCGCGCGCGACACCGCCAGCATCTGCTGTTCACCGCCGGAGAGCGTGCCGGCCTGCTGGTGGCGCCGCTCTTTCAATATGGGGAAGCGGGTGAAGGCTTTTTCCAGATCCAGGTTGGTGCCGGCCTTGTCGCGGCGCACGTAGGCGCCCAGGCGCAGGTTCTCCTCGGTGCTCAGGTGCACGAAGGTGCCACGCCCTTCGGGCACATGGGCGATGCCCAGGCGCACGATGTCCTCGGTCGCGCGGGCGTCGATGCGCTGGCTGTCGAAGTGCACCTCGCCACGCGGTTTGACCATCGCGCACAGCGCACGCAGCGTGGTCGTCTTGCCCGCGCCGTTGGCGCCGAGCAGCGTCACGATCGAGCCCTCGTTGAGATCGAAATTGATGCCGTGCAGCACGCGCGTCAAGCCATAGCCGGCATGCAGGTCGCGCACCTTGAGGAGGCTCATGCGGCCCCCTTGGCCCTGCGGGCCTTCCCCCCGAGGGGGAGCGAACGCCTTGGGAGCGGCCCTGCGGCGTTCATGCGCTGGCCCCCAGGTAAGCCTGAATCACCTCGGGGTGCGCGCGCACCTCGGCCGGGCTGCCGTCGGCGATCTTGCGGCCGAAGTTCAGTGCCACCACCTGGTCCGAGATACCCATCACCAGGCTCATGTGGTGCTCGACCAGCAACACCGTGGTCTGCAGCCGCTCGCGAATGTCGTGGATCAGGCGGCCGAGCGCGCCCACCTCCTCGTGGTTCAAGCCGGCAGCAGGCTCGTCCAACAGCAGCAGCTTGGGGTCGCTGGCCAGCGCCCGCGCCAGCTCGACGCGTTTTTGCATGGGGAACGGAAGTTGTGCGACCGCGGTCTGTGCCAACGCGTCCAGGCCGACGAAGTGCACCAGTTCGCGCGCGCGCTCCAGCGTGGCCGCCGCCTCGGCCGCCACCCCCGGCAGGCGCAGTGCGTTGGCGACAAAGCCGCTGGCGGTGCGGCAGTGCCGCCCGACCATCACGTTCTCGAGCACGCTGAGCTTGGCGAACAGTGCGACGTTCTGGAAGGTGCGCCCTATGCCCAGCGCGGCGATGCGGTGTCTGGGCTGCTTGAGCAGCGGCAGGCCATCGAAGGTGATGCTGCCGGCGTCGCATTCGTAGAGCCGCGACAGGCAGTTGAACAGCGTCGTCTTGCCCGCGCCGTTGGGGCCGATGAGCCCGACGATGCGGCCGCTTTGCACCTCAAACGACACGCCGTCGAGCGCCACGATGCCGCCGAAGCGCACCGACACGCCGGCCACCTCAAGCAGCGGCGCGGGCATTCCTGTAGGCCGTGTGCCGCCTGCGCTGCACATGTCCGTGATCGCTTCTTCGCCTGCACAACATCGGTTGTCACCATCGCGGCACTCGGGTGCCTCATGGCACCATGATGCGCTGGCGTGGCCTTCAGGGCGATCCGTCATTACCCGATCGTCGCTGTCCCGCAGTTCAGCCGCGCTGCGCAGCGAATCGATCCGGCCATTGACGCCGCTCGGGTTGCTCGCGTCGTACCGACCCTCTCCGCGCGCGGGGGCAGCAAGGCGCTCTAGCCCGAGCCCCTGGCATCAACACTCCACGATATTCACCGCCAGCCCGCCGCGCGCCGTCTCCTTGTACTTGGTCATCATGTCGGCGCCGGTCTCGCGCATGGTCTTGATGACCTTGTCCAGGCTCACATGGTGCGTGCCGTCACCGCGCAGCGCCATGCGCGCGGCGTTGATGGCCTTGACGCTGGCGATGGCGTTGCGCTCGATGCACGGGATCTGCACCAGCCCGCCCACCGGGTCGCAGGTCAGGCCGAGGTGATGCTCCATGCCGATCTCGGCCGCGTTTTCGGCCTGCTCGGGCGTGCCGCCCATCACCGCGCACAAGGCACCCGCGGCCATGCTGCAGGCCACGCCGACTTCACCCTGGCAGCCGACCTCGGCACCGCTGATGCTGGCGTTTTCCTTGTAGAGCAATCCGATGGCGGCAGCAGTGAGCAGAAAGTCGATAACACCTGAATTACTGGCACCAGGTACGAAGCGCGTGTAGTAGTGGAGTACGGCCGGGATGATGCCGGCGGCGCCATTCGTCGGTGCCGTCACCACGCGCCCGCCGGCGGCGTTCTCTTCGTTCACGGCCAAGGCGTAGAGGTTGACCCAGTCGAGCACCTGCAGCGGGTCGCTCAGCGCCTGTTCGGGATGCGCCACCAGCGCCTCGCGCAAGGCCTTGGCACGGCGGCGCACCTTGAAGCCGCCGGGCAAGACGCCGTCGGTGCGGCAGCCGCGCTCGACGCATTGCTGCATCACCGCCCAGATCTTCAGCAGGCCGGCGTCGATGCCGGCGTCGTCGCGCCAATGGCGTTCGTTGCGGCGCATCACCTCGGCGATGTCGATGTTCAAGCGTTGCGTGATCTGCAGCAGTTCATCGCCGCTGTGGAAGGGGTGCGCCAGTACGCTGGTGTCGGGCGCGATGACTTTTTGTTTGCTGCCGTCGGCCGCCAACTCGTCACCGACGACGAAGCCACCGCCGACCGAGTAGTAGGTGCGCTGCACCAACTCCAGGCCGTTGGCGTTGAAGGCGGTGAAGCGCATGCCGTTGGCGTGCAACGGCAGGCTCTCGCGGCGAAAGAACTTCAGATCTTCGCGCTCGTTGAAGGCCACGCGATGCTGGCCGAGCAGCAGGATGTGGGCGTCGTCGCGCATGGCCTGCAGCAGCTGCGGCACGGCATCGGCGTCCACGCTGTCGGGCTCGTGGCCGGCCAAGCCCAGCAGCACGGCTTTGTCGCTGCCGTGGCCCTTGCCGGTGGCGCCGAGCGAGCCGTAGAGGCCGCAGAGCACGCGCGCTGTCAGCTCAAGTTGGCCGTCATGCGCCAGGCGCGCGGCGAAGAGCCGCGCCGCGCGCATCGGCCCCACCGTGTGCGAGCTGCTCGGGCCGATGCCGATCTTGAAGAGGTCGAAAACGGAGACGGCCATGGGAGGATTGACGTGTCAGCGAATCAGGCTGACCTTGAAGCCCTTGAGCTTGACCCAGGGGCGGTCGGCGGTGATGACCACGGCGCCCGGGGTGAGCTGCGCCAGCGCCAGGCAGCAGCGGTCACCCAGCGACAGGCCCAGCGCACGCGTTGCGGGCCGCAGCGCCGCCGCGGCCTGCGCGTATTCGCGCGTGAAGGCAAGCACGTCCAAAGGCAGCGTGGCAAACGTTGCCTCGGCATGCGCCGCGGTCGCGCCATGGTCGATCAAGCGCGTGATGACCTCGACCTGGTTCACACAACTGATCAGCGCCGGACCTTCGTCCATCCACTTTGCCGCGATGTCGGCGCCCGATTCTTCGAAAAGCAGCGCCAGCACGGCCGAGCTGTCGAAGACCTTCATTCGCGCGCCGCTTCCTTGCGCTTTTCGCGGATGAAGTCGTCGACGACGCTTTGGCCGGGTTTCTTGAACTTCGCCGTCATCGCCTGCGCGCGTCGAATGGACTGCATGCGCGAGACGATGCGCAACTCGCCGTCGACGGCATAGATGCTGAGCGGATCGTCGGGCTTCAAGCCCAGGGACTTGCGCAAGTCGGCAGGAATGAGCACGCGCCCTTCCTTGCTCATGCGTGTGCTGTGCATCATGGTGGTGTCCTCTAAGTCTGCCGTATCTGCCATGGTCTGTCATTCATTGTATTCACTGACAGGCACGCAAGCACAGAACAGATTGCGGTCGCCATGCACGTTGTCGACACGCCCGACAGGCGACCAGTATTTCTGTCGGCGCAGCGCCGGCACCGGGTAGGCAGCTTCTTCACGGCCGTAGGGGTGCGGCCAGTCGGCCTTGAGCAGGGCTTCGGCGGTGTGCGGCGCGTTCTTCAGCGGGTTGTCGTCGCGCGGCCACTCGCCCGATTCGATCCTGGTGATCTCGTGCCGGATGGCGATCATCGCGGCGATGAAGCGGTCGATCTCCACCCGCGGCTCGCTCTCGGTCGGCTCCACCATCAGCGTGCCGGCCACCGGGAAGCTGAGCGTGGGCGCGTGGAAACCGTAGTCGATGAGCCGCTTGGCGACGTCTTCGGCGCCGACGCCACTGCTCTTTTGCAGGCCGCGCACGTCGAGGATGCATTCATGCGCCACGCCGCCGCCTTTGAGTGACGCATCACCGCCGCTGTAGAGCACCGGGTAGTGGTCAGTCAAGCGCGCGGCGATGTAGTTGGCCGAGAGGATGGCGACTTCGGTCGCGTCACGCAGCCCGCCGGCGCCCATCATGCGGCAGTACATCCAGCTGATGGGCAACACCGCCGCGTTGCCCAGCGGCGCGGCACTCACGGCACCGACCGACTGCGCGCCACCCAGGCCCGCCGTGCGATGCGCCGGCAGGAAGGGCACCAGGTCGGCCACCACGGCCACCGGCCCGACACCAGGCCCACCGCCGCCGTGCGGGATGCAGAAGGTCTTGTGCAGGTTGAGATGGCTCACATCACCGCCGAATTCACCCGGTGCGGCCACGCCCACCAGCGCGTTCATGTTCGCGCCATCGACGTACACACGCCCGCCGTGGCGGTGCACCAGCGCGCACAGTTCCTTCACGCGCACCTCGAACACGCCGTGCGTGCTGGGGTAGGTGATCATGATGCAGGACAGCCTGTCCCTGTGCTGCCCGCACTTCGCCTTGAG
>JANLYV010000415.1:0-2418 GCA_031365825.1 Rubrivivax sp. | reverse complement strand
CGGGCAAACGCGCCCTGGCCGCGGCCGTCGATGAACTCGCCCATGCCCGGGGCGAACGGCGGCGCGCGTGGCCGGCGAGTTGACCGTGGTCATCGCCGCCGCCAAGGGTTAGATTCGACAAACCATTCACACACAGGAGCGAGCAATGAAATTTCGTCCATGGCTGGTACAGGGCTTGGTGGCACTGGCCGCACTCGGCGTCGGCGCCGCGTTCGCGCAGGCGAAGAAGGAAGTGACCTTCGCGCACCAGGACATGCTGGTGCCCTTTCGCACGGTGATGGAGTCGGGCGAGCTCGAGAAGGCCACCGGCTACAAGATCAACTGGCGCATGTTCGGTGGTGGTGGCGACGTCATCAAGGCCATGGCCAGCGGCGACGTGCAGATCGGCGAAGTCGGCTCGAGCCCGCTCACCGCCGCGGCCAGCCAGGGCCAGGACATCAAACTCTTCTGGATCATCGACGACATCGCCGACGCCGAAGCGCTGATCGTGCGCAACGGCTCGGGCGTGAACAGCGTCAAGGACCTGAAGGGCAAGAAGGTCGCCACGCCTTTCGTCTCGACCGCGCACTACCAGCTGATGGCCATCATGAAGCTCGAGGGCCTGGACGCGAAGACGGTGAACGTCATGAACATGCGCCCGCCCGAGATTGCCGCGGCCTGGGAGCGCGGCGACATCGACGCCACCTTCATCTGGGATCCGGTGCTGAGCAAGATCAAGGGCAACGGCAAAGCCATTGCCAGCTCGGGCTCCATCGGCGCCAAGGGCTACCCGACCTTCGACGGCATTGCCGTCAACGCCAAGTGGGCAGCCGAACACGAAGGCTTCATGGTGGCGCTGGTGAAAGCGCTGGCTGCGGCCGACGCCGACTACCGCGCCAACGCCGCCAAGTGGACGGTCGACTCGGCGCAAGCCAAGGCCGTGGCCAAATGGACCAAGGCCGACGTCAAGGACGTGCCGGCGGCAATGAAGCTCTACAAGTTCCCGACGATGCAGGAGCAGGCCGGCGCGAGCTGGCTCGGCGGCGGTGCCGCCAAGGCCATGACCGACACGGCAGCGTTCCTGAAGGAGCAGGGCCGCATCCAGGAAGTCAAGCCCGACTACAAGGTCTTCGTCACCGACGCCTACGTGAAGAAGGCGATGGCCAAATAAGACGCCAGGCGAGAGTCAATGGCTCGCTAACAAGAAAAATAAGCTGACGCGGGGCGACGGGGCACAAGCCGTCGCCGCGCCGGTTCTTTGCGGCACACTGCGCCATGCCCACGCTCGACATCCGCGACCTTACCGTCAACTACGCCGTCAGAGGCGGCAGCCTGCAGGCGCTGGCCGCCGTCAATCTGACCATGCACGACGGTGACTTCGTCGTCGCACTCGGCGCCTCGGGCTGCGGCAAGACGACGCTGCTGAACTGCCTGGCCGGCTTCCTGCCGCCGTCCACCGGCGAGATCCTGCTCGACGGCCGGGCGGTGCTCGGGCCCGGTGCCGACCGCGGCGTGGTCTTCCAGAAGCACACCTTGATGCCGTGGCTGAACGTGCGCGACAACGTGGCCCTGGGTTTGCGCATGCGTGGTGTCGACACCCTCACGCGCGCACGCCTGGCTGAAGAAAAACTCGCGCTGGTCGGCCTCGAGAAGTTCGCCGATCGCGCCGTGTACGAGCTCTCGGGCGGCATGCAGCAGCGCGTGGGCATCGCGCGTGCGCTGGCCAACGACCCGGCGATGCTGTTGATGGACGAACCCATGGGCGCGCTCGACGCCTTCACGCGCGAGCAGGTGCAGGAAATCCTGCTGCATGCCTGGGCTCGCACGCACAAGATGGTGTTCTTCATCACCCATTCGGTGGAAGAAGCGCTGTTCCTGGCGACGCGCCTCATCGTCATGAGCCCGAGCCCGGGGCGCATCACCCGCGTCTTCGATGACCTGCCGTTCTCGCGCGAATTCCTGCGGCATGGCAACGCGCGCAAGGTCAAGTCGGGACCGGACTTCATCGCGCTGCGCGAAGAGGTGCTGGCCTTGGTCCACCAGCGGGAAGTGGCCGATGCCTGAGCCGCAGGCTGACGCCAAAGCCGAACGCACCCGCACCAGCCGCTTCAAGGTGCCGGGCGAAGGCCCGAGCGCGCTCATCAGCGTGGTCACGGTGGGCGTGCTGGTGCTGGCCTGGTTCGTGGTCACGGCCATGGGCTGGATCAAGCCGCTGTTCCTGCCAGCGCCGCAGGCGGTGTTCCAGCAGTTCATCGAATACCTCACCGGTGCGGCGAATGACAAGCCGTTGTGGCAGCACTTCGTGGCCAGCATGTTCCGCGTCTTCTCGGCTTTTGCGCTGGCGGTGCTGACGGCCGTGCCGGTGGGCATCGCGATGGGCATGAGCCGCGTGGCGCGTGGCATCTTCGACCCGCCGATCGAGTTCTACCGGCCGCTGCC
>JANLYV010000398.1:0-16000 GCA_031365825.1 Rubrivivax sp. | reverse complement strand
CATGCCGGCGTTGGAGACCACGCTGACGGGAGCATCGGCGCTCCAGCCCGCCGACAGCAAGGCGCGGCCGAGCTTGCCGAGCTGGCGCCCGGCCATGTAGAAAACTTCAGTGTCGGCGCGGCGCCCGGCCTGCAGCTGGCCGTCCTGCGTCATTGCGGTGCTCAGGCTGACGCTGCGGCCGCTGCCACGGCGTGTGAGCGGGCGCTGTGTCTGTGCCGCGGCCGCGAGGGCCGCCGTGACTCCGGGCACAACCTCGCACTCGATGCCATGCCGGTGCAACGCGGCGAGCTCTTCTTCGAGCCGGCCGAAAACGCTCGGGTCGCCACCTTTGAGCCGCGCCACCAGCTTGCCTTCACTGGCGTACTTCACCAGCAAGGCATCGATGCGCGCCTGGCCGGTCGAATCGCAAAAGCCGCGCTTGCCGACGTCAACCCAATGCGCTTGCGGCGCGAATTCGCGCAGCGCGGGGTCGGTCAGGGCATCGAAAAGCACCACCTCGGCTTGCGCGAGATGGCGCGCGCCACGCAGCGTGATGAGATCGGCAGCGCCAGGGCCGGCACCGATGAAGACGACGCGGCCGCGTTGGGCACTTGAACTCATGACGACAACTCGCTTTCATTCACCAGCAAGGCGCCGCTGGTGCGATGCGTGGCCGGGTCGACCACGATCAACGCGCCGGCGGTGCGGTCGTGGGCGTAGGGCTCCAGCAGCAAGGCTTGCTGCGACTCGAAGCGCACCTGGCCGATGTCGTTCACCGCCAGCGACTGGCTCGGCAGGCGCGCCAGCGTGTGGATGTCCAGGCGATGGTCGATGGCGGTCAGGCGGCCCTGCACCCAGCGGTTGCCGTGGCGCAGCAGGTACTTGCGCCCGACGACGGCGGGCTCAGTGTCGAGCCAGGCCAGCGTGGCGCTGAACGCTTGCCGCGCACGCCGGCTGTGCGGCGCCACGATCCAGTCGCCGCGCGAGATGTCGAGCTGTCGGTCGAGCACGAGGCCTGCCGATTGGCCTGCCCGCACCCCATCAACGGCGGCACCGGCCAGATGCAGCTCGCTGATGAGGGCGGCCTCGCCGCTGGGGAACACCTGCACCGCGTCGCCACGCTTGACCTGGCCGCGCGCAATGCGGCCCCAGATGGTGCGCGGCTGCTCGCCCACGCCGTCAGCGGCACGTGCCACGTATTGCACGGGCATCACGAGCGCGCCATCGCTGCGCACATCGGCATTGGGCAGGCTCTCGAGCAGGCCCAGCAGCGATGGGCCGCTGTACCAGGCAGCGTTCATCGCCGTGGCGACGTTGGCGCCGGTGAGCGCAGACACCGGCACTATGCCGGCGGGCGTGATGCCTGCTTCCTGGCAGAAGGCCAGCAGCGCGCCGCGAACGGCTTCGAAGGCATGCGCCGCCAGCGACGCTGTCACCGTATCTAACTTGTTAACGGCGAACACAATACTCGGTACACGCAAGAGTTGCGCCAGCAGCGCGTGGCGGCGTGTCTGCGGCAGCAGGGTTACCTGCGCCGCTTGCCAGTCAATCTTCGTGATGTCCACCAGTACCACGGCGGCGTCGCTGCCGGCGGCGGCCGTGACCATGTTGCGCGTGTACTGCTCATGGCCCGGCGCGTCGGCGATGATGAACTTGCGTTTGCGGGTGGCGAAGTAGCGGTAGGCCACGTCGATGGTGATGCCTTGTTCGCGCTCGGCTTCCAGACCGTCGGTCAGCAGCGACAGGTCAATCGGCGCACCGGCAGCGCGGCGCTCCAGCGCTTCGAGCTGGTCGGCGAGGATGGCGCGGCTGTCGTACAGCAGGCGGCCGATCAGCGTGCTCTTGCCGTCGTCGACGCTGCCGGCGGTGAGGAATCTCAAAGCGCTCATCAAAAGTACCCTTCCTTCTTGCGCCGCTCCATCGAAGCCTCGGAACTGCGGTCGTCCATGCGCGTGGCGCCGCGCTCGCTCACGTCGGTGGTAAGCGTCTCGGCGACGATCTCGGTGGCACTTGCTGCGTCGCTGGCCACCGGGCAGGTGCAGGTCATGTCGCCTACGGTGCGAAAGCGCACCTGCACGACTTCAGACTGTTCGCCGGCCTGCAGCGGCGTGACCTCGGTCACCGGCACCAGCAGGCCCTTGCGTCGCACCACCTCGCGCTCATGCGTGAAGTACATGCCGGGCAGATGGATGCGTTCGCGTGCGATGTAGAGCCAGACGTCGAGCTCGGTCCAGTTGCTGATGGGGAACGCGCGGAAGTGCTCGCCCGGTCGCAGGCGTGTGTTGAACAGCGTCCACAACTCGGGCCGTTGCTCCTTGGGCAACCACTGGCCGAAGCTGTCGCGGTGACTGAAGATGCGCTCCTTGGCACGTGCCTTCTCTTCGTCGCGTCGCGCGCCGCCGATCAGCGCGTCGAAACGATGCGCTTCGATGGCTTCGAGCAAGGCCACCGTCTGGTGCGCGTTGCGCGATTCGAGCGGGTGTGCCAACCGCACCGTGCCACGCTGGATCGAATCTTCGAGATGGCCCACCACCAGCCGCTCGCCCATCTCGGCAACACGGCGGTCGCGGAACTCGATGACCTCGGGGAAGTTGTGCCCGGTGTCCACGTGCAAGAGCGGGAAGGGCAGGCGGCCACTGAAGCCGTCTTTGCCGGCGACGCGCCGCTTGAAGGCCTTCTCGGCCAGGTGCAGCACGACGCACGAATCCTTGCCACCCGAGAACAACAGCGCCGGGCGCTCGAACGTGGCCGCGACTTCGCGCAGGATGAAGATGGCTTCTTCTTCCAGGCCATCCAGATGCTGCTGGTCGACCGAGGGCAGCAGGTGTTCGAGTGCGGTCGGGGCGTTCATGCGGGTACCTTTTCCAGACGATCGATCACATGCAGGCCGCATTCCTTGGCACTGGCCTGCTCCCACCACCAGCGGCCGGAGCGCGGGTCTTCACCCACCGCCACGGCGCGTGTGCAAGGCGCGCAACCGATGCTCGGGAAGAACTGGTCGTGTAACGCGTTGTAGGGCACGTCGTGCGTGGCGACGTAGTGCCACACGTCGTGCCAGCTCCAGTCGGCGAGCACGTTGAACTTCAGCCGGCTGGGGTCATCGGTGTCGACCAGCGGCACATCGGCGCGCGCTTGCGACTGTTCGCGGCGCAGCCCGGTGACCCAGGCGTCGCGGCCTTGCAGCATGCGGCTCAACGGTTCGAGCTTGCGCAGTGCACAACAGGCCTTGCGCAACTCGATGCTCTGGACCATCGCGTCATGCCCATGGCGCGTGACGAAGCTGACCACGGCTTCATGCGCCGGCGCCCAGCGCTCAACGGCGATGGCGTAGCGCGCGGCGATGACGTCGATCAAGTCCAGTGTTTGTGCGTGCAGTGCCCCGGTGTCGAGCGTGGCCACCGCGATGGGCAGGGCGTGACGCTCGATCAGGTCGGTGATGACCATGTCTTCCACACCGAGGCTCGTGGCCTGCACGATGCGGCCGGCATGCGTGGCCGCCGCCTGCTGCAGCAGCTGCGTGGTGGCCACCAGACGCTGCTCGAAGCCGGCTTGCCGGCGCGCATGAAGCGCGATGGCACTCATTCGGGTTGCGTAGTGTCGAGTTCGACGCCACGTTCGAACGCCGGCAACTTGCTTAGCAGGTCGGTCTGGTAGTGACCGTCGAAGAAACCCAATGCGCGATGTGCGGCGTCGAAGTTCTGGCCTTCGCGCAGCTGCGCCGAGGTGAAGCCACTGCGCTGCAGCAACGGCAGCATGTCCACCACCACGTCGCCCGTGGCCCACAGCTCGCCGTCGAAGTGCAGCCGGCTGCGCAGCAGGCGCGCCTGCGAATAGGCGCGCCCGTCGGTCCATTTCGGGAAGCTCAGCGCGATGGCGCGTGCGCCAGATACGGCGACGCCAAGTTCGCGCACATCCGTGGTGTTGGCGATGGCCAGCAGGTCGTCTGGAAGGTTGCGCGTCGAGTCGATGAAGTTCATGCTGGCCTCCCTCATGCATGTGCCGCCGCGGTGGCACGACGCACCGCGTCGGCGGCCGCCCGGAACGGCGGCGTGCCGATGCGCTGCACGGTGTCGATGAAGCGTTCACGACCCGAGCGCTCGCGCTGGTAGAGGTCGATCACGGCTTCAATGACGTCCGTGACTTCATCAGCTGCGAATGACGGCCCGATGACTTTGCCTGGCGTGGGTGCGCCGCTCAGCGTGGAGCCGTCCGATCCGCCCAGCGTCACCTGGTACCACTCGCTGCCGTCCTTGTCGACGCCGAGGATGCCGATGTGGCCGCTGTGGTGGTGGCCGCACGAGTTGATGCAGCCGCTGATATGCAGGTCGATGTCGCCGATGTCGTAGAGCTGGTCGAGGTCGTCGAAACGCGCGGTGATGTCGGCGGCGATCGGCAGCGAGCGCGCGTTGGCCAGCGCGCACAGGTCGCCGCCGGGGCAGGCGATCATGTCGGTCAGCAGTCCGATGTTGGGGGTGGCAAAGCCTTCGGCCTTGGCCGCCAGCCACAGTGCCGGCAGCTGTGATTCATGCACCCAGGGCAGCAGCAGGTTCTGGTCGTGCGTGACGCGCAGCTCGCCCTGGCTGAAATCTTCGGCGATCTGCGCCGCGCGCTCCATCTGGCTGGCGGTCACATCACCTGGGGGCAACCCTGCGCGCTTGAGCGACAAGGTCACGGCGCGGTAGCCACCGAGCTTGTGGCCCTGCACGTTGCGTTCGAGCCAGCGGCGGTAAGCGGCGCTTGCGGTGGCGTCGAGGCTAACGCCAGAAGTGCGCACATCCTTGTCCGTGACCGGCGCCTGGAAGCTTGCGGCGATGCGGTCGAGCTCGGCCTGCGGAATAAGCTGCGTGCCGCTGAGTGCGTCATCGGCCATCAGCGCCGCGAACTCCGCATTCACGTCGTCGACGAACTTGCGGCCTTCAGCCTTCACCAGAATCTTGATGCGCGCCTTGTACAGGTTGTCGCGCCGGCCGTGCAGGTTGTAGACACGCACGATGGCTTCGATGAAGACGAGGATCTGCTGCCACGGCACGAACTCGTTGATGGGCGTGGCAATCACCGGCGTGCGGCCCATGCCTCCGCCCACCAGCACGCGAAAGCCGACTTCACCTTGCGCGTTCTTGCGTAGGTGCAGGCCGATGTCGTGCCAGGCGGTGGCCGCGCGGTCTTCGCGCGCGCCGCTGACGGCGATCTTGAACTTGCGCGGCAGGAAGGCGAACTCGGGGTGCAGCGTGCTCCACTGGCGCAGCACTTCGCAATAGGGGCGCGGGTCGACGATCTCGTCGGGTGCGATGCCGGCCAGCGCGTCGGTGGTGATGTTGCGGATGCAGTTGCCGCTGGTCTGGATGCCGTGCATGTCCACGTCGGCCAGCAGGTCCATCACGTCGGCCGAATTCGCCAGCGGTATCCAGTTGAACTGCAGGTTCTGCCGCGTCGTGAAGTGGCCGAAGCCACCGCGTTCCTGCACCGTGCCGGCGTCGCGAAGGTCGTGCTCGCGTGCAATGCGCGCCAGCGCGCGCAGCTGGCGGCTGGACAGCTCGCCGTAGGGCACGGCCACACGCAGCATCGGCGCGTGGCGCTGGACGTACCAGCCGTTTTGCAGGCGCAGCGGGCGGAAGTCGTCGTCGGGCAACCGGCCCGCGAGATGGCGCTCGAGCTGGTCGCGGTATTGCGCCGCGCGCTGGTGCACGAACTGGCGATCGAAGGGGGTGTACTGATACATGTCAGGTGATCACTTTCAGGCCCGCGGTGACGAGCGAGGTGCAGAGCAATGCACGGACGAAGCGTTCCGGCATCAGCGTCGTGAGGCGTGCGCCTAGCCATATGCCGGGTAGCGAGCCGAGCAACAGAGCGGCCAGCAGCGCGTAGTCGACATGGCCGAGCCAGGCGTGGCCGGCAGCGGCAACCAACGTCAAGGGCACGGCGTGGGCGATATCGGTGCCGACGACGCGGTGCGCCGGCAGCCTCGGGTGCAGCAAGAGGATCAAGGTGGCGCCGATGGCACCGGCGCCGATCGAGCTGAGTGTGACCACCCCCCCCAGCAGCACGCCCGCTGCCACCGTGAGGGGCGCTTGCCGATGTGCAGGAATCCACCGCTGCAGGCGCATGCCAAGCGCATGCCAGGCCTTGCGCCAGGCGACGGTGATGGCGGTCAGCAGCAGTGCCACCCCCAGCGTGAAGGTCATGGGCCCGGTGCTGGTCTTGCCCAGTTCGGTGGCATGCATCACTGCGAGTGTGGTCAGCGCCGCAGGCAGGCTGCCGGCAAGTAGCAGGGCCACGACGCGGCGGTCGACGTGGCCCTGGCGGTGATGGGCCACGGCACCGCCGACTTTGGTCAAGCCGGCGAACGCCAGGTCGGTGCCTATGGCCCATGCCGGGTGCAGCTTGAAGACACCCATCAGCAGCGGCGTCATGAGCGATCCGCCGCCCACGCCCGTCATCCCGACGATGGCGCCGACAGCAAAACCGCTGAGTACTGCAAGGTAGTCCATGACCGGCGCGTGGGGTGCACGGCTGCACCACCTGGTGCAGCCTGAGGTCGGGACTCTATGAACGCTTTATATGTTTGAGAACAACATTGATGTTCAATGCTTATGTTGCTATCGAATATGAAGGCGCCAAGGCGATGTCTGGCTCAGAAAAAGAAGCGGCCCGGTGTCGCCACCGGGCCGAAGGTACCGTGCCAAGCAAGTTGGGTCAGGTACGGAGGAGACAACCATCCAGAGAGACCGCCGCAGCCTGAACCGCAGCAGCGCAAGTCAGACGATCCGCTCTCCCGAAAGTTCAATGCCCCAGATCAGGCAGCGCGCTTGGTCTTGGTGGCGGCTTGCGTGGCCTTGACAGCGGTGTTGGTCACTGCCTGGAAGTTGGCTTCGGCCACTTCGGCGGCTTGACGCGCAGCCTTGTTCACGCTTTCGTAGGCGTTGTTGGCGGCGGTGATGGCCGACTTCACCAGTACCACGGCGTTTTCCGTGCCGGCCGGCGCGTTCTTGACGGCGTTGTCGACCAGCGACATCACCTTCCTCTGCGTGTCGGCCATGGTCGCCTCAGCGACCTTGGTGACTTCGGCGCCAGTGCCGGCAACGATGTCATACAGGTGACGGTTGTAGGCAGCGGCCTTCTCGGCAGCGGGTTGCAGCAGGCCGGCTTGCAGTGCCAGCAGCTCTTGCGCGTCTTTGACCGACAGGGCGGCCTTGGTGGTATCGGCGAACTCGGCCAGCGTGGTCTTGGCGACTTGCAGGTTCAGTTCGACCAGTTTTTCCACGCCTTCGAAAGCCTTGTTCGTCAGCCCGAACAGGGTGTCGAGGTTGGATTTCTGGGCGGCCATCAGTTGCTCGGGGGTGAAGTTCATGTTCAATCTCCTTGGGGGTGGGTTTGCAGGGCTAAGGTGTTGCCGGCTCGTTTGCTGCGCTGCAACATGAACTGAAGTATAGGGTTCGCCCGAGGCATTGCAAGCGGATTTTGCTGCAATGCAACATTGTAGAGAGGCGTTTCTAGAATCGCGCCGGTGCGCGCTTTCCACTCTGACCACTTCGTGCTGCCGCTGCCGCCGGGCCATAGCTTCCCGATGACGAAGTACCGGCTGTTGCGAGAAGCAGCCGAGAGCACCTTGCCGGGAGTGCGTGTCACCGAAGCGCCAGCCGCCAGTGACGGCGAGCTGGCACTGGCCCATGAGCCGGCGTGGATCACCGCCGTGCTCGAAGGCCACACCAGCGCGGCACAGCAACGCGAGATCGGCTTCCCGTGGTCGCAGCGCATGGCCGAACGCGCTCGGCGCTCGGTCGGCGCCACCATTGCCGCTGCGCGCACCGCGCTGTTCGAGGGCGAAGGCGTGGCGGCAAATCTTGCCGGCGGCACGCACCATGCCTACGCGTACAAGGGTTCGGGCTACTGTGTCTTCAATGACGTGGCCGTGGCCGCGCGCCTGATGCAGGCTGAGATGCACCGCATCGGCAAACGGCTCTTGCGCGTGCTGGTCATCGACCTCGACGTGCACCAGGGCAACGGCACGGCGAGCATCTTTCGCGATGACACGACGGTGTTCACGCTGTCGCTGCACGGCGCGAAGAACTTCCCGTTTCGCAAGGAGCGCAGCAGCCTGGATGTGGAGTTACCCGATGGCTGCAACGACGAGCACTACCTCGACGCGCTCGACCAGGCACTGGCGCAGACCTGGCGCGAGCACGCGGCTGCACCACCTGGCCTGGCCTTCTACCTGGCTGGCGCCGACCCGCACGAAGACGACCGCCTCGGGCGCCTGAAGTTGACACGCGACGGCCTGGCCGAGCGCGACCGCCGCGTGCTTGACTCGCTGCGCGAGCGCCGCATCCCGGTGGCGCTCGCTATGGCCGGGGGTTACGGCCGCGACCTGAACACCACGGTGGCCATCCATCGCCAGACGCTTGCCGAGGCCCATGAATCCTGGCGCGCCTGGCGCGGCCAGGCGGCGATGGAACAATCCGCGCCTTCATCTCACCAGCGATCACGCCACGGTTCGCACCAAGAGTTCCCCCCATGACCCCTCCTGCATCGCCCGACGTCATCAGCGCCGTAGACGCTGCCATCGCCTCGCGCCGCTCGGTGCGCGCCTTCCTGCCCAGGCCAGTGCCACGCGAAACCATCGAAGCCATGCTCGCGGTAGCGGCGCGCGCGCCATCGGGCACCAACACCCAGCCCTGGCGCGTGTATGTGCTGACCGGCCAGGGCTAGGCCGAGCTCTCGCGCCGCATTCGTGCGGCCTACGACGACCCGGTCGAACGCGCACGACACCAGGAGCAATACGCCTACTACCCGACGCAGTGGCAGTCGCCCTACATCGAGCGCCGACGCAAGATCGGCTGGGATCTGTATTCGCTCTTGGGCATTGCCAAGACCGACAAGCAGCGCATGCACGAGCAGCACGCGCGCAACTACGCCTTCTTCGACGCGCCGGTGGGCTTGATCTTCACCATCGAGCGCGTGATGCAGCAGGGCAGCTGGCTCGACTACGGCATGTTCCTGCAAAGCCTGATGGTGGCCGCACGTGCACGCGGCCTGGACACCTGCCCGCAGGCGGCATTCACGCAGTTTCACGCGATCATTGCCGAGCAGCTGCAGCTGCCCGACACCGAGATGGTGGTGTGCGGCATGTCGCTCGGCTATGCCGACCCGGCGGCCGTCGAGAACAGCCTGGTGACCGAACGCGAACCGGTGGCCGGCTTCACGCGGTTCGTCGAATGATCACCAGTCTTGGCCCGGTGCCGGTGGAGTTCATCCTCTTCGCCATCGTCTTGTCGTGCGTGGCGCTGTTTCACCACCACACCATGCGCACGGCCATCACCGGCGTGGTGGTGATCGCGCTCTACAAGATCCTGTGGTCGCCGTTCAAGGCGGGTGCAGGCGTGGGCGGTTTCGTTGCCCACCTCGGGCACGAATGGGTGATCCTGAGCAACCTGCTCCTGTTGCTGCTGGGATTCGCGCTGCTGGCGGACATGTTCGAGAAGAGCGAGCTGCCGGCGATCCTGCCGCGCTTCATGCCCGACGACTGGAAAGGCTGCTTCGTGCTGCTGCTGGCGGTGTTCGTGCTGTCGAGTTTTCTCGACAACATCGCCGCCGCCATGATCGGTGGCGCCGTGGCGCACACGGTGTTTCGTGGCAAGGTGCATATCGGCTACCTTGCCGCCATCGTCGCTGCATCGAACGCCGGCGGCGCCGGCAGCGTGGTGGGCGACACCACCACCACGATGATGTGGATTGCCGGCGTGCATCCGATCGAGGTGCTCGAAGCCTTCATCGCCTCGGGCGTGGCCGTGGTGATCTGCGGCATTCCCGCCTCGCTGCAACAGCAGGCCCATTCGCCGATCCAGAAAGACGCCAGCGCTGACGCCGAGGTCGACTGGCTGCGCGTGGGCATCGTCATGGCGATCCTCGCCTCGGCCATCGTCGTCAACATCGTCATCAACACGCGCTACAACACCTTGGCCGACCAGTTCCCGTTTCTCGGCGCCGCCGTGTGGCTGGCGATCCTGGTTTGCGCCGCGTTGCGCCAGCCGACGTGGAGCGTGCTGCTGGGCGCGCTGAAGGGGGCGATCTTTCTCATCTCGCTCGTGCTGTGCGCGTCGATGATGCCGGTCGAACAACTGCCCGCGGCGTCGTGGCAAACGGCGCTCGGCCTGGGCTTTGTCTCGGCCGTGTTCGACAACATTCCGCTCACAGCCCTGGCGCTGAAGCAAGGCGGCTATGACTGGGGCTTCCTGGCCTACGCCGTCGGCTTCGGTGGCTCGATGCTGTGGTTCGGTTCGTCGGCTGGTGTGGCGCTGGCATCGATGTACCCGCAGGCGCGTTCGGTCGGGCAGTGGTTGCGTCACGGCTGGCATGTGGCGCTGGCCTATGTCGTGGGCTTCTTCGTGATGCTGGCCTTGATCGGCTTTTATCCCGGCAGCACGCTCAAGGGCAGCGTGGGTTCGACACCCGCCACGGCCATCACGAAGTGACCGGATCCATGAACAAACCCGCCGTCCTCGTTGCCCGCGCCACGTTTCCCGAGGTGGTGCATCGACTTCGCGCGCACTTCGAAGTCGAGTTCAATGCGGTCGACACGGTCTTCAGCAGACCGCAACTCATGGCGCGTTTGCAAGGCAAGGCCGGTGCCTTCACCACCGGTAGCGAACGCATCGACGCCGAAGTGCTGGCCGCCAACCCGCAGCTGCGCGTGGCCAGCAACATGGCGGTGGGCTACAACAACTTCGACATCGAAGCCTTTAATGCCCACGGCGTGCTGGCGACTAACACACCAGACGTACTGACCGAAACCACGGCCGACTTCGGTTTCGCGCTGATGATGGCCACGGCGCGGCGCATGGCCGAGGCCGAACACTTCCTGCGCCGCGGCGAATGGAACAAGTGGTCGTACGACATGTTCGTGGGCAGCGACGTGCACGGCGCCACGTTGGGCATCCTAGGCATGGGGCGCATCGGCCAGGCCATCGCCAGGCGCGGAGCGCTCGGTTTTGGCATGCGCGTGATCTACCACAACCGCAGCCGTTTGCCGGCTGAGCAGGAACAGCCGCTGAACGCGCGTTGGGTCGAGAAAGACGTGTTGCTGCGCGAGGCAGATCATCTTGTGCTGGTGCTGCCGTATTCGGCGCAGAGCCACCACGCCATCGGCGCCGCTGAGCTTGCGCTGATGAAGCCGAGCGCGACGCTGACCAATATCGCCCGCGGCGGCATCGTCGACGACGCAGCGCTGGCCACAGCGCTGCGCGACAAGCGCATCGCCGCCGCGGGTCTGGATGTCTTCGAGGGCGAACCCGCCGTACACCCGGCGTTGCTGAGCTTGCCCAACGTCGTGCTGACGCCGCACATCGCCAGCGCCAGCGTGGCCACGCGCCGCGCGATGGCTGAACTGGCGGCTGATAACCTCATCGCTGCACTGACAGGCGGCGTGCCACCCACACCCGTCAATCCCGGGGTGTTGCGTGACGGGCGGCTGCCACACCTCACCCAGGGCAGCTGAGACAATCGCGCATGCTTGCTGACTGGATGGCGCCGGCCCTGCTGGCCGCGCTGGCGTTGCTGATCGTTGTATTGCTGCTGGTGTTGTGGCTGGCGCTGCGCAAGGGCGACACCGCGGCGCTGCGCGAGCTCGAAGGCGAGTTGCGCGACGAGCTCGCGCGCCAGGCGCAGGCCACGCGCGGCGACCTCGGCACCTTCCAGCAGATGCTGCTGACGCAAGGCGGCGACGTGGCGCGCACGCAGAACGAGCAGATCGATTCTTTCCGCACCCAGCTGGCCACGATGCAGCAGCAGGTCGACGCCTCGCTGCGCCGCTTCGGCGACACGCTGGGCGAGCAGATGCGTTTGATGTCCGACGCCGCGGAACGCCGTCAGACCGAGCTGCGCCAGGCGGTGGAGCTGCGCCTGCTCGCACTGCAGGACGGCAACGAGAAGAAGCTCGAGCAGATGCGCGCCACGGTCGACGAGAAGCTGCATGCCACGCTCGAACTGCGGCTGGGCGAAAGCTTCAAGCAGGTGGCCGACCGGCTGGAGCAGGTGCACAAAGGCCTCGGAGAGATGCAGACGCTGGCGCGTGATGTCGGCTCGCTCAACCGTGTGCTCACCAACGTCAAGACGCGCGGCGTGTTCGGCGAAGTACAGCTTGCGGCGCTGCTCGAACAGGTCTTCACGCTCGAGCAGTACGCCACCAATGTGGCCACGGTGCCGGGCAGCAACGAGCGCGTTGAATTCGCCGTGCGCCTGCCCGGGCAGCGCAGTGACGGCGTGCCGCTGTGGTTACCCATAGACGCCAAGTTTCCGCGCGAGGACTACGAGAGGCTGATGGACGCCCACGAACGCGCCGACGTGGCCGCGATCGAGCTCTTCGGCAAGGCCATCGAGACACGGCTGCGGCTCGAAGCCCGCAGCATCCGCGACAAGTACGTCGCACCTCCCCACACCACCGACTTCGCCATCCTCTTCGTCCCCACCGAAGGCCTGTATGCCGAGGCCTTGCGCCGGCCTGGGCTGGTGGAAGCCATGCAGCGCGAGCACAAGGTCATGCTCGCCGGCCCGACCACGCTGCTGGCCACGCTGACGAGCCTGCAGATGGGCTTTCGCACGCTGGCACTGGAAAAGCGCACGGCCGAGGTCTGGGAAGTGCTGGGCGCTGTCAAGACCGAGTTCGGCAAGTTTGGCGAGGTGCTGGCCAAGACGAAGAAGAAGCTCGACGAGGCGAGCAAGACCATCGACGAAGCGCAGACACGCACCAACGTGATGACGCGGCGGCTGAAGTCGGTGGAAGAGTTGCCCGAAGCGCGCGCGCTGCAATTGCTGCCCGGGGCTGCGGGAGCGGAGGACGAGTCGATTGAGTGAGCCGGCCGCGGACCAGCTGCCGCAGTCGAGTGTGCCGGCCGGCGACAAGCCGCCGGCCGGTGCCGGCTCGGCGCCTGTCCTCGTGGCGCTGGTGGTGGGCCAGCTCGGGCTGCACTCTGCGATGGCCGGGCTGCGGCTGGCAGCGCCATTGCAGGCTTTGCGCGAGGGCTACAGCGCCTGGTCGGTGGGCGTGCTGTTGGCGCTCTTTGCCGCAGCGCCGGTACTGCTGGCGCTGCATGCCGGGCGCATGGCCGACCGTCACGGCTACCACCGCCCGGTGCACGTGTCGGTGGCCATGGCCGCGCTGGGCATGCTCATGGCCGTGGCCTCCACCTTCGTCAGCGGTGTCGCGCACTTCGGCCTGCTGTGCCTGGCGGCGATGCTCACCGGCTCGGGCGCCAACACCGGCATGCTGGCGATCCAGCGCACGGCCACGCTTTCGGCGCGTGACGACACGGAACGGGTGCGCCTCTTCAGCTGGCTGGGCATCGCGCCGTCCTTGTCCAACGTCATCGGGCCGGTGGCGGCGGGCTTCGTCATCGACGCCGCGGGCTTTCGCTGGGCTTACGTCTTGCTGATGCTGATGCCGCTGGTGACGATGTGGTCAGCACGCAGCGTGCCGCGCCTTGCGCCACCCGCGCCGCTGCCGTACGCCGGCACGCGCACGGCCTGGGAACTGCTCAAGGTGCCGGGTTTCCGGCGGCTGTTGGCGATCAACTGGTTGCTATCGATGTGCTGGGACGTGCACAGTTTTGCCGTGCCCATCCTCGGCCACGAGCGCGGCTTCTCGGCTACCACCATCGGCCTGATTCTGGGCACGTTTACTTTGGCCGTTAGCGGCATTCGCCTGGTGGTGCCGCTGGTGGCGCACCGCATGCAGCAGGTGTTGGTCATCCGCAGCGCGATGCTTGGCACCGGCGCCGTTTTTGTGCTCTACCCGCTGGCACCCACCGCGCCGTGGATGGCGGCCTGCGCGGTGTTGCTCGGTGTGACGCTGGGCGCAGTGCAGCCGATGATCATGAGCACCTTGCACCACCTCACGCCCGACCAGCGCCACGGCGAGGCGCTGGCCTTGCGCTCGATGGCCATGAACGGCTCGAGCACGGTGATGCCGCTGGTGTTCGGCCTGCTCGGCTCGGTCATCGGCGCTGGCGTGCTGTTCTGGATGGTGGCCGGCTCGGTGAGCTCGGGCGCCTGGTTGACGCGCCGGCTCAAGAGCGTCAGAACCTGATGCCGCCGGGCGCAGGACTGATGTCGCCGCTGGACGTAGGCGCAGGCGCCGGTGCGGCCTGCTCGGGCGCGGCCGCGACGCGAGCACGCTCGGTCAAGGTCGTCGCCGCAGGTGCAGCCCAGCCACGCGGCAGGCGCGAGTCACGCGGGTAGCCGGCGGCGTCGATGTAAGCGCCCCATTCCGCGGCGGCGTAACCCCGCAGCGCCTGGGTGCCGACGGTCACGCTGGGCACCGTGCGCCAGCCCACGAGGCGCTCGAGCGCCGCTGCATCTTCTTCAGAAGCCACCAACTTTTCGACGTAAGGCACACCGCGCTGCATCAGCAGCGCGCGGCCGGCTTCACAAGGCGCGCACTCGGTGGTGGTGTAGAGCGTGACGGGATAGCGCGCAGCGATCTGGCGCAACTCAAGCGGCAACGCCACGCTCGCGCCGGTGTCGGCCACCGCCTGGCCCGAGCGGCGCATCGGCGTGACGCGCACCGTGGCACTGGTCGGTGGCCGGTCGGTGTAGGTGATGCTGCCGTCGGCCGCCACCACCTTGTACTGCGCCGCGCAGGGGCCGGCTGCGGCCAGGGTGGCCAGCGCCACCATGCTCATCGTGCTGGCCCAAAGTTGCTTCGTCATGACCGTTCCTTTCATGCCCGTGCGACTGCGCTTTTACGCTGCTTGCCGACCTAGACCATGCCCTGATGCCGCAGCAGCGCGTCCAGTCGCGGCTCGCGGCCACGAAAGGCCTTGAAGCTGTCGAGGGCGGGGCGGCTGCCGCCCGTTTCCAGAATCGCCTGGCGGTAGCGCCGGCCCGTGGCGGCGTCCAGGATGCCCGACTCTTCGAACGCCTCGAAGGCATCGGCCGACAGTACCTCGGCCCAAGCGTAGCCATAGTAGCCCGCGGCGTACCCACCGTCGAAGATATGTGCGAATGCGTTGGGGTAGCGCAGGAAGGGCGGCGGCGGCATGAGTAGGATTTCGCGCGCCACCTCGGCCGCAATCTCGGTGCTGCGCGAACCCGTACCGGGCTCGGAGTGCAGCCGCATGTCGTACAGGCCGTATTCGCAGTGGCGCAGCATCGCCAGGCCGCGATGAAAGTTGCGTGCCGAGCGCATGCGCTCGAACAGTGCGCGCGGCAGGGGTGCGCCGCTGTCGACATGCTGGCTCATGCCTTCGAGCACATCCCACTCCCAGCAGAAGTTCTCCATGAACTGGCTGGGCAACTCGCACGCGTCCCACTCCACGCCGGAAATACCCGCGACGGCGGCTTCCTCCACTTGGGTGAGCATGTGGTGCAGGCCATGGCCGAACTCGTGGAAGAGGGTGATGAGGTCGTCGTGCGACAGCAGTGCCGGCTGCGTGCCCACGGGCGCGGCGAAGTTGCAGATGAGGTGCGCCATTGGCAGCTGCAGCTGGCCGCTGTCGGGCCGGCGCCAGCGCTGCTGCGCTTCGTCCATCCATGCGCCGGAGCGCTTGCCGGAGCGGGCGAAGAGGTCGAGGTAGAAGCCGCCGATGGTGACGCCCGCACGCTCGACGCGGTAGCAGCGCACGCTGTCGTGCCACACCGGCGCCGCGTCTTCGCGGATCTGCACTTCGAACAGCGTCTCGATCAGCCCGAAGAGGCCCTGCAGCACGCGCGTCGCAGTGAAGTAGCGCTTCACCTCGTTGCCGCTGAAGTCGTAGCGCTTCTGGCGCATGCGCTCGCTCGCAAAGGCCATGTCCCAGGCCTGCAGCTCGGGCAAGCCGAGCTCGGCCGCGGCAAAGCTGCGCAATTCGGCGAGCTCGCGCTCGGCAAACGGCCGAGCGCGTTGTGCCAGGTCGCGCACGAACTTGAGCACCTGCCCCGGCGTTTGCGCCATCTTCGGCACCAGCGACAAATGGGCATAGCTGGCGTGGCCCAGCAACTGCGCCTCTTCCTGGCGCAGCGTCAGCAGCTCGGCAATCAGCGCGGTGTTGTC
>JANLYV010000395.1:0-6058 GCA_031365825.1 Rubrivivax sp. | reverse complement strand
TGAGCTACGGCCGCGTGCCTGCGGGTTCGGTCGTGGTCAGTGGCAGCCTGCCGTCGGCCGATGGCTCGCACAGCCTGTATTGCGCGGTGATCGTGAAGCAGGTCGACGCGCAGACGCGCGCCAAGACCAGCATCAACGAATTGTTGCGAGCCTGACGGCGGCTGAGGGATCATCGGCCAAACCACGACGGGAGCTGTGATGAGCGGAAACATGGAACGCGTGTTGCGCCTGATGGCCGAGAAGACGGCGTCGGACATCTACATGTCGGCCAACACGCCGATCCTGATCAAGATCAACGGCCAGATCATGCAGCTATCGGACCAGCTGCTGGCGCCGAGCCAGATCCGCCAGCTGCTGGCTGAAATCCTCTCGCCGCAACAGCTCGAAGAGCTCGACGACAGCGGCGAGCTCAATGTCGGCGTGGCCATCGGCGGCGTCGGCAGCTTCCGCCTTTCGGGTTTTCGTCAGCGTGGCTCCATTGCCGCGGTGATCCGCTGCATCCCCAAGGACATCCCGGCGCTGGACACGCTGGGTGTGCCGGCGATGTTGTCGACGCTGGTGGTCGAGCCACGCGGGCTGATCCTGATGGTGGGCGCCACCGGCACCGGCAAGTCGACGACGCTGGCCTCGATGCTCGAGTGGCGCAACCAGCAGGTCACGGGCCACATCCTCACCATCGAAGAGCCGATCGAGTTCCTGTTCTCCAACAAGCGCTCGATCGTCAACCAGCGCGAGGTCGGGCGCGACACGCAGTCGCTGCAGGTGGCGCTGAAGAACGCGCTGCGCCAGGCGCCCGACTGCATCATGATCGGTGAGATCCGTGACCGCGAGACCATGACCTCGGCCATCTCGTACGCGCTCTCGGGCCACCTCGTGCTGGCGACACTGCACGCCAACAACAGCTACCACGCGCTGGGGCGCATCTTGTCGTTCTACACGCCGGAGGCGCGGTCAACACTGCTGTCCGACCTGTCGGCCGGGCTGCGCGCCATCGTCTCGCAGCGCCTGTTGCGCGCCAATGCCGGCGGCCGCGTTCCAGCGGTGGAGGTCTGCCTCAATACCAAGCTCATCAGCGAGCTGGTGGAAAAGGGCGACCTCTCGGGCGTGAAGGAAGCGATGGAAAAGTCACTCGCCGAAGGCTCGCAAACTTTCGAGCAGGACATCGCCCGCCTCATCAACGAAGGCGTGGTCTCGCGCGACGAAGGCCTGGCGCAGGCCGACTCGCCCACCAACCTGTTGTGGCGGCTGCAGAACGAAATGGCGCCGATATCGCGCGTCTCGCCGCGGCGCGAAGAAAGCGACGCCGCGGTCTTCACCGACATCAGCATCGAAGTGCGGCCGGAAGAAGCGGCAGCGGCGAAAGCGCCGCCCTGGGCGCGGCAGTAGTGGCAGCCACGCAAGCGCTGCTGGAAGAGCTCATCGCCCGTCGTTCCGTCACCCCCGACGACGCCGGGTGCCAGACGCTGATCGCCGCGCGACTCGAATCCGCCGGTTTCACCATCGAGTGGTTCCGTGCCGGCCCACCGCATGCGCTGGTGACCAACCTTTGGGCCATCAAGCACGGCCACGTCATTGATGCCACCGTACTCGCGCTGGCCGGCCATCTGGACGTCGTGCCCACCGGCCCGCTGGAGCGCTGGACCAGCGACCCCTTCGTGCCGAGCTACCGCAACGGCCACCTCTACGGCCGCGGCGCCGCCGACATGAAGACCTCGGTCGCGGCCATGGTTGTGGCGGCGACGGAGTTCGCGACCACGCCGCACCGCGGCTCGGTCGCCTTGCTGCTCACCAGCGACGAAGAGGGCCCGGCGCTGGACGGCACGGTGCGTGTGGTCGAGGCGCTGCAGGCGCGCGGCCAGCGGTTGGACGCCTGCATCGTGGGCGAGCCGACCTCGGTGACCCGACTCGGTGACACGCTGAAGAACGGCCGCCGTGGCACGCTCACGGGCAAGCTCGTCGTGCGCGGAGTGCAAGGTCATGTGGCCTACCCGCAGCTGGCACGCAACCCCATCCACGAGTTTGCGCCGGCGCTGGCCGAGCTTGCCGCCACGCGCTGGGACGAAGGCAACGCCTTCTTCCCCGCCACCACCTGGCAGGTGAGCAACCTGCATGCCGGTACGGGTGTCGGCAACGTCATTCCGGGCGAGCTGGTGGTGGACTTCAACTTCCGCTTCTGCACCGAGTCCACGCCCGAGTCGTTGAAGACACGTGTGGCACAGGTGCTGATCAAACATAACGTGCAACATGAGCTGACCTGGACGCTGGGCGGCGAACCCTTCCTTACACCGCCGGGCAGCTTGAGCGCGACGCTCGTGGCGGCCATCGAAGCCGAGTGCGGCATCACGCCGGAACTGTCGACCACGGGTGGCACCTCCGACGGCCGCTTCATCAAGCGCATCTGCCCGCAGGTCATCGAATTCGGCCCGCGCAACGCCAGCATTCACCAGGTGGACGAAAAGGTCGAAGTCGCCAGCATCGAGCCGCTGAAGAACGTCTACCGCCGTGTGCTTGAAGCGATGCTGCGATGACCGTCATCGAGCTGATTGAGCGCAGCAGCGCCCGCCTTGAAGAGGCGGGCGTTTGTTTTGGGCATGGCACCACCAACGCCTTCGACGAAGCGGCGTGGCTGGTGCTGTGGCAGCTTGGCCTGCCGCTGGACGACCTGGACGGGGCCGCCGAACGGCCGGTCGAAGCCGCTGCGGTCACCAAGGTTGATGCGCTATTGGCGACCCGCATCACAAGCCGCCGCCCCGCCGCCTACCTCACCGGTGAAGCCTGGCTGCAGGGCGTGCCGTTCCATGTCGACGAGCGCGTCATCGTGCCTCGTTCGCTCATCGCCGAGCCGCTGGCCGACGGCACGCTCGACGCCTGGCTGCACGCCGACGCGCGCCGGATGCTCGACTTGTGCACCGGCAACGGCAGCCTGGCCGTGCTGGCGGCGATGGCCTGGCCCGAGGTGATGGTCGACGCCACCGATGTCTCGGCCGATGCGCTGGCGGTGGCGGCGAAGAACGTCGAGCGCCACCAACTGCAAACGCGCATCACGCTGCGCCATGGCGAAGGCCTGACGGCGGCGCAAGGCCGCTACGACCTCATCCTGTGCAACCCGCCCTACGTCAACCGCGATTCGATGGCCGCGCTGCCGCCCGAATACCAGGCCGAGCCGGCGCTGGCACTCGATGGTGGGCGTGATGGTATGGACTTCATCCGTGGCCTGCTCGCAAACGCGGCCAAGCACATGACGGAAATCGCTGTGCTGGTGCTCGAGATCGGGAACGAGCGCGCGCATTTCGAAGCGGCCTTTCCGCAGTTGCCAGTCGTATGGCTCAACACCAGCGCTGGCGAAGACCAGTTGCTCATCATCGAACGACAATCCTTGCCATGATCAATCTGCGCAACATCACCCTGCGCCGCGGCGTCAAAGTCGTTCTGCAAAACGCCAGCGTGACCTGGCAGCCTGGCGAAAAGATCGGCCTCATCGGCCGCAATGGCGCGGGCAAGTCCAGCCTCTTTTCGCTGCTCACCGGCAGGCTGCATGCCGACGCCGGAGACATCGAAATCCCGCCACGTTGGCGCATCGGCGAAGTGGCACAGGAGATGCCCGAGACCGAGATCGGCGCCACCGACTTCGTGCTCGAAGGCGACCAGCCGCTGCAGGCCGCGATGCAAGCCCTGGCCGTGGCCGAAGCATCGGAGGACGGCCACGCCATGGCCGATGCGCACATGGCGCTGGATGAGGCCGGCGCGTTCGACGCCAGGCCGCGCGCGCAGGCCATGATGCTCGGCCTGGGCTTTCGCAGCGAGCAGCTCGACTCGCCGGTGAACAGCTTCTCGGGCGGCTGGCGCATGCGCCTGCAACTGGCGCGCGCGCTGATGTGTCCGGCCGAGCTGCTGTTGCTCGACGAGCCCACCAACCACCTGGACCTGGACGCACTGGTGTGGCTGGAGGCCTGGCTGCAGCGGTTCGAGGGCACGCTGGTGATCATCAGCCACGACCGTGAATTTCTCGACGCCATCAGCCGCGTCACGGTGCACCTCGACCAGATGACGCTGACGCGCTACACCGGCAACTACAGCGCGTTTGAAGAGATGCGCTCCGAACGGCTGATGCAGGCGCAGGCGGCCTTCGGCCGGCAGCAGGAGCGCATGGCGCACCTGCAGCGCTTCATCGACCGCTTCAAGGCCAAGGCGAGCAAGGCCAAGCAGGCGCAAAGCCGCGTCAAGGCGCTGGCGCGCATGGAGCGGCTGGCGCCGGTGCTGTCGTCGAGCGACTTCGAGTTCGAGTTCCGCGAACCGCAGAGCCTGCCCAACCCGATGCTGGCCTTCGACGGCCTGGTCTGCGGTTACGGCGACACCGCCATCGTGCGCGACATCAACCGTTCGGTGCTGGCCGGCCAGCGCATCGGCATCCTCGGTGCCAACGGCCAAGGTAAGTCCACATTGGTGAAGACCATCGCCGGCGTGCTGGCGCCGCTGGCCGGGCGCATGACCGAGGGCAAGGGCCTGACCATCGGCTACTTCGCGCAGCAGGAGCTCGACGTGCTGCAGCTCGACGACGGCCCGTTGATGCACATGGTGCGGCTGGCACGCGATGTCGGCCCTGCGGCGCGCGAGCAGGAGCTGCGCGACTTCCTCGGCCAGTTCCGCTTCGGCGGCGACATGGTCAACCAGGCGGTGGGTTCGCTCTCGGGCGGCGAGAAAGCGCGGCTGGTATTGGCCATGCTGGTGTGGCAGCGGCCCAACCTGCTGCTGCTGGACGAGCCGACCAACCACCTCGACCTGACCACGCGTGAAGCGCTGTCGGTGGCGCTGAACGAATTCGAGGGCACGGTGATGCTGGTCAGCCATGACCGCGCTTTGCTGCGCGAAGTCTGTGATGAGTTCTGGCTGGTCACACGGGGTGGCGTATCGCCTTTCGACGGCGACCTGGACGACTACCAGCGCTGGTTGCTCGAGGTGTCGCGTGCACTGGCGCGTGGCCAGCCACCACCGCCCGTACCAGGCCCGGTCGTCGCCGAAGCGTCGGTGCGGGCCGCTGTCGCGCCGGCAGTGGCCAAAACTGCCAAGCCCGCGCCGGCCGCTAACAATCGAGATGAGCGCAAGCAGGGCAAGCAGTCGCGTGCCAAGCTGGCCGAGAGCACCCGCCCGCTGCGCGTGGAGGTGCAGCGCATCGACGAGCGGCTGGCCAAACTCGTGGCCGAGCGTGGCGCCATCGAGGCGCAACTCGCGTTGGGCGGTGCGCCAGAGCGTCTGGTCGAGCTCTCACGCCAGCACCACCACATCCTGGCCGAGACGGCGGTACTCGAAGAGCGCTGGCTGGCCGTTCATTCCCAGCTCGAAGCCATCTCGGCTTCGGCATGACAACGAAAGTTCCACGATGCAACGTCGTACATGGTTGAAGGCTGCCCCGGCCCTGGTATTGCCTTGGCCCTTCGCCCAAGCCTGGGCGCTTTCGCAAGCCGACGCCGGCAGCGGCGTGCGCGCAGCACTGGAGCGTGGCGCCGTCGCCGCGGTGGAGCTGCTGGGCAAGGGCGATGGATTCCTCGGCAACCCCAAGGTGCGCATTCCCTTGCCGGGTTTCCTCGCCGATGCTTCCAAGCTGCTCAAGGCCATCGGCCAGGGCAAGAAGGTCGATGACCTGGTGACCGCGATGAACCGGGCCGCCGAAGCGGCGGTGCCCGAAGCCAAGGCCTTGCTCGTGGCCGCTGCACGCGACATCAGCATGAAAGACGCGCTGGCCATCGTGCGTGGTGGCGAGACCTCGGTGACGCAGTACTTCGCCGAGAAGACGCGCGCACCGCTGGGCCTGAAGTTCCTGCCCATCGTCACGCGCGCCACCGAGAAGGTCGACCTTGCCGAGCGCTACAACGCCGTCGCGGCCAAGGCTTCGAGCATGGGCCTGGTGAAGGGCGACGACGCAAACATCCAGCGCTACGTCACCGGCAAGGCGCTGGACGGCATGTATTTCATGATCGGCGAAGAAGAGAAGAAGATCCGAGCCGACCCCATCGGCACCGGCAGCAAGATCCTCGCCGCGGTGTTCGGCCGCTGAAATCCG
>JANLYV010000379.1:0-2868 GCA_031365825.1 Rubrivivax sp. | reverse complement strand
GGCGAGCAGATCCGCCAGACGCTCGAAGACGCGGCGGCACTGGTCGTCGGCCAGCCCATCGGTTCGCACCAGCAACTGCTGCAACAGGTGCAGCGGCGATTCGAAGACCGCGACAGCGGCGGCCGCGGCCAGCAGACCTTCGACCTGCGCACCACCATCCATGCGGTGACGGCCATCGAATCGGCGCTGCTCGACCTGCTCGGCCAGCACCTGGGCGTGCCGGTGGCCGCACTCCTGGGCGAAGGCCAGCAGCGTGACGCAGTGGAGATGCTGGGCTACCTCTTCTTTGTCGGCGACCGCACCAGGACCAAGCTGCCTTACGTGTCAGAGCCCGACGCTGACAACGCCTGGTGCCGCGTGCGCCACGACGTCGCGCTGACGCCGCAGGCCATCGTGCGCCAGGCCGAGGCCGCGCACGCACGTTATGGCTTCAACGACTTCAAGCTGAAGGGCGGTGTGCTGCGCGGTGAAGAAGAAGTCGAAGCCGTGTCAGCACTGCATGAACGTTATCCTCAGGCGCGCGTCACGCTCGACCCCAACGGTGGTTGGCTCTTGAAAGACGCCATCCGCCTGATGCGCGACATGCGCGGCGTGGTGGCCTATGCCGAAGACCCCTGCGGTGCCGAAGACGGCTTCTCGGGGCGCGAGGTGATGGCCGAATTCCGCCGCGCCACCGGGCTGCCCACGGCCACCAACATGGTCGCCACCGACTGGCGCCAGCTGGCCCATGCGCTGGCGCTGCAAAGCGTCGACATCCCGCTGGCCGACCCGCATTTCTGGACCATGGCCGGCAGCGTGCGCGTGGCCCAGACCTGCCGCGACTGGGGCCTGACCTGGGGTTCGCATTCGAACAACCACTTCGATGTCTCGCTGGCGATGTTCACGCATGTCGGTGCCGCGGCGCCTGGGCGCGTGACGGCGATCGACACACACTGGATCTGGCAGGACGGCCAGCGGCTGACGAAAGAGCCACTGCAGATCATCGGTGGCCACGTACAGGTGCCGAAGAAGCCTGGCCTGGGCATAGCGCTTGACATGGCCGAGGTCGACAAAGCGCACCAGCTTTACCGCCAGCACGGCCTGGGTGCGCGCGACGACGCCGCGGCCATGCAATACCTGGTGCCGGGCTGGACCTTCAACGCCAAGCGGCCGGCGCTGGTGCGCTGAACGCCCGTGCCATCACCCAAGACCTTGCATGACGTCCTCCTCGAAGCATGCCGCGCTGCAAGGTGCAGTCGCCCTCGCTGTCAGCGCTTCATGCTTGTTAGCGAGCCTGCCCGCCCTGGCACAAACCGGCGCGTGGCCACAGCGCGCGGTGACGTTGGTGGTGCCGTTCCCGCCCGGCGGCGGCACCGACACCGGCGCGCGGCTCATTGCGCAAAAGCTCGCTGCCAAATGGGGCCAGCAGGTGATCGTCGACAACAGGGGTGGTGCTGCCGGCCAGATCGGCGCCGACCTGGTGGCCAAGGCCAGGGCCGACGGCTACACCATCTTGATGGGCAACATCGGCACGCAGGCCATCAACCCTTCGCTCTACCCGCGCCTGCCCTACGACCCCGACAAAGCTTTCGCGCCGATCTCGCTCGTGGCCGAGCTGCCGCTGGCGATGATGGTGAATCCCGCGGTACCGGCGAAAACGGCGCAGGAATTCGTGGCGTTGGCGCGCAGCCAGCCCGGCCGCTTGAGCTACAGCAGTTCCGGCGCCGGCGGCGCGCCGCACCTGGCCAGCGAGATGTTCAAGCAGGGCAGCAGCACCTTCATCGTGCACGTGCCTTACCGCGGCGGCGGGCCGGCAATTTCGGACCTGCTGGCCGGCCATGTGCAGCTCTCGTTCATGACCGTGCTCGAAGCCAGTGGGCACATCAAGGCCGGCCGCCTGCGCGCGCTGGCCGTCACCAGCGACAAGCGCGTGAGTGCCTTGCCCGATGTGCCGACGCTGGCCGAGAGTGGGCTGCCAGGCTTCAATTCGATCAGCTGGATCGGCCTGCTCGCGCCGGCAGCGACGCCGCGCGACATCGTCGAGAAAATCTCCACCGATGTGCGCGAACTGGTGGCGTCGGACGAGGTGAAAACGCGCCTCACCGAACTCGGCGGCGTGCCGCGCGCCAGCACGCCGGCGCAGTTCACGCAAATGATCGACGCTGACCGCAAGCGCTACGCGCAGATCATTCGCGAACGCAAGATCACGGTCGATTGAACGCGGTTATCCACCCAGCCCAACCCAAGGACACCGACATGACATCTGCCCGCATCGCGCCCATCGCAGGCATAGCTCGCTTGGCCCTTGCAGCGCTCACCCTGTTCGCGGCCTGTGCCGTGCACGCGCAGGCGTGGCCGAGCAAGACCGTGCGCATCATCGTGCCGTACCCGCCCGGCGGGTCGTCGGACATCATTGCGCGCGCCATCAGCCAGCCGCTTTCCGAAGCGCTGAAGCAGACCGTCGTCGTCGAGAACAAACCTGGCGCCAACGGCAACACCGGCAGCGACTTCGTGGCCAAGGCCAGTGACGGCCACACGCTGCTGTTGTGCGACACCGGCGCGCTGGCGATCACGGCTTCGGTCTACAGCAAGCTGCCGTTCGAGCCGTCGAAAGACCTGCGCGGCGTGACCATGCTGGCCTACTCGCCGCACCTTCTGGTGGTGCACCCTTCGGTGCCTGCCAACAATCTACGTGAGCTGGTCGCGCTGTCGCACCGGCAGAAGCTGAACTTCGCGGTGTCGGCCGTCGGCAGCGCGCCGCACCTGGCCGGCGTGGCGGTGGAAAAGGCGACCAAGGCCGAGTGGACCTACATCCCCTACAAAGGCGGCGCGCAAGCCATTGGCGACACCATCGCCGGGCAGACGCAGGTGCTGATGAACGGCATGCTG
>JANLYV010000339.1:0-2479 GCA_031365825.1 Rubrivivax sp. | reverse complement strand
CAAATCGAAGCGCGAATGGTTGCTCTGGCCTTTGTTCGGGCCGTAGCCCAGCGACAGGAAGGTGTCGCCGTCGGGTGCGCCCGCGCTCCAGCCCACACCCCACATCATGAGCTTGCCTGCGCGCGAACTCTTTAGGTTCTCGGGCCATTTGGCCGGCTTGAATTCGATGCGCACTTTCAGTGCGTCCATGTTGCGCTGCCATTGCTCGATGAGCTGGCGGCTTTGCTGGTCAGGCTGCGTCGCGTACTCCAGGCGCAGCGGCTTGCCGTCGGGTAGGTCACGCCAGCCGTCGCCGTCCTTGTCGACATAGCCGTGCATGTCCAGCAGCGCCTTGGCGCGCGCCAGGTCGAAGGTGCTCATCTCGCTCTTGAAGTTCTTGTCGTAGCCGTACGTTCCGGGGCCGATGACGCCTTGCGACGGAATCGCCTGGCTGCGCCGCACCAGGCGGATTTCGCGCTCGCCGTCCACCGCCAGCGCGATGGCCCGGCGCAAGGCGATCTTGCCCGGCTCGTAGCCGCCCACCACCGGGTGCTCCATCGCGAAGTAGCTCATCGAGAGGTCGGCGCGCGGATAGCGCTGCATGCGGATGTCGCGCTTCTTCAGGTTCGGCGCGATCTGGTTGTTGGGCGCGGCCGACTGGATGAAGTCGGGCGGCACCTGCTCGATGAAGTCGTTTTCTTCGTTCAGGAACGACAGCCAGCGCGGCTGGTTCTCTTCGATGATGGAAATCACCACGCGGTCCACCAGCGGCAGCTTGCGCCCCTGCAATGCGCGTACTTCGGCCGCTAGTTTTTCGTCCCAGGCCGGCGGCACTTCGCTGTAAAGCTCTTCGCGGTAGTTGGGGTTGCGCTCAAGCACGATGCGCGAGCTGCGCTTCCACTGCGCCAGGCGAAAAGCGCCGGTGCCCACGGGGTGCTCGCCAACTCTGTCGCCATAGGCCTCCACGACCTCGCGCGCCATCGCGCCGATCACCGCCGAGTAGGTCAGCAACTCGGTCAGGCGCGGCTGCGGATCGGCGGTCTTGATCTGAAACGTGTAGCGGTCCAGCGCGCGCACGCCTTCGACCTCGCGGTCGTAGTCGAAGGGTTTCTTGGCGGCGGCGAGCTCCTTGCGCAGCTCGGTCAGGCCCAGCAGCGTGGAACTTTCCAGCAGGTACAGCCGGCCGCTTTTCCAGCGCGGGTCGTAGTGGCGCTTGATCGAGTAGACGTAGTCGGCGGCCGTCAGCTCGCGCTTGACGCCTTTGAACGCCGGGTCGTCGGCGAAGTAGATACCCGGCTTGATGCGGATGGTGGTGGTGCGAAAGTCGGCCGAGACCTCAGGCATGGCCGCCGCGGTCTTCAGGCGCGGCACGGTCGGGTCGGCGATGTAGCTGTATTCCAGCGGCGCTTCGAAGATGTTGGACAGCACCGCGGCGGAGTAGAGGTCGGTGGTCTGCGCTGGGTCGAAGGTGGTCTCGGCGATGGGGAAGGCGTAGCGCAGCGTTTTCAGCGGCGCTGTGGTTGCCGCCGCCTGGCCCAGCGCCACCGGCGCCAAGGTCAGTGCGAAAACGAAGGACAGAACGATTCGGATCATGCGAGCCACGCGTCAAAGGCCGCAAGTCTAGACCGCGGGCCCTGGCCGCGCATGGGCAATGGCCCCTGCCATCGTGGCCCAGACCCAGGGGGTAAGCACGCAAGAAACCGCGCCAACACGCGCCCTACACTCGCGCCTTCTTCGGCACGCTGCACCCCCATGACCGCCTACCTGATCAGACGCCTGTGGCAGATGATCCCCACGCTGGCCGGCGTGATCCTGCTGGTGTTCTCGCTCTTCAAGTTCTTCGGCGGCGACCCGGCCGAAATCCTCGGCGGCCTCAACGCCACGCCCGAACAGGTCAACGCCATCCGCCAGCAACTCGGCCTGAACGAGCCCTGGTACGTGCAGCTCTGGATCTTCGTCAAACAGATTGCCGTCTTCGACTGGGGCAAGAGCTGGGCCACGAACGAAGCGGTGTCCAACCTCTTCGTCACGCGGCTGCCGGCCACGTTGACGGTGATGGTGCCCATCCTCGTGCTCGACACCTTGCTCGCGCTGCCACTGGCGATGTGGGTCGCCTACCGCCGCGGCTCGCTCACCGACCGCGCGATGATGGTCATCACCACCGTCGCCTTGTCGATCAGCCTGTTGGTCTACGTCATCGTCGGCCAGTATGTCTTCGGCTTCCAGCTCGGCTGGTTCCCGGTGCAGGGCTGGAGCGACTCCTTCATCACCAACATCCTCGTCTACGCGCCGCTGCCGGTGCTGTTGACGGTGATGGTGGGTGTGGCGCCGCAGACGCGGCTGTACCGCAGCTTCCTGCTGCCTATCCTCAGCCATGCCGACGTCCGACCGATGGACGATACGGCGAGAATCCGAATCGTATGCAGCACTACTATCAATATCAGGTCGTGTTGAAACCGGCGCCGGACAACATTCAAGCGTTATATTTGGCGAGTCTGGC
>JANLYV010000337.1:0-1525 GCA_031365825.1 Rubrivivax sp. | reverse complement strand
GCGCATCGCCGTGATCTCGATCGACCCGAGCCGACGCAAGAGTGGCGGCGCGCTGCTGGGCGACCGCATCCGCATGAACGCAATATCGCCCTGGGGCCAGGGGCCCCGGGTCTTCATGCGCTCACTCGCCACGCGCGACTTCGGCAGCGAGATCAGCCAGGCCCTGCCCGACGTGCTGGCCGCGTGTCAATGCGCCGGCTTCGATCTCATCGTCGTCGAGACCTCGGGCATCGGCCAAGGTGACGCCGCCATCGTGCCTTTGGTCGATGTGGCCATGTACGTCATGACGCCCGAGTTCGGCGCCGCCAGCCAGCTTGAAAAAATCGACATGCTCGACTTCGCCGAGTTCGTGGCCATCAACAAGTTCGACCGCAAAGGCGCCGCCGACGCGCTGCGCGACGTGGCCAAGCAGGTGCAGCGCAACCGCGAAGCGTGGCAGACGCCGACCGAGCAGATGCCCGTGTTCGGCACCATGGCCAGCCGCTTCAACGACGATGGCGTGACGGCCCTGTACCAGGCCTTGCTGCCGCGCCTGGCTGCGCTCGGGTTGAACGTTGGCGCAAGCCGCTTGCCCCGGGTCGAGACGCGCCACAGCACGCACCAGGTGCCGATCGTGCCCGGCGCGCGCGCGCGCTACCTGGCCGACATTGCCGATGGCGTGCGTGCCTACAAAGCGCGCTCGCACCAGCAGGCCGCGCTGGCCCGCGCCATCCAGCAGCTGCACGCCACGACCGCGATGCTGCAGACCGACAAGCCCGAACGCCACCGCGCCGTCGAGGCCGTGAACGACCTCGCGGCCACGCGCGAGGCGCTGCTCGACCCGGCCGCGAAGAAGCTGCTGGCGATGTGGCCCGACATGAGAAAGGCCTACGCCGGCGACGAGTACGTGGTGAAGATCCGCGACAAGGAATTGCGCACGGCGCTGACCCACACCACCTTGTCGGGCAGCAAGATCCGCAAGGTGGCGCTGCCGCAGTACGAATGCCACGGCGAGATCCTGAAGTGGCTGATGCTCGACAACGTGCCCGGCTCTTTCCCCTACACCGCCGGCACCTTCGCCTTCAAGCGCGAAGGCGAAGACCCGACCCGCATGTTCGCCGGCGAAGGTGATGCCTTTCGCACCAACCGGCGCTTCAAGCTGCTGAGCGCCGGCATGCCGGCGAAACGTCTATCGACCGCTTTCGACTCCGTCACCCTCTACGGCAACGACCCCGACCTGCGCCCCGACATCTACGGCAAGGTGGGCAATTCAGGCGTGAGCATCGCCACGCTGGACGACATGAAGGTGCTCTACAGCGGCTTCGACCTGACACACCCGGCCACCAGCGTGAGCATGACCATCAACGGCCCCGCGCCGACGATCCTGGCGATGTTCATGAACACCGCCATCGACCAGAACCTGGACAAGTTCCGCGCCGACAACCAGCGCGAGCCCACCGACACCGAAGCCGCGAAGATCCGCGAGTGGACGCTGGCGAATGTGCGCGGCACCGTCCAGGCCGACATCCTGAAAGAAGACCAGGGC
>JANLYV010000297.1:0-5322 GCA_031365825.1 Rubrivivax sp. | reverse complement strand
GGTAGGACAACAGGCGCTTACGCGAGTTGACCATCTTCAGCAGGCCGCGACGACCATGGTGGTCCTTGGCGTGTGTCTTGAAGTGCGGGGTGAGCTCGTTGATGCGAGCCGTGAGCAAAGCCACCTGGACTTCGGGGGAGCCGGTGTCGTTGACGGCACGGGCGTTGGCTTTGACGATGTCGGCCTTGGCGGCCACTTGCAGGGACATGAGATTTCCTTCTTTGTGGAAACCGCCGTGCCTGAGGTGGGGCCTGAAGGGCCACCGGTGCAGCCGCGAGGGGCTGGGCCAGGAACGGTTTCCGAATACGACTTGCGGATCACCAGTGAAACCGACCGGTGCCGTGCTGCTTCGCTGCTCTTAATGACTGCTCTTCACCGTCGTTGGCACGACCGGGAAGCGGCGCATTGTAGCGGCACAGGCCTCGGTGTTGCCGCCGTGACGTCGAACACGGCCCAAGCCTTGAAATCGCCGCGCCTGCTGCCATGTCTGGTCCATGGCGCCAACGACAGATGTCCTGTCACCCGTGCCATCCCACCCGTTTGCAGGAGTGCACCATGTTCGTTCTTCCCGTTTCCCGCCGTTCCGCCTCGTTTTCTCGCCATGTGGACCACATGCTCCATGGTGCGGTTGACGCCTACCTTCGCCCTTACGGCCGCGATGTGGATGACGCCGTGCGCAGCCCGGCCATCGACGTCAGCGAGACCGATGCCGCCTACATCGTGACACTGGACATGCCCGGCGTCGTGAAGGAAGACGTGCAGGTGTCGGTTGAAGGCCGGCGCCTGACGGTGCAGGCCACGGCGCGCGTGCTCGTCGATGACGCCAAGCCGGCTGCGGGCGAGATGCTCTACCGCGAGCGTTCAAGCGCGCGCTACGAGCGCACGGTGTCCTTGCCCAAGGCCGTGGACCAGGCGCAGGCCGTCGCCAAGCTCGAACACGGCGTGCTCGTGCTGACGCTGCCCAAACCTGTGGCCGTGCAGCCGGCGCGCATCGTCGTCAACTGATCTTCGGCGTTAGCGCCGGCTGCTGAGTGAGTTCGGCCAGGGGCCAGCGCGGGCGCACATCGAACGCGCCCGCGTTGGCGTCAACGCCGGCACGTGAGGCCAGGCCGTCGCGCACACGCATGGCGGCGGCCAGCGCGATCATCGCGCCGTTGTCGGTGCACAGCTCCAGCGGCGGGTAGTGCACGCGCGCACCGAGCTTGGCAGCACCGGCGTTCAACTGCTCGCGCAAGCGCAGGTTGGCGCCGACGCCACCTGCCACGACAAGGCGCGCGCTGCCGACCTCGTGCAAGGCGCGTAGCGACTTGGCGACGAGCACGTCGACGATGGCTTCCTGCACGGCCGCCGCAAGGTCGGCACGCGCGGCGTCGAACTGCAGTGTCTGCGCCTTCAGCATCACCGCCGTCTTCAGGCCGGCGAACGAGAAGTCGAGCGTGCCGCTGTGCAAGAGCGGGCGCGGCAGCTTGAAGGCTGCAGCATTCCCGCTCGCTGCCAGCCGCGCCAGCGCCGGCCCGCCGGGGTAGCCCAGGCCGAGCAGCTTGGCCGACTTGTCGAAGGCTTCACCCGCCGCGTCGTCGATGGTTTCGCCCAGCAGCGCATAGCGGCCGACACCATCCACCTGCATCAGCTGCGTGTGCCCTCCCGACACCAGCAGTGCGATGAACGGGAACTGCGGCGCATCGTCAGCCAGGAAGGGCGACAGCAGATGGCCTTCAAGGTGATGGATGCCGAGCGTGGGGCAGCCCAGCGCCGTCGCCAGCGCCACCGCCATGCCGGCGCCCACCAGGAGCGCACCCGCCAGGCCAGGCCCGCGCGTGTAGGCCACGAGCTCGATCTGCCCGACCGTGGCGCCGGCATGTGCCAGCACTTTGCGTGTTAGAGGCACCACGCGGCGGATGTGGTCGCGCGAGGCCAGTTCGGGCACCACGCCGCCGTAGGCTTCGTGCATCTGCACCTGGCTGTGCAGCGCTTGCGACAGCAGCGTGATCGCGCCTGCCGCGTCGAGCTCCACCAGCGCCACGCCCGTTTCGTCACACGACGATTCGATGCCGAGGATCTTCACAGCTTTCGCACCATCTCGACATGCGTGATCCCGGCCTCTTCGAACGCCGCGCCACGCGGCGCGAAGCCGGCTCGCGCGTAAAAACTGACGGCGCTTTGTTGCGCATGCAGCAGTACGTGCGCGGCGCCGTGCTCACCTGCGGCGTGCATCAGGCACTCGAGCAGTTGGTGGCCGATGCCACCGCCGCGCACCGCCTGCAACACGGCCAGCCGGCTGAGCTTCCACACGCCTGGCGCGTGCAGCAACAAACGACCGGTGGCCACCGGCATCTCGAAACGGTTGAAGGCCACGGCCGTGACGGCTTCGAGGTCGGCCTCGTCGCAGGCAAGTGCTGCGTCGATCTTCTGTTCATCGACGAACACGGCCTGGCGCACTTCGCGCGCAGCCTCGCCGAGCTCAGTCCAGCCACCCACCTGCAGCCGCAGCATCGCCTCGCCGCGCTCGTAGCCCAGCATCAGCTCGCGCAGTGTTTCAGGCACGGGACGGCTGGCTTGCGCCACCGGGTCGGCGAAGACGTAGACCAGTTCGCCATGCACGAGCAGCGTCTCGCCACGAAAAAGTGCCGCGACAAAACGCAGCGACGTCTTGCCGATGTGGTCGCAGCGCAGGCCGACATCGCACAGGTCGTCGTAGCGCGCCGAGCCCAAATATTCCAGCGTCGCCTTGCGCACGAACAGGTCGCCCTGCAGCCGCTCCATCGCCGCGTGATAAGGCATGGCCAGCGCACGCCAGTAGCCGGCCACCGCCGTGTCGAAATACATCAGGTAGTGGCCGTTGAACACGATCTTCTGCATGTCGACCTCGGCCCAGCGCACGCGCATGCGGTCGAAGAATCGGAAGTCCTGGCGTTTCATGCGTTGGGCAAGGCGGGTGTCATGGTGGCAGCGAGCATACTTTCAGCCGCCCTCACTTCGCGCTCCAGGCACCATGGCCCGCATCCTCTACCTCACGCAAATCGACATCGACTTCGGCGTCATCAAGCTGTTGCCGCAGGAAGCCAGGCGCATCGGTATGACCAAGCCGCTGATCGTCAGTGACGCAGGCGTGCGCGCGGCCGGCGTGCTCGACCTCGCACTGGCGGCGCTGGGCGACCTGCCGCACGCGGTGTTCGACCAGACGCCGTCGAACCCGACCGAAGCGGCGGTACACGCCGCCGCCGTCATCTACCGCGAGCAAGCCTGCAGCGGCCTCATCGCCGTCGGCGGCGGCTCGAGCATCGACCTGGCCAAGGGCGTGGCCATCGCCGCCACGCACGAAGGCCCGCTGGCGTACTACGCCACCATCGAAGGCGGCAGCCCGCGCATCACCGACCGCGTCGCGCCGCTCATCGCCGTGCCGACCACGGCCGGCACCGGCAGCGAAGTGGCACGCGGCGCCATCGTCATCGTCGCCGATGGCCGCAAGCTCGGCTTCCACAGCTGGCACCTGATGCCCAAGGCGGCGTTGCTCGACCCCGAACTGACGCTGGGCTTGCCACCGACGTTGACCGCCGCCACCGGCATGGACGCCATCGCGCATTGCATCGAGACCTTCATGGCGCCTTCCGTCAACCCGCCTGCCGACGGCATCGCGCTCGATGGCCTGGCGCGCGGCTGGGCGCACATCGTTCGAGCGACCGAAGACGGCAGCGACCGCGACGCACGTTGGCAGATGATGAGCGCCAGCATGCAAGGCGCGATGGCCTTCCAGAAGGGCCTGGGCTGCGTGCATTCGCTCAGCCACAGCCTGGGCGGCGCCGACCCGCGGCTGCACCACGGCACGCTGAACGCGATGTTCCTGCCGGCGGTGGTGCGCTTCGTCGCCGGCGCGGAATCGATCCAGCGCGGGCAGCGGCTGCAGCGTATGGCACACGCCATTGGCATCGGCTCATGCGATGCGCGCGGCACCGAGCTGGCGCGCGCGCTGCACGAGATGAACACGCGGCTCGGTTTGCCCAGCGGGCTGGCCGCGATGGGTGTCGTGCCCACGATGTTCGAACGCATCATCGACGGCGCGATGGTCGACCACTGCCACCAGACCAGCCCGCGCCTGGCCACGCGCCAGGACTACCGCGAGATGCTCGAAGCGTCGATGTAGCCGGCACGCAGATGGCTGGCTGGCGCGGCTGCATTTCGTCGCGCATCGCCGCACCTGGTCGCAGCGTGCTCGCGCCGTGGCAGTGGCACTGCTATGGTGTGCTACATCAACAACACACCTGCGGTGGCGTCCATGCAGACATGGGATTCCAGAACACCGATCTACCAGCAGCTGGCCGACATCCTGGCAGCACAGCTGCTCGATGGTGAACCGCCCGAAGGCCAGGCCATGCCTTCGGTGCGCGCACTGGCAAGCCACTACCTGCTCAACCCACTCACCGTCAACCGCGCGCTGCAGGCGCTGGGCGATGAAGGGCTGGTCGAGACACGGCGCGGCCTGGGCATGTACGTCACCACCGGTGCGCCGCAGCGGCTGCGTCGCGCCGAGCGGCAACGCTTTCTCGAACTCGAATGGCCGCGCCTGCGCGACCGCCTGCGGCGCCTGGGCATAGGCGCTGAACAACTCAACTGGGAGGCCCCGTGATGAATCAGCCTTTGGTAGTGGCGACGTCCTTGAGCGTGCGCTACGGCAGCAAGGCCGCTGTCGACGACGTCAGTTTCAGCATTCCGCCCGGCCGCGTGGTCGGCCTGCTCGGCCACAACGGCGCCGGCAAGACGACGCTGATGCGAGCCCTGGTCGGCCTGTGCGCGGCCCAGGGCAGCCTGAAGGTGCTGGGGCTGGACCCGCGCTCACAGCGCGTGCAACTGCTCGAATCGGTGTGCTACATCCCCGACGTGGCGATCCTGCCGCGCTGGGCCAAGGTGCAGGAGCTGATCACGCTGATGAGCGGGCTGCATCCGCGCTTTTCAGCGGCACGGGCACGCGAGCTTCTGAAGCGCACCAGCGTCGGGCTAACGTCCAAGGTGAGCACGCTCTCCAAAGGCATGGTGGCGCAGGTGCATCTGGCCCTGATCGCCTCCATCGATGCGCGTTTGATGATTCTGGACGAGCCCACGCTGGGGCTGGACGTGATCTCGCGCAAGGCTTTCTATGAAATGCTCATCGACGAGTGGTGCGACGGTGAACGCAGCGTGCTGGTGTCGACGCACCAGGTCGAGGAAGTCGAGGCGCTGCTGTCCGACGTATTGATGCTCAACGAAGGCAAGCTGGTGCTGAACCTCAGCCTGGAAGACATCGACCGCCGCTTCGTCGCGCTCAGCCACGACGCGGTTGCGGCCGAG
>JANLYV010000263.1:0-15636 GCA_031365825.1 Rubrivivax sp. | reverse complement strand
GGTTGAGGAAGATGTAGGGCGTGAGGCCGTAGACGCTGGTGGCGTAGGCGCCGCCGCTCTTGCCCAGGCCCGGGCGCACATGCATCGTGCGTGCCGAAAGCGCCAGCTTCAGCTGGTCCTGGTATTCGTCGCCCAGCGGCTTCATCGCCGCCAACGTCAGCGCCATTGATTCCTCCAGCGGGTAGCGCCGGCCCGTGCTCACCAGGTCAGGGTAGATGTCGTAGTAGTGCAGGTCGCTCAGACCCAGCATCTTTTGCCGCAGCTTGAAGTAGCGGTGCAGCGAGGGCAGCGCCTTGTTGGTCTCGGCTACCACCGTACGCAGCACGGCTTCGGGCACTTCAACACTGGCGAGCGAAGCCGCCACCGCGCTGTCGTAGTTGCGCAAACGCGCGTTGACGACGCCTTGCTGTACCTTCTGCGCCAGCAGTGCCCCCAGCGTGTTCTCGAACTGGCCATAGGTCTTCCAGAAGCTGTCGAAGACCTGTTTGCGCACGCCGCGGTCGGCATGGCGGCGCAAGGTTTCGTAGCCGGTGTCGGAGATGCGCTGCGGCTTGCCGTCGATCTGCAGCGTCGGCCATTCGATGTCGGCGTTGACCAGCAATTCGCGCGTGTTCGAGACCGCGCCCAGCACCGGCCCGAGTGCGGCCAGCGCCGTTTCCACCTCGCTCGACAGTGTGTGCGGCGCCTGCTTCATGGTCTTGCGCAAAGGCGTGGCGTGGCGCTGCAGCCCGGGCTCGGCGGCGATGAAGGCCGCCACCTTGGCAGCACCCACGGCCTGGATCTCGGGCTCGGTCCAGGCCAGTGCGCTCGCGTACTGGCCCCATAAGCTGTACATCAGCCCGCTGCGTTCCTGGTTGCGGCGCTCGGCGTTGTCGGTCGATGTCTGGGTGCTGGCGTAGACCCACAAACGCGTCAGGCGCAAATCGGCGGCCGAGATGCGGTCGAGCGTGGCGAGCATGCTGGCGGCATCGCGGCCGAGCGACCCCTTGAGCTCGCGCAGGCCGGGGATGAGCGCCAGCACCGCCAGGCGCTCGGCGTCCCAGGCGGCGTCGGTGGGATACAGGCGCGTCAGGTCCCACACCATGCGCGGGTCGACGGCAGTGGGGCTGGTGGTGGGTTGCGCCCATGCCGCGCCGGCAATCAGGGCCAAAGCCGCGCAGGCGGCACGAAGACGATGCGTCATGGTGAGGGATTCAAGCAAAAGTGGCGATTGTCATTGCAGCTCAGGCCTGGCGCTCCAGCCGGTGCGCCAGCAGCGCGGTGGTGATGCCGAGCACGATGGCCCATTCGAGCGATACGGTGATGGTGCCGACGAAGGTCACCACCATCGGCGCGCGCTCCATCCAGCCGGCACGCCATAGCCGCAGCATCTCGGCGCGGTCGATCAGGCCCCAGGCGACGACGTACAGCAACCCGGCGACGACGGCCAGCGGCAGCAGGGCTGCCAACGGCGAAATCACCAGCACAATGAGCACGAGGAAGACCGAGGCCGAGGCCGCAGCCAGGGGCGTGCGGGCGCCAGCCTCGACGTTGACGCCGGAGCGGTTGAACGAGCCGCTGCTGGGCATGGCCGAGAAGAACGCACCCACCAGGTTGGCCAGGCCCTGGCCGATGAATTCCTGGTTGCCGTCGAGCGCATCCTTGTGTTTGTGCGCCACCGCCTTGGCAATGGCCGTGGCTTCGGTCAGCGCCAGCAGCGTCATCACCAGCGTGGCGCCGAAGAGCTCGCGCACGGTGTCGATGTGCAGGTCGGGGGCCGACAGCGGCGGCAGCGCACCAGGCAGCGGCGGCACGGTGGTCAGCGCCGGCCACATGGGCATGAGCCGCGCCACCAGCATCGCCACCAGCGTGCCGCCGACGACGGCACTGAGCATCGCCGGCACCCAGCGGTTCAAAGGCCGCGCGGCGATGGCGATGCTGACCGTGGCCACGGCGGCGATGAGCGCCGGCCACTGCACCGCCTGCCGCAGCAACCAGGCGTTGGCAAGGTTGTCCCATACCGGCGCGCCACGCAGCAGCGGCAGGCCGAGCACGGCACCGAGCTGGCTGTTGAGGATGAGCACGCCGGCGCCGGCGGTGAAGCCCACCACCACCGCGTGCGGCACCTTGTCCACCAGCGCGCCCACGCGCGCCAGGCCCAGCAAGAGCTGCAACGCGCCGACGAGGAAGGTCAGCGTCAGCACCAGGCGCACGTAGTCGGCCGAGCCCGGCAGCGCCAGCGGCGCGACCAGCGCCATCGTCGTCAGCGAGATCGCATTCGCCGGCCCGCTGACCATCAGCCGGCTCGAACCGAAGAGCGCGGCGACGAGGCAGGGCAGCATCGCCGCATACAGGCCGTACTGCGGCGGCATGCCGGCCAACGTGGCAAACGCCAGGCCTTGCGGCAGCACGACCACGGCGCCGGTGAGCCCGGCCAACAGGTCGGCACGCGCGGTACCGGGTTGGCGCCACTCGGGTAGCCAGCGCATCACGGGCAGGGTCCACATCGGCGGCGAGTATCGCGGCGCTACAAGGCCAGCCAGCGGCGGACTTCCCCTACGGTGCGCGGCGCGTCTTCTTCCTGCGGCACATGGCCCAGGCCATCAAACACCACGAGCTCGCTGCCGGCGATCAGACGCTTGAACTCGGCTGCCTGCGCCAGCGGAATGAGGTGGTCGCGTTGGCCCCACAGGATGAGCGTGGGCAGCTTCAAGGCGGCGATGCGCGCGCTGTCGGCGCCGGGTTCGAGTTGTTGCAGGTGCAGCCCCAGCGCGCGGCGATTGCCTTCACGCAAGGTCAACTCGTAATAACGATCGACCAGATCTGACGTGACGCGACCCGGGTCGCCATAGACGTTCATCACGCCTTGCGCCACCAGCGCGCGCGGCAGCAGGTATTCGCCCAGGCGGCGCACGACGGGCAGGCGTGCGATGACGAAGCCCAGCGGCACCGAATCGGGCTGGAACGCGGTACCGGATGCGTCGACCAGGATCAGCCGTTGCACGCGGCCCGGCACCAGCGAGGCGATGCGCCACGCGACTTCACCGCCGAGCGAATTTCCGCCGACGATGAAACGTGGCACGCCGAGCTGGTCGAGCACGTCGATGACGAAACGCGCCAGCGTGTCGCCACGGTAGTCGTCGGGCGTGTATTGGCCGGCGAAGGGGCCGGTGAGGCCGAAGCCGGGCAGGTCGAGCGTGATGACGCGGCGCTCCTTGCTCAGCGCGGTGGCCCAGCCTTCCCAAGTGTGCAGGCTCGCAGCGGTGCCGTGCAGCAGCACGATGGGCGCGGCGTCGGCGCGCGGGCCCTGGTCGCGCAGGTGCACGGCCTGGCCTTTGACGGCTATGAAATCCGAGGGCGGCGGGGCCCAGCGCGCCACCAGCGTCTCGGGTGCGCGGTCGGGTGCGCGCGACAGCGGCACCGCCAGCGCGGTGAGCATCAGGAGAACACCGATGATGCGGATCAACACCGAGGGCATTGTAGGTAGCGCCTCGATAATCTTCGGCTCAGGCAGGAGGCCGGCAGCATGCTCGACAAGCTCAACCAACTCAGCGAATCACACGGCGAACTTAAGGCCGGGCGCGGCATGATCACCAGGGTGATCGCGTTGTCGCTGGCGATCCTGTGCTTCCTCGGCGTGCTCGCCTTCCACTTCCCGCAATACCTGACGACGCCGCAGCTGCGCCAGTCCTACAACGTCGACGTGATGCGCCTGCTGCTGTACTGGTCGCTGGTGGTCGCCGGTGGCATCGCGCTCTTCAACATCGTTTTCAGCCGCATCCGCTGGCTGTCGCTGGGCACCTTCGTGCTCATCGGGTTGTCGCTGGGCTTGGGCGGACACAAGGTCGAGGTCGATCCGCAGTTCCCCGACGGCACGCCTTACATCGGGCTGGACTGGTTCATCCTCGACCTGCTCGGCTCGACGCTGATCTTCGTCTTCATCGAAAAATTCTTCGCACTGCGCAAAGAGCAGCCGGTGTTCCGGCCCGAGTGGCAGACCGACTTCCACCACTTCATCGTGAATCACATGGCGGTGGGCTTCGTGCTGCTGGCGACCAACCTCTTCGTGCACAAACTTTTCGGCTGGGCCGCGAAGGATGGCATTCAGGCCTGGGTGCGCGACCTGCCCTTCATTGCGGCGCTGCTGCTCATCGTGCTCGTGGCCGACCTGGTGCAGTACTGGACGCACCGCGCCTACCACGAGGTGCCGGCGCTGTGGCGGCTGCATGCCGTGCACCACAGCGTCAAGAGCATGGACTGGCTGGCCGGTTCGCGCCAGCACATCATCGAGTTGCTGATCACGCGCACGTTGGTGCTGGCACCGATCTTCGTGCTCGGCTTCAGCAAGGAAGTGATAGACGCCTACATCGTCATCGTCGGCTTCCAGGCGGTGTTCAACCACGCCAACGTGAGCGTGCGGCTGGGGCCGTTGCGCTTTCTTCTCGTCACGCCCAATTTCCACCACTGGCACCACGCCCAGGACACCGAGGCCATCGACAAGAACTACGCCGCGCACTTCGCCTTTCTCGACCACCTCTTCGGCACGGCGGTGCAGTCGGACCGCGTTTGGCCAGCGCACTACGGCGTGGTGGGTGACTACGTGCCCAATGGTTTCTGGAAGCAGTTGCTGTTTCCGTTCACCTGGAAGAGCGGCACGTGAGCGACGCGTCGATGGCCCCGAATTTTGTTCACTTGCGCACGCACACCGAATACTCGGTGGTCGACGGCATCCTGCGCATCGAGCCGCTGGCCGAGGCCGCGCGTGCCGACGGCCAGGGTGCGCTGGCCATCACCGACCTGAGCAACCTCTTCGGCGCAGTGAAGTTCTACCAGGCTTGCCGTGCCGCAGGCGTGAAGCCACTCGTAGGCGCCGACCTCTGGCTCGAGCCCGCGCCCGAAGGCGGCGACAAGCAGCCCAGCCGCTTGCTCGTGCTGGTGCAAAACCAGCGCGGCTACCTCAACCTGTGCGAGCTGATCGCGCGAGCGTGGACCGGCAACGCCGGCAACGCCGGCACCCCAGGCAACACCGGCACCAGCCAGCGTGCGCCGGCCTGGGTCAAGTGGGCCTGGCTGGCGGAGCATTCGGGCGGGCTCATCGCCTTGTCGGGTGCCGACCTGGGCGCCATCGGCAGCGCCTTGCTCGCGGGTGACGACGCGCGCGCCACGGCGCTGGCGCAACGCCTGGCCGCCATGTTCCCGCAGCGTTTCTACATCGAGCTGCAGCGCGCCGGGCTGTCGACGCACGAGATTCACGTGCGTGCAGCCGTGACGTTAGCCAGCAAGCTCGATCTGCCGGTGGTGGCCACGCACCCGGTGCAGTTTCTGGAGTCCGATGACTTCGAGGCGCATGAGGCGCGCGTCTGTGTTGCCGAAGGTGAATTGCTGGCCAACCCCAAGCGCGTGAAGCGCTTCAGCCGCGAGCAGTACTTCAAGACCCAGGCGCAGATGGCCGAGCTCTTCGCCGACCTGCCCGTGGCGCTGCAGCAAAGCGTCGAGATCGCCAAGCGCTGCAACCTGGCGTTGGTGCTGGGCAAGCCGCAGCTGCCCGACTTCCCCACGCCCGAAATCGACGGCCGGCGCCAGCCCATAGCCGTCTACTTTCGCGAGCAGTCGCTGGCCGGACTCGAGCGCCGCCTGGGCGCGCTGTTCGCCGATGTCGCGCTGCGCGATGCGCGCCGGCCGGCGTATTTGACGCGCCTGCACTTCGAGATCGAGACCATCCTGAAGATGGGCTTCCCGGGCTACTTTCTCATCGTCAGCGACTTCATCGTCTGGGCTAAACAAAACGGTTGCCCGGTGGGGCCGGGGCGTGGCTCGGGTGCGGGCTCACTCGTGGCCTACGCGCTCTTCATCACCGACCTCGACCCGCTGAAATACGAGCTGCTGTTCGAGCGTTTCCTCAACCCCGAACGGGTGTCGATGCCCGACTTCGACATCGACTTCTGCCAGGCCAACCGCGACCGCGTGATCGACTACGTCAAGGACAAATACGGCCGCGATGCGGTGAGCCAGATCGCCACCTTCGGCACCATGGCGGCCAAGGCGGCGCTGCGCGACATCGGCCGCGTGCTGGGCATGGGCTACGGGCATGTCGACAGCATCGCCAAGCTGATCCCGGCGCCGCCGGGCAAGACGGTGACGCTGGCCAAGGTGCCCGCGCATCCCGACGGCAGCCTGATCTACGCCCGTGCCGAAGCGCCCGAGCTCGAACAGCGCGAGGCCGCCGACGAAGAAGTGGCGATGCTGCTGGAGCTGGCCACGCGCGTCGAAGGCATCGTGCGCAACGTCGGCATGCATGCGGGCGGCGTGCTCATCGCGCCGGGCAAGATCACCGACTTCTGCCCGCTGTACCAGCAGCCCGGCAGCGACAGCGCGGTGAGCCAGTTCGACAAGGACGACGTCGAAGCCATCGGCCTGGTGAAGTTCGACTTCCTCGGCCTGGCCACGCTGACCATCCTCGAGCTGGCCAAAGACTTCATTCGCGCGCGCCGCCCCGGCCGCGACGACTTCGACTACGACAAGCTGCCGCTGGACGATCCCAAGGTCTACAAACTCTTTGCCGACGCGCTGACCGAGTCGGTGTTCCAGTTCGAAAGCCGCGGCATGCAAGCCATGTTGCGCGAGGCCAAACCGACGCGCATCGAAGACCTGTTCGCGCTCAACGCCATGTTCCGCCCGGGGCCGATGGAGAACATCCCGAGCTTCTGTGCACGCAAGAACGGCCGTGAGCCTGTCACCTACCCCCACGCGTTATTGGCTCCGGTGCTGGCCGAGACCTACGGCATCTTCGTCTACCAGGAACAGGTGATGCTGGCGGCCCAGGTGCTGGCGGGCTACTCGCTGGGCGGTGCCGACATCCTGCGCAAGGCGATGGGCAAGAAGAAGGCCGAAGAGATGGCCAAGCAGCGCAACACCTTCCGTGAAGGCGCGGCGCGGCAGGGCATCACGCAGGCCAAGGCCGACGAAGTCTTCGACCTGATGGAGAAGTTCGCCGGCTACGGCTTCAACAAGAGCCACGCCGCGGCGTACTCGGTGCTGGCCTACCACACGGCCTGGCTGAAGGTGTATTGCACGGCGGAGTTCTATGCCGCCAACATGACGATCGAGCTCGACAACACCGACAAGCTCAAGACGCTCATCGCTGACGCGCGGCTGTTCGGCATCAGCTTCGAGCCGCCCGACATCAACCACGGCACCTGGCGTTTCGAGCCCGTGGCCGACCGTCGCATCCGCTACGGCCTGGGCGCCATCAAGGGCACGGGGCAGGGTGCAGTCGAGGCCATCGTCGCGGCACGTGAAGGCAGCGCCGGCAGTGGCGGCGGGCCCTTCCACAGCCTGTTCGATTTCTGCGCCCGCGTCGACCGCAAACACGTCAACAAGCGCGCCGTCGAAGCGCTGATCAAGGCCGGTGCCTTCGATGCCATGAACGCCGACCGCGCGGCCTTGCTTGCCAGCGTGGCGCTGGCCTTCGACTGGGCCGACACGCAGGCGGTGAACGCGGTGCAGGGTGGGCTCTTCGACATGGGTGGCGACGACGGTGACGCGCATGGCTCGAGCACGCAGGAGCCGGCATGGGTGGCCACCGAAGCCTGGAGCGTGCGCGACAAGCTGATGCAGGAGAAGGCCGCCCTGGGCTTCTTCCTCTCGGGCCACCTCTTCGATGCTTTCGCAGACGAAGTGCGGCGCTTTTGCCGCACGCCCGTGGCCAGCCTCAGCGACAGCCGCGAGCCACAGCTGGTGGCCGGCATCGTCAGCGACGTGCGCATCGTCAACGGCCAGCGAGGGCGTGTGGTGATCTTCAAGCTCGACGACGGCAGCGAGGCCATCGAAGCCGTGGCCAATGAAGAGCTGATCGAGGCGCATCGCGAGCACCTGGTCGACGACGAGTTGCTCATCGTGCAAGGCAAGGCACAGACCGATCGTTTCAACGGCGGGTTGCGACTGAACGTCAACCAGGTCTGGACGCTGCCGGCGGCGCGCGCGCGTTTCGGCCGCCACCTGGCGCTGGATGTCCGTGCCGGCCTGCCGCCGCTGGACGAGGTGCTGCGCACCTGGCCTGCGCGCGAGGTGCAGGGTGAACACGGCAGCCTGCGCCAGGGCCTGCCGCTGCGCCTGTACCTGTGGCGCGACGACGCGCAGGCGCAGATCGACCTCGGCGACGAGGCGCGCTTCTGGCCCTGCGACGAAGCCTTGATGCGCTGCCGCAGCATTGCCCGCGGTGGCGGCGCGCGAGTGGTGTACGAATGAAAGGCTTTGTAGCTTGGCGTCTTGTCTGACATCGGCTTGCGGGGCTGCGGCGTTCTAATGCGCATCAACCCATTGCGAGGAACGCCATGAAGCCCTGCCACCTTGTGGCCACCATCGTCACGGCCGCAGCTCTTGTCATGCCGGCGCAGGCTGCCGTCGATGTCGGCGTATCGATGCAGATCAGCCAGCCCGGCGTCTATGGGCGCATCGACATCGGCCGCTATCCGCAGCCGGTGTTGATCACGCAGCAGCCGGTCTGGGTCGCGCGCCCGGCGTACGCCGCGCCGGTGCAACCGGTGTACATGTGGGTGCCGATTGGCCACCAGAAACATTGGCACAAACACTGTGCGCACTACGGTGCGTGCGGCGCGCCGGTGTACTTCGTGCAGGACCGCTGGTACCACCAGCATGTGATGGGCCCGCCGCCGGGGCGTGGTGTCGACCGCGACCACGATCGCGGCCGGGATCGTGACGGTGACCGTGGCCACGGCAAAGGCAAGGGCCACAGCAAGCACGACTGAGCCGGTTCACCGCTCTTTTCCGGGCTTGGCCGCACGCCGTGCTGGCCTAAAGTCCGGGCATGTACGACACCCCGTTGACGGGCCTGGTGCTCAGTGGAGGTGGCGCGCGCGCGGCCTACCAGGTGGGCGTGCTGCGTGCCATCGCCGCCTTGCGCCGCCGCTTCGCCAGTGACAGCGCCAAGCGGCGCAACCCGTTTGCCATCATCTGCGGCACCTCGGCCGGCGCCGTGAATGCAGCCGCGTTGGCCTGCCGCGCCGACGCATTCGACAGCGCCGTCGAGACGGTCTCGCAAGTGTGGGAAAACTTCCATGCTGAGCAGGTCTACCGCTCCGATTCGCTGGGCGTGATCCGCTCCGGCGCGCAATGGTTGACGATGTTGTCGCTGGGCTGGGTGATCGCGCGCTGGCGCCGCGCCAAACCGCGCTCACTGCTCGACAACGCGCCCTTGGCCGAGCTGTTGCAGCGTCTGGTGCCCCTCGAGCGGCTGCCCGACATGCTGGCCAAACGCCACCTGCAGGCACTGGCCGTCACGGCGTCAAGCTACAGCTCGGGCGAACACTTCACCTTCTTCCAGAGCGCCAGCGCGATCGCGCCGTGGACGCGCATGCAGCGCCTGGCCGTGCCGGCCCAGTTGACGCACAAGCACCTGCTCGCGTCGTCAGCCATCCCCTTCATCTTCCCTTCGACCGAGCTTGAACATGCCGGGCAGCTCGGCTGGTACGGCGACGGCTCGATGCGCCAGACCGCGCCGTTGTCGCCGGCCATCCATCTGGGGGCGCAGCGTGTGCTCATCATCGGCGCGGGCCGCATGCACGAGCCGCCGGGGCGCGAGGTGCGCAACACCGGCTACCCGAGCCTGGCGCAGATTGCCGGGCACGCGCTGTCGAGCATCTTCCTGGATGCGCTGGCCACCGACATTGAACGGCTGCAGCGCATCAACCGCACGCTGTCGCTGTTGCCCGAAGACGCCAGGCTGGGCACGCCGCTGCGGCCGATGGATGCGCTGGTGATTGCCCCGTCGCAGCGCCTGGACGACATCGCCGCACGCCACCAGGCCAGCCTGCCGGCGCCGGTGCGCGCGCTCTTGCGCGGCGTCGGCGTCAGCGGCCAGGGCACCGAAGCGCGTGGTGCAGCGCTGGCGAGCTACCTGCTTTTCGAAGCGCCGTACACGTGCGAGCTGATGGCGCTGGGTGAGGCCGACACGATGGCGCGGCGCGACGATGTGCTGGCGTTCTTTCGCTGGGGCAGGTCGCCCGACAAGCTGTCGCCCGCGGCGACCTTGCCGCCCGTATCAGCCAAGCATTGACTTCGCAGCGGCGAGCACCTCGGCACGCCCGGGCCATCCCTGCTCGCCCTGCACGATGCGTACGCTCGGCCCCCAGGCACGCCATTGCAGCGGGTCGGTGGGCCCGAGCACGGACAGCAGCGGTGCGCCCACCGCCGCGGCGATGTGGCCGGGGCCGGTGTCGTTCGAGATCATCAGCGCGGCGCGCGACAGCAGCGCCGCGTAGACACCGAGGCTAACGTCTGACATGAGCGTGGCGATACCGAAGTCGCGCAACGCCTCGTCGATCTCGCCTGGGCCCGGGCAGACGATGATGTCGCGGCCCAGCATTGCAAGCTCGTGCGCGACGAATACGGCGAAGTCGGGCCAGGTTTTTTCCTGCCCAGAGAAGGTGCCGCCAGCGAATGGGCAGATGACGACGAAGCCGTCATTGACGCCCTGCGCGGCCAGCAGCGCCGCCGCCTGCGCGTGATGCGCGGGCAGACCGCGCAGATGGATCTGCGCGGGCAAGGGCGCGTCGGCGCCGAGCAGGGCGCTGCCAAGGTGCCAATAGACCTCAAGCTCATGTCGCTCGCGCGGCCGGGCGACGCTGCGCGCCAGCAGCCAGCCGCGACCTTCATGGGCGTGGCCGATAGCGCGCAAGCCGGCGACGCGCATCTCCAGTGCACTGGAAAATGAATACGGGAAAGCGACCGCGTTCAAGCGCGAATCGAAGCTTGGGTCGGTGCGCAGTGCCTGTTGTCGCAATGCACGCAACTGCGCCACGCGACCGCGCAGGGTCGGCGCCAGCACATGCACCGGCCAGCCATGCCCCGCCAGCAGATCGCGCGCCCAGCCTTTGCCCACCAGTTGCAGCGCGTAGCCGGCGTCAGCCAGGCGCTGCAGCGTCGGCAGCCCTAGCGTGACATCACCGACCCAGTTGCGCAACCTGACGATCAATGGACGGACGGGCGGGCAGGCGGGTGTGGTCATGGCGGGATAATCGCGCGGCATTCTCCCATCGCACATTCGTCGCGCCGCCGCGACCCAGAGCCCATGCCCCTGTCTTTGCCGCGCGCCGCCGACATCATTGCCCGCCACGACGCGCTGCTGCTTCATGCCGGTTGGCCGCAGGCCGAACCCGCAGCCGGCGATGAACCCTTGTGGGTGTGGATGCAAGCCAACCACCGCTTCAACAGCCTCTTGTGGGCCGAAGAAGACCTGGCGCGGCGCACCCAGGTGGCAGCCGCCGAGATCGCCGCCAACAAGCGCGCCATCGATGGCTTCAACCAGGCGCGCAACGACGCCACCGAGCGCGTCGACGAACTCTTGCTGGTGCTCCTCGGCCTGATCGACGAAGCTTCGGCGCGCAGCGACGCACCGCGCGCCCAAGTCCCCGTCGGCGCGCGACTGAACAGCGAAACCGCGGGCAGCATGGTCGACCGTTTGTCGATCATGGCGCTGAAAGTGCATGCGATGCGCTTGCAGACGCAGCGCACCGACGTCGACGAAAGTCACCGTGCGGCCAGCCGCGTCAAACTGGCCCGATTGCAGGAACAGTGCAGCGATCTCGGCGCCTGCTTCGATGCGCTGCTCGCCGACGCGTTGGCCGGCCGCGCCTACTTCAAGGTCTATCGCCAGTTCAAGATGTACAACGACGCCTCGCTGAATCCGGCCTTGGTGCGCGAACGCGGCTGATGCGCTTGCTCATCATCAAGACCTCGTCGATGGGCGACGTGGTGCACGCGCTGCCCACCGTGAGCGATCTGCAGCGCCACTGCCCGGGCGTCGAGATCGACTGGCTCGTCGAAGCGCCTTTCGCTGCCATTCCGAAGCTGCACGCGGGCGTCAGCCGCGTGTTGCCGCTGGCCTGGCGCAAGTGGCGGCGCCAGCTGTTCGAGCGCAGCACCTGGCAGGCCATGGGCAAGCTGCGTGCCGAATTGCGCGACCGGCGCTACGACCTTGTGCTCGACCTGCAAGGCCTGCTCAAGAGCGCGCTGTGGGGCATGCAGGCCGATGGCCCGATGGTGGGTTTCGACCGCGCCAGCGCGCGTGAAGGTGCGGCGGCAATGTTCTACCAGCGCAGCTTCGCGGTGCCGCGCAACCTGCATGCGGTGCAACGCTGCCGCCAGCTCGCGGCGATGCACCTGGGCTACGCCATGCCGCGCAGCGAACCCGACTTCGGGCTCACCGTGCCCGTGCTCAGCTGGCCCATGCCCGCGCGTTATGCCGTGCTCATCCCCAACGCCAGCCGCAAGGAAAAGCTCTGGCCCGAAGCGCGCTGGGTGGCAGTCGGTCGCAAGATGCGCGGCCTCGGCCTCACGCCCGTGGTGTTGTGGGGCACCGAGGCCGAACAGAGCGTGGCTGAGCGCATCGCCGCCGACTGCGGCGGCACGGTGCCGCCCTTCCTGAAGGTTGGCGAGATGGCTGCCGTGCTCAACCGCGCGCACTGCATCGTCGGGCTGGACACCGGCTTTTCACACCTGGGTGCGGCGCTGGGGCGGCCTACCATCGGCATCTATTGCGACCACGAGCCGGGCCTGGCCGGCATCACCGGCCCGGGGCCGGTGGCCAGCATCGGTGGCAAGGGGCAGGTGCCCAAGCTGGCCGATGTGGTGAAGTTGCTGGAAGGGCAGATGGCGCCTTGAGGTGCTGACGCGCTATTGCTCGTCGATGCGCAGCGTCGGGTAACTGTCCCAGCTCAGGCAGCCCGGACATTGCCAGAAGTAGTGCTGCGCCTCGAAGCCGCAAGCCGCGCAGCGGTAGCGCTGCAATGGCAACGCGGCCTGCGCCACCGCAGCCAATAAGTCGTCCTTCGTGCCTTCGGGCCAGGCCGATGCCGGCCGCGCCAGCACTTCCAGCGCGGCGGAAAGACTGGGCTGCTGGCGCAGGTGCGACAGCAGCCGCTGCAAGGACGCCGCCTCGTCGCGCGCTTCCAGCAAGGCCAGCGCGCGCAGCAGGTCCATCGCCGGATAACGTTCATGTTGAGCGCGTAGCGCTTGCAATGCCTGGGCCTGCTGACCACAAGCCAGCGCACTTTGTGCATAGGCTTCGGCCACCAGCATGAAGGCCGCGGGCTGGTGTTCGCGCAAGTGGTCCCAGCGTTGCAGCGCCTGCGCATGTTCGCCGGCGCGCGCGTGGCGTTGGCCCGCCAGCACCCATGGGCGGGGCGCATCGGGTGCGGCCTCGAAGGCCCGCTGCAGGGCGGTTGCCGCGTCGCTGCCGTGGCCGGCGGCGTCGGCGTCCTGAGCCAGCTCGCACCAGTGATGCGCGATGCGCGCGCCGTAGTCGCCATAGGTCCCGGTCGCGCGGCCGTAGCCGCCGTGGGTGGCCTGGCCCAGGTGCGCAGCGACTTCCGCAGCCTTGGCCCAATCACGCGAACGTTCGTACAGCGACAGCAGCGCCGCCTGTGCATCGGCGTCGAAGGCGGTGCCGAGCAGCGCGCGCCAGGCTTCTTCGGCGCGGTCAAAGAGGCCGGCTTTCATGAAGTCTTGCGCCAGCGCGTGCTGGGCGCGGTCGCGCTCGCCGGCCTTGAGGTCACCGCGCTGAAGCAGGTGCTGGTGTACGCGCACCGCGCGCTCGAACTCGCCGCGGCGGCGGAACAGATTGCCCAGCGCGAAGTGCAGCTCGGTCGTGTCGGGGTCGTTCTGCACCGCTTCGATGAAGGCGTCGATGGCTTTGTCTTGCTGTTCGTTGAGCAGCAGGTTCAGGCCCTTGAAGTAGGCGCGTGGCGCGTCGCGGCTGTCGCCGCGGTATTGACGCAGGTCGAAGCGCGAGGCCAGCCAGCCCAGGGCAAAGGCCACGGGCAGGGCGATCAGCAGCCATTGGAAGTCGAAGTCCATCGTCAGGGTGCGTCAGGGCCTGGCCTACAGCAGCTCGCGCGGCGGAACCTCAGGGCCGAAGCCCGAGGGCGCCGCGGCCGGCCGAGCCGATGGCGTTGCCGCGACTGCGGGGCCGGCCGCGGCAGCCGGCAGCCCAGCCCTGGCCGCACGCCGATGCCGCCACCAACCGGGCAGCATGGCCAGCACGCCAATGACGCAGCCGGCGGCAAAGGCCGCGAGCACGATGATGACCATGGGCGCGTTCCAGCCCACGCCGAAGAACCAGTGCACGACGGCGCCTTGCTGGTTGTTCAGCGCAAACGCGAACAGGGCGAAAAAGATGAAGGCTCGCAGCAGCCAGATCAGCACGCGCATGGGGGCGCGATTATCGGCTGGGGAGCGTGTCGGACGCAGCCGGCGTGTGCGCATCCACCTCTTCGCGCAACGCCTTGCCGGGCTTGAAGTGCGGCACCAGTTTTTCGGGGATCAGCACCTGCGCGCCGCTGCGCGGATTGCGGCCCAGGCGCGGTGGCCGGCGCGTGATGGAAAAGCTGCCGAAGCCGCGGATCTCGATGCGGTGGCCACGCGCCAGTGCGTCGGCCATGGCTTCGAGCATGGTCTTCACCGCGAACTCGGTGTCGCGCTGCGTCAGCTGCGAAAAGCGATCGGCCAGGCGGGTGACGAGGTCTGAGCGGGTCATCGTGAACGTCGATCGTCGAACTGCACACGGGCCCCGGCGGCTGGCCCGATCACGTCGGGGGCTGCCAGGGAGCCTTGGAAGCACCTGTGCGGTCGGGTCGCGACCGCACAGGTGGCCGCGGCCTTACTCTTTCTGCGTGTCGAGCTTGGCGCGCAGCAAGGCGCCAAGGCTGGTGGTGCCGGCGTTCTCACGCTCGCTCGTCTGCGACAGGCGCTGCATGGCTTCTTGTTGGTCGGCGCTGTCCTTGGCCTTGATCGACAACTGGATCGAACGCATCTTGCGATCGACATTGACGATCATGACCGAGACATCGTCGCCTTCCTTGAGCATGTTGCGCGCGTCTTCGACGCGGTCGCGCGAGATCTCGCTGGCGCGCAGGTAGCCGGTGACGTCTTCGTTCAACTGGATCTCGGCACCGCGCGGGTCGACCGACTTGACCTTGCCGTTGACCACGGCACCGCGGTCGTTGAGCGTGGTGAAGCTGGTGAACGGGTCGGTATCCATCTGCTTGATGCCGAGCGAGATGCGCTCGCGCTCGACGTCGATGGCGAGCACGATGGCTTCGACTTCCTGGCCCTTCTTGTAGTTGCGCACGGCCGTCTCGCCCGGCTCGTGCCAGGACAGGTCGGACAGGTGCACCAGGCCGTCGATGCCCGCGGCCAGGCCGACGAACACGCCGAAGTCGGTGATCGACTTGACGGGGCCCTTGACCTTGTCGCCGCGCTTCCAGGTGGTGCTGAACTCTTCCCAGGGGTTGGCCTTGCACTGCTTCATCCCGAGGCTGATGCGGCGCTTGTCCTCGTCGATCTCGAGCACCATGACTTCGACTTCTTCGCCCAGCGTGACGACCTTGGCCGGGGCCACGTTCTTGTTGGTCCAGTCCATTTCGCTGACGTGCACCAGGCCTTCGATGCCGGGTTCGATCTCGACGAACGCGCCGTAGTCGGCGATGTTGGTGATCTTGCCGAAGAGGCGCGTGCCGTTCGGGTAGCGGCGGGCCACACCGTGCCACGGGTCGTCGCCCAGTTGTTTGATGCCGAGACTGACGCGATTCTTTTCTGCGTCGAACTTCAGCACCTTGGCCTGCAGTTCATGGCCGACGG